>CANQEV010000015.1 GCA_947595925.1 uncultured Acetatifactor sp. | reverse complement strand
AGGGCTTAACCAGGAGGGAGACGGGGAAGTGGAAACGGAGAGAAGAGGAGTTCAGCGTTCGGTTTTGAGGGTGCAGGCCCTAAGATGTCTGCACTCTTAGGTTTGGCCCAGTGGCTCAGTTGGTTAGAGCGCCGCCCTGTCACGGCGGAGGTCGTCGGTTCGAGCCCGATCTGGGTCGTTAGTGGGGTCTTAGCTCAGCTGGGAGAGCATCTGCCTTACAAGCAGAGGGTCATAGGTTCGAGCCCTATAGGCCCCATTTCCTTTCGATAGTATGGTTTGCCGATATGGCTCAATTCTTGACAATAGCCGTATGGCTATTGTAGGCAGAGCAGCTGATTACAAATCAGCTGAAGTGAGTACGCCGATATGGCTCAATTCTTGACAATAGCCGTATGGCTATTGTAGGCAGAGCAGCTGATTACAAATCAGCTGAAATGAATACGCCGATATGGCTCAATTGGCAGAGCAGCTGATTTGTAATCAGCAGGTTGAGGGTTCGAGTCCCCCTATCGGCTCTGTAGAGCCTAAAATAAATATGGATGGATTCCCGAGTGGCCAAAGGGGACAGACTGTAAATCTGCTGCACAATGCTTCGGTGGTTCGAATCCACCTCCATCCACTCTCACCTGTATCTTTTTTACGGGCGAGGCATATAATAATGATATAACGCGGGGTGGAGCAGTCTGGAAGCTCGTCGGGCTCATAACCCGAAGGTCATAGGTTCAAATCCTGTCCCCGCTACGCAAAGCGGATAGCGCAAACGCTATAAGCTTTATGCCCAGATAGCTCAGTTGGTAGAGCGGAGGACTGAAAATCCTTATGTCACTGGTTCGATTCCGGTTCTGGGCATTCCAAAAAGACTGTCGCAGCAAGAAATTTTGCGGACAGTCTTTTTTTGCACAAAAAGATGGACTGTTTTGTGATGAAAGTCAAATGGTTTGAATAAACGCCCCGGCTTTCCTTTTCTCTGTCCCGGTGCTATAATGGTAGCAATAAACTTGCTTTAACGGGGTAAGATATGACAAAGATACTTTTGGTGGAGGACGACAAAGAAATTGTGGAAAACCTGACGGCCTTTCTGGCGAAGGAAGGCTATGAAGTCCGCAGTGCCCCGGGGCAGACGGAGGCGCTGGGGGCAATGGCCGCCGGGCCGGTGGATCTTGTACTTTTAGATATTTCACTGTCGGAGGGAAACGGGTTTGCGGTCTGCAAAGCGATCAAATCGGATTATAACGTTCCTGTAATCTTCCTCACCGCTTCCGGCGACGAGTTCAGCACCGTCACCGGCTTTGAGCTGGGGGCGGACGATTACATTGCGAAGCCGTTTCGCCCCCGGGAACTGCTCTACCGGATCAGAAACATTATGCGTCTGACGGGGGGAGCCGGGTCGGTCATCCGCCTCGGCGACGTCACGGTCGATACCGTCAAGGGGATCGCGGCCAAAAACGGGAAGGACCTGTATCTTTCCGCCCTGGAATACCGTTTGCTGCTGGTCTTTCTGAATAACAGGGGGGCCGTGCTCTCCCGGGCCCAGCTGTTGGAAGCCATCTGGGATATCGCGGGGGAGTTTGTGAATGACAACACGCTGACCGTCTATATTAAGCGTCTGCGGGAGAAGATCGAGGAAGATCCCCAGGACCCGAAGCTGATCAAAACGGTTCGGGGGCTGGGCTATAAGGTGGATGTCTGATGAAATTTTTACGAAACAGGGAAATCTGCAGGACACTCCTCTGTCAGGTCGTTCTGACCGCCGCCGCGGTGACTGCCGCCTGGCGCTGGGATCGGCGCTTCGGCTGGTTTACGCTGCTGTTGTCGCTGCTTTTCCTCCTGATCCATACCGGCGCAACCTATCGGCGGTACCGCCGCATTTATGAGCTCTCCGCGGATATCGACCGTATCCTGCACGGCGACGGCGTCAAGGTGATGCTGGGCGATTATCAGGAGGGGGAGCTTGGGATCCTCCAGAGCGAGATCCATAAAATGACGGAGCGCCTGCGGGAACAAAGGGCGCAGCTTCAAGAGGACAAGGTGTATCTTGCGGATCTGATCGCCGACATCTCCCACCAGATCCGTACGCCGCTGACCTCCGCCAATCTCCTGCTCTCCTTTCTCTCCGAGCCGGAGGTGGAGGACGGACGCCGGGTGGAACTGGCGCGGGAACTGATGGGACTGCTCTCCCGCATCGAATGGCTGGTCACCGCGCTGCTCAAGCTGTCGAAGCTGGAAGCGGGTACGGTACAGTTCCAGAAAGAAACCATTCCTGCGGAACATCTGCTCCGGGAGGGCACAGCGTCCCTCCTTGTTCCCATCGAACTGCGGGAGCAGAGGCTTGTGATAAAGGCCGAGGGCAGCTTCACCGGCGACGTGGCGTGGACGGCGGAGGCGATCGGCAATATCGTGAAAAACTGTATGGAGCATACGCCGGGCGGCGGGACCATCGAGATCACGGCGCAGGAAAACGCGCTCTATACCGAGATCACGGTGGCGGACACCGGCAGCGGGATCGACGCCGGGGATCTGCCGCATATCTTTGAGCGCTTTTATAAAGGGAAGCAGTCGGACGAAAAGAACTTCGGCATTGGACTTGCCCTTGCCAGAACGATCATCATGTCCCAGAACGGGACGGTAAAAGCGGAAAACCGATCTCCGGGGGGAGCTCTGTTTACCATCCGGTTTTATAAGGGAACCATATAACAGCGGAGAGGAGCCGGTCCGGCGGGAGCGGCTCCTTTTTTGATCAAGTGACGTTTTTGTTATTTTGGAGTCACCGGCCTGTCACCCTGGCGAGGTAGTATGATTCTAAAAGCGGAATCTGGCGGCGGTTATTTCCAAGAACCACCCTGGCCGTCGGCAGGGCGGCAGGGATGGAATTTTTCAAAACTGCCGCCTTCCGCAGGATCAAGAAAGGAGTTTCCACATGGAAATATTGAGAGTAGAAGATCTCTGCAAGACCTATGGCAAGGGTGAAAATCAGGTGAGGGCGCTGGACCATGTCTCCTTTTCCGTAAATAAGGGAGAGTTTATCGCGATCATTGGTCCCTCCGGATCGGGGAAATCCACCCTGCTCCACATTCTGGGGGGCGTGGATAAGCCCACGGGGGGCAAGGTGTATATGGACGGCTGCGACGTATATGCCCAGAACGACGAGCAGCTTGCCATCTTCCGCCGCCGGCAGGTGGGGTTGATCTATCAGTTTTACAACCTGATCCCCGTGCTGAACGTGACGGAAAACATCACGCTCCCGGTCTTGATGGATGGTCGGAAGGTCAACGAAGACCGGCTGAAGGAGCTTCTGACCACGCTGAAGCTCACCGGCCGTGAGAACCATCTGCCGAATCAGCTCTCCGGCGGGCAGCAGCAGAGGGTGTCCATCGGCAGGGCCCTGATGAACGCGCCCGCTGTCGTGCTGGCGGACGAACCCACGGGAAACCTGGACTCCAAAAACAGTCAGGAGATCGTGGAACTGCTGAAGCTCTCCAACAAAAAATATGACCAGACGCTGATCATCATCACCCACGATGAAAGTATCGCGCTGCAGGCGGACCGCATCCTTTCCATCGAAGACGGACGCATTACGCGAGACGAGGTGATCAGCAGATGAACGTATTTCACAAAGTAACGATTCAGTCCTTAAAGAAAAACAGGGTTCGGACGCTGGTCACCATCGTCGGGATCATTCTTTCGGCGTCGATGATCTGCGCGGTGACGACCTTTGCAGCCAGTATGCAGAACTATGCGGTGAAAGACCGGATCTATGCGGCAGGAAACTGGTACGGCAGGTCCCTGGGAAGGGATCTTGGGACTTATGAGATGATCCGGGACAGCGGAAAGATCGAGGGAGCCGTTTATCTTCAGGAGCTGGGGTACGCCGTGGCAGAGGGGTGCAAGAACGAGCTCAAACCTTACATTTACCTGTTGGGAGCCGGAGACGGCGCAGAGGACTTCCTGCCGGTCCATATCACCTCCGGAAGGTTCCCCGAGACCTCCGATGAGATCCTGCTGCCCGAGCATCTGTATGCCAACGGCGGGGTCCAACACTCCATCGGCGAAAAGCTGACCCTCCCTCTCGGACAGCGGGTGTGGGAGGGCGATACGCTGACCCAGGAGACTCCCTATTGGGAAGAAACGGATGACTCCGCCGGGGAGGCTCTTCAGGTCCGGGAGACCCGGGTTTATACCGTCGTCGGTTTTTATGAACGGCTGTCCTGGAGGATAGAGGACAGGATGGCGCCGGGCTACACGGCCCTCACCGTTGCGGACGAAGCAATCTCCCCGGATGACGTCGTGGACGTGTATTTCCGGACGAAAAAATCAAACGATATTTATGACTTTATGTCGCAGAATGACCTGGGCGGGGATACGAACCGGGATCTGCTGATGGTCCTGGGAACTTTCCGGTTTGACGGCTTCAGCACGATGCTTTACAGCCTCGCGGCCATTGTGACCGCGCTCATCATGTTCGGCTCCGTGGCCCTGATCTACAACGCGTTCTCCATTTCCGTGTCGGAGCGCACAAAACAGTTCGGCCTGCTGTCCTCCGTGGGCGCTACAAAGAAACAGCTGAAGCGGATGGTTTTATTTGAGGCGCTTACCGTCAGCGCCGTGGGCATCCCCCTGGGCATTTTGGCGGGGATCGGCGGGATCGGCGTCACGATCTTTTTCCTCGGCAGCAGGTTCCGTTCCATCGGCTTCCATGGGGATCTGACCCTGAGCGTTTCTCCGCTTTCCATTGGGATCGCGGTGGCGGTATCCCTCATCACCGTCCTGATCTCCGCCTGGATCCCCTCTAAGAGGGCCACGAAGATTTCCGCGGTGGAGGCCATTCGCCAGAACCAGGACGTCGCTTCAAAAAATAAGAAGGCCGGTACCTCCAAGCTGACTTACAGGCTGTTTGGCCTGCCGGGGGTCCTTGCCGCCAAGCATTATAAGCGCAGCCGCAAAAAATACAGGGCCACGGTGCTGAGCCTGTTTATGAGCATTGTGCTGTTTGTCTCGGCCTCCGCCTTTACTGAATATCTGACCATGATGGTGTCCAACGGCTTAGAGTCTGTGGACTACGATCTGGTCTATCAGGTCTATCCCGAGGAATGGAACGGCTTATCCCCGGATGAGCTGCTGGACCGGATACGGACGGTAAAATACGTCACTGGCGCTGCTTACGCCCGTGAGCGGTATGGAGGCAATATAAAGATCCGGTCGGAGTATCTGACGGAGAGAGGGGCCGATTATCTGAAAAAGAATCTGTCGCAGAACGCGGAGGATCCCCGGCTCAATATTTACCTGCGGATCTCCTTTGTGAACGACGAGACTTATAGGGAACTGCTGAAGAAGCATGGACTGAGGGAGGAAACGTATATGGATCCGGAGCATCCCCTGGCCCTGGCGCTGGACGGCATGACGCAATTTAACCTCTTTACCCAAAAGTACGAAACATTAAAGATCTTCAGCCGGAACGAATTTGAGGTGGAGTTTTATGAAAATAAGAAGATACCCGGCTATTTCGTTTATGACATTGAAAGCGACGACAGCGGGAATCTCGTATATCGCTACATGAAGGAAGATACGCGGTATGAGGACGGCGAGTTCATCGATCTGACGCAGCAGGAGGCGACGCAGAAGTACGTTCTCAGCGTCGGAAAAGTAATTACAGAAAAGCCGGACTATATCCGCAACCTTTCCGATTCCCATCTCCTGTACCCTTTAAGTCTTGCCAATGCGGTCTTCCCGGATTTTGACGTAAACGCCAAGGACGCCTGCTATTATACGATCCGATCCAGCTCGCATGCGGAAAGCTATGAAGCCATGAAGACCGTGCTGAGCGAAAGCGGATTGAGCTATCAGAATCTGTTTGATATGGCGGCGGTGGAGGAATCCGATCGGAACACGGTGCTGATCATCCGGGTGTTTTCCTACGGATTTATCGTGCTGATCTCCCTGATCGCGGCGGCCAACGTCTTCAACACCATCTCTACGAACATCGCTTTGAGGCGGAGGGAATTTGCCATGCTGAAATCGGTGGGAATGTCTGGCAGAGGGTTTAACCGCATGATGAATTATGAGTGCCTTTTGTACGGCTCCAGGGCCCTTTTGTACGGCCTTCCGGTTTCCTGCGGGGTCACCTGGCTGATCTATCTGGCAGTCATGGAAGGCTACGAGACTACTTTCCGCCTGCCCTGGGCGGCCATCGGGATCGCGGTGCTCAGCGTGTTCCTGGTGGTGTTTGCCACCATGCTGTACGCCATGAGCAAGGTGAAGAAGGAAAATCCCATCGACGCCCTGAAAAATGAGAATCTGTAACCTCTGCTCCATCCTTGGTCCCGCATTGGGCACTAAGGATGGAGTTTTTTTATTGGGATCAGAGGATGCCGTCCACAGCCCGCCAACCTTTTTCGCGTTTCAGATTGAAAAGAACTGTTTTCTGTGGTATGATGGAGACAGTTTAAGGGAAAACGATTCGAATCGACAGCGCGCTGCGGCAGAAAAATCGAAGTCCACAGGCGCATGCCTGCGAGTACCGGATCCTGCCTTATATTTTGTCAGGATCTGGGAAGAATAGAAAAAGACAGGAAGAGACGAAGGAAATCCAGAAAGGATCAGGGGATCATGAGAGAAGAATGTGCTTACAGCGAATTTGACAGGAAAGAGGGCCTGCACTTTGACTCAAAGGTAGTGCATGGAGCGCTGGGCTGCGAACCCATCACGGGCGCGGTGAGCTTTCCGATCTTCCAGACCGCTACGTTCCGTCACAAGACCTTTGACGTTTCCACAGGCTATAATTATTCCCGCGTGCAGAACCCGACCCGTCAGGAGCTGGAGAGGACCATGGCGATCCTGGAGAACGGCGCGGAGGGCTTTGCATTCTCCAGCGGACAAGCTGCCAATATGGCGGTCTTCAACCTGCTGAACAACGGGGACCACGTGATCCTCTGCGATGATATCTACGGCGGTACTTTCCGTATCTGCGACGAGATCTTTACGAAATTTAACTGTGAGTTTACTTATGTGGACATGTCTTATCTGGAGAACGTGAAGAAGGCGCTCCGGCCGGAGACGAGGATGATCTTTCTGGAGACTCCCACGAACCCCATGATGAAGGTGGCGGATATCCAGGAGATCGCAAAGATCGCCAGGGAAAACAACTGTATCTTTGTGGTGGACAACACGTTCCTCACCCCTTATTTTCAGAGACCGCTGGATCTGGGGGCGGATATTGTGGTCCACAGCGGGACAAAATATCTTACCGGGCACAACGATGTGCTGGCGGGCATCGTCGTGGTGAAGGATCCGGCGATGATCCCGTTTTTCCAGGGACAGATCAAGTCCATGGGGGCGCAGCTGGCTCCCTTCGACTGCTGGCTGGTGCTCCGGGGGCTTAAAACGCTCTCCCTCCGCATGCGGCAGCATGACGAGAACGCCAGAAAGGTGGCCTATTGGCTGAGGACCCAGCCGAAGGTGAAGAAGGTCTACTACGCGGGCTTTGAAGATCATATCAATTATGCGGTGAGCCGGAAGCAGTCCACGGGCTTCGGGGGAATGATCTCCTTTGAGCTGGACAGCGAGGAGACTGCACAGAAGCTTTTGTCCAACGTCAATCTTGTCCTGTTCGCGGAGAGCCTGGGCGGCACGGAGACCCTGATTACTTATCCCTGGACCCAGACCCATGAGTCCATCCCGGACGACACGAAGATGGCGCTGGGGATCACCAAGAGCTTTGTCCGGATCTCCATCGGCATCGAGAACGTGGACGACATTATCGCGGATCTTGAACAGGCGCTGAAGTAGAATGGCGCAGGATGCCGCGGGAGGGTGCGGCAGCTAAAATTCCTGTTATAGCAGTCCGGCGTGGGGAGGAGCAGGAGTTCTTGCTCCTTCCAAGTTTGTGTGACATGGAGCGGATCAGGGAACAGATCAGAGGGGCTGCGGCATATTGGTTCCTGCTGCGGCGACAGAACTCTTGCAACGGATGAAAGAAACAGCCGACAGATGTATGGAACAGCCGACAGGCGTAAGGAACAGCTGGCAGACATATGGAACAGCCTGCAGGCGTAAGGAACAGCTGGCAGGTGAAAGGATCAGGTATCAGGATGGGTATTCGGTTTACAAAGATGCATGCTTACGGCAACGATTATGTGTATATCGACGCCATTCATCAGGAGCTGGGAGACTTAAACGAACTGGCAAAAAAGGTTTCTGACCGGCATTTCGGGATCGGTTCGGACGGCATGGTACTGATCTGTCCCTCGGAGACCTGCGATTTCCGGATGCGGATCTTTGACCCGGACGGGACGGAGGCGGAGATGTGCGGGAACGCCCTGCGCAGCACGGGAAAGTTTGTGTACTATCACGGGCTGACCCGGAAGGAGACGCTGACGATCGAGACTCTGGGCGGCGTCAAGACGGTTTATCTGAAGGTGAAGGACGGACAGGTGGTGGACATCGAGGCGGCCATCGGCGAGCCTGTCTTTGACCCGGCGCAGATTCCCGTGAAGACTGCCGAGCCGGAGTTCCTGCTGCAGCCGATCCAGGTGGGGGACCGTGTTTTTGAGGCGTCCTCCCTCTCCTGGGGAAATCCCCACACCCTGATCCGGGTGGAGGATCTGAGCCGCCTGGAGATCGAAAAATACGGGCCGCTGATAGAGAATCATGAGGTTTTTCCGAAGAGGACGAACGTGACTTTCGTGGAGCTGGTGGACAGGGGACACCTGAAGATCCGGGAGTGGGAGCGGGGCTGCGGGGAGACCATCGGCTGCGGCACAGGGTGCTGCACGGCGGCAGTGTTCTTAAACCGCATGGGGCTCTGCGACAGGGCCGTGGATGTGGAGCAGATCGGCGGCGTCCTCCATGTGGAGTGGGATGAAAACAACGTGGTCCACATGATGGGGCCTTCCTATGTGGTCTTTGAGGGAGAATATATCGACGAGCAGATCCGTTAAAGGCGGGCGGCGGAAACGAGGGGATAGATGAAACTCAGAGAAATACTGAACGGAGTGAAATACAGCTGCGGGCAGGGAAGCGTGGATACGGAAATCGGCTCCCTGGTCTATGATTCCAGAAAAGTGGAGAAGGGCTCGGCGTTCTTCTGCCTGAAGGGAGTGAAGACGGACGGACACATCTATGCCCGGCAGGCGGCGGAGGCCGGTGCGGCCGCGCTGATCGTGGAGGATGCGGTGGACGTGCCGGAGTCCGTGACGGTGATCCGGGTTGGGAGCACCCGGGAAGCCCTGGCCTATATGTCCATCAACTGGTTCGGCAATCCGGCTTCAAAGCTGGAGATCATCGGGGTGACGGGGACAAAGGGAAAAACCACTACGACCCACATGATCAAGAAGATCCTGGAGGAGGACGGGCACAAGGTTGGCATGATCGGCACGGTGGGCGCCTTTATCGGGGATGAAAAATACGCTACCGTCAATACGACGCCGGAGTCCTACGAGCTGCACCAGCTCTTTGACCGCATGGTGAGAAAGGGGTGCCGGTACGTGGTGATGGAGGTCTCCTCCCAGGCCATCAAGCACGCCAGGACCCTGGGGATCCATTTTACCTGCGGCGTGTTCTTAAATATCTCCCAGGACCATGTCAGTCCGGGAGAACACGCGACCTTTGAGGAATATTTTGGTTGTAAAAAGGAACTGTTCCGGCAGACGGGGCCGGTCATCGTCAACGTCGACGATCCCCGATGGAAGGAAGCCGTGGAGCTTGCAAAGGATGAGATCATCACCTTCTCCCGCAGGACCAAGGCGGATTATATGGCGGAGGACATCCACAATATCTGGGAGCCCGGACTGATCGGGGTGACGTTCCATCTCGGCGGCAGGCGTACGGGGCAGATCTGTATTAACATGCCGGGCGATTTTAACGTAGAGAATGCGCTGGCGGCCATCGCGGCGGCAGCCCAGGTCGGGGCCAGCGACAGCGCCATCCTCTCCGGTCTGCGGAAGGCTTACGTGAAGGGACGCACCCAGCTGCTCTCCGGGCCGTCTTCCTTTACCACGATGCTGATCGACTATGCGCACAACGCCGTCAGCGCGGAAAACCTTCTCTCCATGCTGAAATCCTATCACCCGGAGCGTCTGATCGTCCTTTTCGGGGGCGGCGGGAACCGGGCCAAGGCCCGACGGTACGATATGGGGCTGGCGGCGGGAAAATATGCGGATCTCACCGTCCTGACCATGGACAACCCCCGGGACGAGGAAGTGGAGGAGATCAATAAGACCATCATCGAGGGCCTGGAGGTCCATCACGGCAAATATATCACCATCATTGACCGGGAGGAAGCGATCCATTACCTTCTGGACAACGCCCGGAAGGGGGATATCATCGCCCTGATCGGAAAGGGGCATGAAGAATATCAGGAGATCAAAGGGAAAAAATACCATTTTTCTGAGGAAGAAGTGGTGGAGGAATATTGCCGGAAGAAGTTTGGCGAGAAATCATGCCAAAAGTGTGAGTGAAGTCCCGGCGTTTCTGCTGTGGAGGAATGCGGCAATAAATTAAGGCAAATACATTTTTATTGAAAGAGATCTTAGATCATGAAAAAGAGCAAAAAATGGCCTTGGATCCTGGCGGCCGTCCTGTTGTTCCTGATCTTGGGTGGAGCGGGTACGGTCTATGGATTGGGAGTGTATAGGTACAGAGAATGTTTCCTGCGGGGAACGATCATAAACGGAGTGGACTGCGGCGACAAGAAGCCTGCGGAAGTCAGCGTGATCCTGGACAGCCGGCTTCAGAATTATACCTTGGAAGTCAGCGGGAGGAACCCGGAAAATCCGGCAGAAAATACCGTGATCGGCGTAATCCGGCCGGAGGACGTGGAGCTTCACAGGAAAGATACGGATCAGCTTGTAGGAGAAATTTTTGCGCAGCAGAACGCCTTCCGATGGGTGGAAATGCTCTGGAAGGACGGCCGGAGTTATGAATTTGATCAGGACGTGGTCTTTGATGAGGAACTGCTGAAAAAAGCGTTGGAGGGCTGGGACGCCTGCGGCGAGGAGCGGACCATTGCGCCGAAGGATGCGAGCATCAGCGAGTATTCTCCGGAGGAGAACGCCTACCATCTGCTCTCGGAAGAGGCAGGGACGAAAATGGACCCGGAGAAGGCGCTGCCTGTGATCGGGGACGCCCTGTGCGCCTTAGAGGCCAAGGTGGACGTGGAGAGCACGGGCTGCTATAATGAGCCGGCGGTAACGCTGAAGGACCGTGCCCTGAATGAGGCTGTGGAGACGGCAAATAAATGGCTTAGCGCGAAGATAAGTTATGACTGGTACGGAACGGAGATTACGGTAGGCCCGGAGGAACTGAGCCAGTGGGTCAGCATCGAGGATGAAAAACCCTGCCTGGACGAGGAAGCGGTGGCTGAATTCGTGCAGGAGATGGCAAAGGAGGCAGACCCCAACGGACACTACTATACTTTCCGGACGACGCTGGGCGTGGACGTGAACCTGAAATGTATCACCGGCTGGACTACGGACTGCGAGAAAGAGGCCCAGGAACTCTCCGAGCTGATCCGTCAGGGAGCAGCCGTGGAGGAGAGAGAGCCTGTCAGCGCAACCCACAACTACGTACAGTTCCGAAACGGCGTGGGAAATTCCTATGTCGAGGTGGATATCACAAACCAGCATGTGTATTTGTATTATAAGGGGCAGCTGATCATCGATTCGGACTGCGTCACCGGCGACGTTGCCTCGGGGAACGCTACTCCCGAGGGGATTTTTGCCCTGAAGTTTAAGGAGAGGGACAGGGTCCTGGTGGGGCCGGATTATGAGAGTTTTGTCTCTTATTGGATGCCTTATTACCGGGGTTATGGACTGCATGACGCAACCTGGAGAAGAGTGTTCGGCGGACGGATCTATCTGAACAACGGATCCCACGGATGCGTAAACCTGCCGACAGAGACGGCGCAGACGCTGTATAACAGCATCGGAACCGGTTATCCCGTGGTCTGCTATTACTATCCGGAGGGCCAGAATCCGGCGGAACAGCCGGAGGAAGAGGGACCTGTGGAGGAGAACGAGATCCGCGGGCAGTGGTAGGATCAAGAGACGGTGCGGTCTATGCGGATCGGATCTGCAGGGAGATCGGTATAGTTGGAAGGGAAGGTCTGACGAAAAAGTTTCTGTGAACGGGTTTGGCGGCATAGAAATAGAGGGAGAACGAAACGGGTGACGGGGGATTGACGGGGCGGATGGTCTTCTGTGACAGAACGTTTTATGAAGGTATGGTTTCAGAGGGGATGGAGCTATGAGACAGAAAGGCGGCATATACCGAAATCGGCGTCAGGCGGAGCGCTGGAAGAGAAATCTGGAGCGGCAGAGGGAACTGTACCGCCAGATCCACGAGGCGGCGCCTGATATTCTGGGTTCCTATAATTTTCGTTCCACGAAGGGGTATATCCAGCACGGCAATATGACGGTTAATCAGCACTGCATGGACGTGGCGAAATGCAGTCTTGTGATCAGCGACAAGCTCCATATTTCCTGCAATAGAAGGGAGCTGATCCGGGGCGCTCTGCTCCACGACTATTTCCTCTACGACTGGCACATCGGAGACGCCAGAAAGCCCCAGAACCTTCACGGATTTTACCATCCCGGCATCGCCCTGCGGAACGCCTCGAAAGAGTATGAACTGACGGACCGGGAGAGGGACATCATCGCGAAACACATGTGGCCCCTGACCATCAGCAAAATGCCCATGTGCCGTGAAGCCTGGATCGTCACCACGGCGGATAAATGGTGTTCTTTACTGGAGACGTTTCATCTGCATCACGGACACGGGAAGGTTATGCTTGAAGATACATCATCCGCATACAAGGGGACCGAGGGATAATTGAAGCATTTATACGATCGATTAGCTGAATATGCCCAGGGGCCGGATTATCCCCTGCACATGCCGGGGCATAAGAGAAGAACCTTCGGGGAGATGCCGCCGGAACTTTATCGCATGGATATCACGGAGATCGACGGATTTGACAATCTCCATGCCCCGGAGGGTATTCTGTTGGACCTGCAGAAGCGGGCCGCAGCCCTTTACGGCGCGGAGGAGAGTTTTGTCCTCGTGAACGGCAGCACCGGGGGGATTCTGAGCGCCGTCAGCGCGGCGGTTCCCTTTGGCGGAAAGCTTCTGATCTCCCGGGGGTGTCACAAGTCTGTCTATCATGCGGCCTATCTGAGAAGATTACAATTATCATACATATATCCGGAGATCCTGCCGGGTTTTGAAATTTCCGAGGCGGTGACGCCGGAACAGGTCCGGGAGGCCCTGCGGAGGGAGGGAGACGCCGACGCGGTGCTGATCGTCTCTCCGACTTACGAAGGGAGGATCGCCCGGGTCCGGGAGATTGCGGAGATCGTCCACTCTTTCGGAAAGATCCTGATCGTGGACGAGGCCCATGGGGCCCATCTGGGGCTGGCGGGATGCGGTGAAACGCTTCCTGAGAACAGCTGTCAGGCGGGGGCGGACCTGGTGATCCACAGCCTTCACAAGACCCTGCCGGCCATGACCCAGACCGCCCTGCTCCATGTAAGCGGCGAGGGGGTGGACCGGGACCTGTTGAAGCGGTTTTTGAGGATCTACCAGTCCAGCAGTCCTTCCTATGTGCTGATGGCAAGCGTGGACAACGCCCTCTCTATGATAGAGAGGGAGGGCCGGAAGCTCTTTTCCGATTTTTACAGCAATTTCCGAAACATGATGTACGATCTGCGGGCTTGCAAAAGACTGGAATTTTTAGCGGCCCGGCCGGAGGGGGAATTCCGGAAATCGGAATCTGGCAGCGGGGAGCCAGAGACAGGTGCTTATGGAAGCTGGAAACAGAGGCAGGATATTGGGAAGCTGGCGGTCCGCGACGGAGTTGGGGAGCTTTCCGGCCGGGAACTGTACGACAGACTGCGGCAGCAGTATCATCTGCAGCTCGAGATGGCGGCTGGCAATTACTGCCTCGCCATGTTCACGGTGGGGGATGTCCCGGAGGGATACCGGCGGATGACGGAGGCCCTTCTGGAGATGGACCGGGAGCTGGGGCTGGTGATAACGGCTGCCGGGGAGAGCGCCCTGCGCAAGCGTTCTATGGAATTTGAAAGGACGGAGACAGGTCGGGAGAGGGTGTCACATGCCGCATATCGTCCTATAAAGGCCCTGGAATTTTACGAGGCCTGGGACCGCCCCTGGGAGGAAGTCCCGCTGACAGAGTGCGAGGGACGGATAGCAGCGGATTTTGTTAATTTATACCCGCCCGGATCGCCGATCCTGGTGCCCGGGGAGCTTTTTACCGGGGAACTCTGCGGGCGGCTGCGCATATATAAGAAACAGGGGCTGAATCTGCAGGGAGTAAACGGCCCGGATCTGCTGGTAAAATGTGTCAGGGAGAGCGGACCAGGTTGCGCCGTTCTATGAGATCAGAAAACACAGACGGGGGAGAGTGTGATGGGCAGGATCATTTGCCTGATGGGAAAGAGCTCCACGGGAAAAGATACGATATATAAGCGGCTCCTGCAGAGGGAAGATCTGCATCTGCACACGGTGGTTCCGTACACCACGCGCCCTATTCGTCAGGGGGAGCAGGAAGGCGTGGAGTACCATTTCACGGATGAAAAAGGATTTCTTACTCTGCAGGCACAGGGGAAGATCATCGAGATGAGGGCTTACGAGACCTGCCAGGGGCTCTGGCGGTATTTTACGGTGGACGACGGCGGGATCGATCTGCAGGAAGCGGACTATCTGATCATTGGCACGCTGGAGGCGTACCGGATGTTCCGGGAGTATTTTGGGGCTGAGAAGGTTTTGCCCGTGCTTGTGGAATTGGACGACGGCGTCCGCCTGCAGCGGGCCTTAAACCGGGAGCGGAAACAGCAGAAGCCCCGGTATGACGAGATGTGCCGTCGGTTTCTGGCGGACAGCGCGGATTTTTCAGAGGAAAAACTTCTGGAGGCTGGAAATCCCAGGAGCTTTTATAACGACGACCTGGAGCGCTGCCTGGAGGAGATCGCGGCGTACATAAAGAATTCCTGAATTTTGCCGATATGAGTATTGATACGATTATGGAATGAGGGACGGACGGCATAACCCACGCAAAAAGGAGGTGAGTCTTTGGATATTAAAGTGAACGCGGCAGCGCAGGTTCAGCAGACGGAGCAGGCGAAGCCGGTGCCGGAGGGGGACGGCAGTTTTAAGTTTACCCTGGCGAGCCACATTGAGGAAGCGGAACTGCAGACCCGCCTCAACACCCTCCTGGAAGAGATCACCATGCAGGGGGATAAGCTGGCGAAGCGGCGCGATGTGAAAGATATGAAACATTACCGGGGACTCATCAAGGATTTCCTGAACGAGGTCGTCACCAGGTCCCACAATTTTTCCCGGGAAAATTTCCTGGACCGGCGGGGCCGGCACAGAGTGTACGGCATCATCCGCCTGGTGGACCAGACCCTGGATGAACTGGCCCAGGAACTGATGAAAGACGAACAGGACCACCTCGCGATCTTGGGCAAGATCGGAGAGATCCAGGGATTGTTATTGGACATCTTTACCTAACAGTTCAGCCAGCCGCTCAATCTGCAGGAAAAATCGTGCTTGCACGAATTTTTCCGCAGATAAAGCGGCTGCGGGAACGCTATTTGAATATTACTTACTGTACGGAAGGAGAAACGACATGGCGGGCTTTCAGGATATCATTGGTCAGGAGCAGATCAAGGAGCATTTGAGGAACGCGATCTCCACGGGAAAGATCTCCCATGCGTATATTATCAACGGGGAAAAGAGCTCCGGTAAAGAATTTATAGCAAAGGTGTTTGCAATGGCGATCCAGTGCGAAGAGCGTGGGAAGCAGGCGGGGGCGGTCATTCCCTGCCAGAAGTGCGGTTCCTGCCGCAAGGCGCTCTCCGACAACCAGCCGGACATTATTAAGGTGACCCACGAAAAGGCGGGGACTATCAGTGTGGACGATATCCGCGCCCAGATCAGCGGGGACGTGGACTTTAAGCCCTACAGCAGTCCCTACAAGGTCTACATTATGAACGAGGCGGAGAAGATGACGCCCCAGGCCCAGAACGCCCTCTTAAAGACTCTGGAGGAGCCGCCGGAGTACGTCGTGATCCTTCTTCTCACCTCCAATGTGGAGGCCCTTCTTCCCACGATCCTCAGCAGGTGCGTGGTCCTGAACATGAAGCCCGTGCCGGACAATCTGGTGAGGCAGTATCTGATGAAGGAGCTGCAGATCACGGACTATAAAGCCGAGGTCTGCGTGGCCTTTGCCCGGGGCAACATCGGAAAGGCAAAGCACCTCGCCACCAGCGAGGAGTTCGAGAACATCAAATCGGAAGTGCTGTCCCTGTTGAAATACATTCAGGACATGGAACTGAATGAAATGATCGCGGCGGTGAAGCGGGCCAATGAGTATAAGCTGGAGATCAACGATTATCTGGACATCATTCTGATCTGGTATCGGGACGTCCTGCTGTTTAAGGCCACGAACGACGTGAACAGCCTGGTGTTCCGGGAAGAGCTCTCCTCCCTCAGGAAGGTTGCGGCCCGCAGCAGCTATGAGGGGATCGAGAATGTGATCCGCTCCCTCGAGAAGGCGAAAAAGCGCCTGGACGCGAACGTGAGCTTTGAACTGGTGATGCAGCTCTTATTCGAAGAGATTCAGCAGAACGGATGAGGGAAGAAGACTGTGCCGCCAAAAGTATTCAGAAAGGCAGCCGTACATTTTGTTATAGCTTTGTGATCTGATCTATCAGGTACAGAGGCAGGTTCACGAGCCAGGATTCTCGTAAATCCCTAAATCCTAAAGGGTTTTCAGCTGTTGGCAGACATACTGCTCTGTCAGCGCCCCTTTAAATTCGGGTATAGCAGAGAATTACAAAAATTACAACGAAATTTGTTGCATAAATACATTTTTTACGACGAAAAAATGTATTAGACAACAGAAAATTACAAATATCACTAAAAGTCACCAAAAATCAATAAAAAGCGATACCCGGCCGTTAAACCAGGTATCGCTCTTTTTCAATCTATTTCTTTTTGATTACTTCAGCTCGCCCCAGATCCTCTGGTTCAGCTCGGCGTCCCTGGCCTCCACCAGATCCAGCACCGCCCTTGCCTTCTCCTGCATCTGGGCTGCCTTCTTCTCGTCGTTGATCAGGAATTCCAGATTGCTGGAGATCACGTTGATGTTGTTCTTGAACTCCTGCTTCAGCTCCTCGGTCTTCGCCTTTGCTACGGAGATGATCTCCGCCATGTAGGATTCGTACTGCTGCATGGTGGTTGCGGCGAACATGGCTTCGATGTCGTTCTTGTAAGACTTCTTGTCGTTGGTGGAGAAGATGAAGATCGCCTTCTGCTTGTTGATGTACTCGTCCATGCGCAGCGCCTTCAGCGAGGAAGGGGGAACCTGGGTATCGGACACGTTCGCGATACGTCTCACCAGTTCCTCGTCGATCCCCTGATAGCCGGTGATGGTCTTCACCAGGCGGCTGCGAAGGTCTTCGATCTGCAGCTTCAAGATGGACTCGCGGTTTGCCTTGTAATGCTCGTCGATCTCCATCAGGTAGCGGTTCAGTTCTTCGCGGATGATGTTGTTCTTCTCCTCAAACACTTCCGGCCGCAGGGCGATCCACTTCATCTTGTCGGCGATCTTTGACGCCATGGCCTTGCGGCTCTCTATGATTTCCGTGAACGCCTGGACCTCCGTGAACCGGGAATAAATGCTCTTGGGATTCAGGTCTTCCAGGTATTCCGCGCAGGCCTTGTCGATATCCGTTACCATGGTGGTCCTCATGGTCTGGATATTCTGTGAGATCTGTTCCTTGGAGAGCCGGGCCTGGGCCTCGATGGCCTTGTAGTCGTCCCGGATAAAGTTTACCACGCTGGAAATGCTGTCGTACAGTCCCTTGGCTTTCACCGCCAGGGCGTATTTCTGGCCATAGCGGATGATCTCCTTTTCGATGGCGAACATGCCGGAGTTGACATACACCCTGTGGAGGATGGGATGCAGGCTGTTGTCGCTGGGCTCGTCGCACTTCTTCAGCTCCTCCATGCACTCCTCCAGCATGCGCTTGGTGTCGTTGTCGGCGTTTGCCATCTTGTTCAGCTTGAAATACATACCCGTCTCGATCTCGGAGTCCTCGTTCTTCGCAAAGAGGGGATCCAGGGCGGGGGTGTTGTTGATCTCGTTCCTGTGGTTCGCAAGCCAGAGCCGCTCGTCCTCGGTATCCAGGTTGGCCTCGATGGCCTTCGCGATATAGGCTGCCTTGGAGGACACGAAAAAGAGCCGCTCGGTGGAAAGGTCTATATACTCCGCTTCCTCGTTGTAGATCTTGTCAGTCTCTTTTAAGGAGATCCCTACCTTCCGGTCTTTCAGGTTGTTCAGGTCTGCAAGGCTCCTGGTGTCGGCCTGGTTGATGATGTGGAGAGAGCGGGACAGGTCGATGTGGACCTTATCCTTGGTGTCGCTGTTCTCCCGGGAGGAGCGGATCAGCTTATACAGGGTTGAGTTTCCGGTGCCCTCCATCTTGGTAGGCTCATAGAGGATGATCAGGATGGAGTTTGTCTGCTGCTGCAGGGCTTTCTGCAGAACCAGCAGATGCTCGTTGGAATTGCTGTCCGTACCCGGCGTATCATAGAACGTGAAGTTCACGTTGGGGTCCAGCTGGATGGGGTACTGCACGTCGATGATGCCCTCCACATACTCGGAAGAGTCCTCCCGGGCCATGTTGGGCAGCTCGTTTATGGTCTTTAAGATCTGGTACAGCTGCTCATGCTGCTGCAGATGGAACACCAGGGCGTTGTTGATCTCGTTCTGGATCTTGCGCTTTGTCGTCTCGCAGGGGCGGGAGGATTCAAAGACAAATTTATTTTTCGCGTCGTCCCAGGTAATGGTCACCTGATTAAATTCGGGGGTGTCCGGACAGCAGAGGAAAAAGTTGACGGCAGGCTTGGAGCTGTTCCGGATGCGGAACATCTTCGCCGTCTCGGAATTGATGCTCTCCGGAAGGATCCGGCGTCCGATCAGGGTGTTGATAAACGTAGATTTTCCGGAACTGTATGTTCCCACAAGGCAGAGATTGATATCGCTGCAGCTGAGCTGTTCCCGCTTTTTCTCAAACTCGGCCCGGCGGTTCTGGAAGGACTGCTGGACTTCGGAGCCCTGAAGTTCCGTGTCGAACAGATTCAGCGTCTCCTCGCAGAAATTGTTGATGCGGTTGAAGATTTCCGTGACGGAGGGCAGTTCGATAAAATTGTTGATTGTGAAGCGCTCCTCCCCGGCAAATTTATTGTACTCCGCTATCTTCTCGCAGAAGTCCTCGTAGTCCACCTTGGTTCCTTTGAAGACGAGGCTGATCTTCTCGTTGGAGAACTGTTCAAAGATGTCGTTGAAAAACTTGTTGCCCTGGTTCTGCAGCAAAAATTCTCCGTGCTCGGGCGAATAGGGCATCAGATTCGCGCAGATCTTATAAGGCACCTCCAGAAATTCGCCCTTCACTTTTGCGAGGAAATGAATTTCTTTTTTAACGGGATGATACATGATCATCAATTCTTTCATGGCGTCGCCTCCCCACATGTATTTGTAAACCCTCCGTCCTCGCGGAGGCAGAAAATTCTATCATAATTTATTATATACCTATAATGGTGAAAATGTCAAAATAAAGAAGAAAAAAGTTTGATAGATTCTAGTGGTATTTTCAAATAAAATGTGGTAGTATATACGGGTCGGGTAACGCCGCATCGCGGCAAAGTGAGGTAGATAGATGGGCCTTTCGATCCTGGACGGGCCCGGGAAAGGTGTGATCTGAAATTATGGTAAAAGTGATAGGCGTAAGGTTTCGCACGGCGGGAAAGGTTTATTTCTTTGACCCGCTGCAGTTTGAGATAAAGCGCGGCGACAACGTGATCGTGGAGACCGCCAGGGGGATCGAGTTCGGCACGGTGGTATCGGACGTACGGGAGGTGGAGGACGATTCCGTGGTGCAGCCCTTAAAACCGGTTCTCAGGCTGGCAAACCAGCGGGACAGGGATCAGGAGGCCGGAAATAAGCGCAAGGAAAAAGAGGCGTTCCAGATCTGTCAGGAGAAGATCCGGAAGCATGGCCTGGAGATGAAACTGATCGACGTGGAGTACACGTTTGACAACAATAAGGTGCTGTTTTATTTCACGGCGGACGGGAGGATCGACTTCCGGGAGCTTGTGAAGGATCTGGCCGGGGTGTTTAAGACCAGGATCGAGCTTCGGCAGATCGGCGTGAGGGATGAGACGAAGATCCTCGGGGGGATCGGCATCTGCGGGAGACCCCTGTGCTGTCACAGCTATCTCTCTGATTTTATACCGGTTTCCATTAAGATGGCGAAGGAACAGAATCTTTCCCTGAATCCCACGAAGATCTCCGGCGTCTGCGGGCGGCTGATGTGCTGTCTGAAGAACGAGGAGGACACGTATGAGGAGCTGAACAAGAGGCTTCCCAACATCGGGGACCTGGTGACGACGGAGGACGGCCAGCGGGGCGAGGTGCAGAGCGTAAACGTGCTGCGCCAGCTTGTCAAGGTGTTGATTGAGGACGGGGATTCCAAGGAGCTGAAGGAATTTGAGGCGGACAAGCTGCACTTCCGCAGGCATCACAGCAAAAAAGACAGACAAAACCTTTCTCCGGAGGAGCTCGAGGAGCTGGAGCGCCTTGAAAAGGAGGAAGAGGAAGAGATAGAGACGGCTCAGGAAGCCGAGAAAAAAGAGGAGAAGATCGGGAGGACGGAGCACCAGAAGTCCTTGGCTTCCGAGAATCGGGACCGCAGGAACCGTCAGGAGCGCGGGGAGCGTCAGGAGAGGCCGGAGCGTCAGGACCGGGGCAACCGTCAGGGTCATGGAGAGCACGGGGATAGAAACCGTTCCGAAAGGGGCGGCAGAAACCGGCGTTCGGAGAATTCCGGGAACACGGAAAGGCCTCAGCAGCGTCAGGAACAGGACGGCGAAAGGAAATACCGCAAAGACCACGACCGCAGCCGGCAGGATCGGGGAGATCGTCAGAACCGAGGCAATCGAAACAGCGGCGGAGGGGACGGACGCCAGAGATCCCGGAACCGCTCGGGCAGGCAGGAGAGGCCCCAGGGCGGCCAGGAGGCATCGCAGGGTGGAGAGAACGGTTGAACTGAGAGAAAATGAACGGCTGGACGATCTGCAGCTCTCGGGCTTTCAGATCATCCAGAATCCGGAGAAATTCTGCTTCGGCATGGACGCGGTGCTGCTGTCCGGCTTTGTGCGGGCAAAAAAGGGGGATGCGCTTCTGGATCTTGGCACGGGCACGGGGATCCTGCCGATCCTTCTTGCCGCAAAGACGGAGTGCGCCCGGCTTGTAGGATTGGAGATCCAGGAGGAGAGCGCGGACATGGCCCGCCGGAGCGTAGAACTGAATCAATTGGAGGACAGGGTTTCCATTGTCACCGGGGATATCAAGGAAGCAGGCGGCATTTTCCCGTCTGCTTCCTTTGACTGTATCACCTGCAACCCGCCCTATATGATCGGGCGGCACGGGATCGCGAATCCCGACTCCGCCCTGGCCATCGCCAGGCATGAAGTGCTCTGCACCTTTGAGGACGTTGCGGCCGCGGCGGAAAAACTGCTGCGGCCCGGGGGACATTTTTTCCTGGTGCACAGGCCCTTCCGGCTGGCAGAGCTGATCGTCACCCTGACGCGGCACAGGCTGGAGCCGAAGCGGATGCGGATGGTCTATCCCTTTGTGGACAAGGAGCCCAACATGGTTCTCATCGAGGCGGTCCGGGGCGGAAATCCCAGGATGACGGTGGAGCGTCCCCTGATCATCTTTGAGAGCCCCGGACAGTACACCCGTGAGATCCGGGAGAACTATGGATATTAGGGAACGCCATTTTATGAGCAACGGGCACCGCAAGGCAGTGCAATAGCGCGTTAGTGCGGCTTTGCGAATGGCGTTGGCGGAACTATTTCATACATTAAGTCCGAGTTGCGGGATGCCCAGAGGGGATCTCCGAAAGAGAGAACATTGGCGATTGAGAGAAACAGTCTGACCTGACGGACGACTGGAGGGGATCTTTGGAAGAGAGAACACCGGCGACTGAGGGAGCCCAATCTGCGGGGCTGGTGAAAGAGACGGCGGAATGGAGGTTAAAATGGCGGGAACCCTGTATCTTTGCGCAACGCCCATCGGCAATCTGGGAGATATGACCCCCAGGGTGGCGGAAACGCTGAAAAATGTGGATCTGATCGCGGCGGAGGACACCCGCAACAGCTTAAAGCTTCTGAATCATTTTGAGATTCATACGCCCATGACCAGCTACCATGAGTACAATAAATTCGAAAAGGCGGATCAGCTGGTCGCTCAGCTTTTGGAGGGAAAAGAGATCGCGTTGATCACGGACGCGGGAACCCCCGCTATTTCCGATCCCGGGGAAGTGCTGGTTCGGAAGTGCCGGGAGGCGGGGGTGACGGTGACATCCCTTCCGGGACCGGCGGCCTGTATCACCGCCCTGACGCTCTCCGGCCTCTCCACGAGGAGGTTTTGTTTTGAAGGCTTCCTGCCAACGGAAAAGGCGGACAAAAAAGAGAGACAGGAGATCCTGCGGGAGCTTGCGGAGGAAAGCCGGACCATCATTTTATACGAAGCGCCCCATCACCTGCTTCGGACGCTGGGGGATCTGTACGAGGCTTTGGGCGACCGGAGGATCACGCTCTGCCGGGAGCTCACGAAGAAATTTGAGACAGTGATTCCCACCACCCTGTCCCAGGCTTCGGAGCTGTACCGGGACCAGGAGCCCAGGGGGGAGTATGTGCTTGTGATCGAGGGACGGAGCCGGGAGGAAAAGAGGCGCAGGGAGATCGCCGCCTGGGAGGAACTGTCCATCGAGGAACACATGGCCCGCTATGAACAGAAGGGCATAGATCCCAAGGAAGCCATGAAACTGGTGGCGAAGGACCGGGGCGTCAGCAAGCGGGAAATCTACGCCTATCTGCACGGAGGGAAATAAAACCTGAAAAGGTAAGTTGTTTTATAGTGTTTTATGCCTGCGTGAGACGAGAGGAGGGTGGAAGAAGCATGGCAGCGTCAAATTGCGACACATGTGTCAATTATGAATACGATGAGGACGACGAGAGCTATTACTGCATGGTGAACCTGGACGAGGACGAGATGTACCGCTTTCTCACCGGGACCCAGCAGAGCTGCCCCTACTATCGGCTGGATGACGAGTACGGGGTGGTAAGGCATCAGATCTGACGGGCGCATGGGGCGCCCTTCGTCGGGGAGCTGATTGTCGGAAGAGCACAGGGCAGGAGCATTTATCATAAGGAGACGATTATGCGGGAACGGATAAAAAATAAATTGTTGAGCGGGGATTTTTGGAAAAGGATCTTATATACGGCTTGCTTTTTCTTCTTCTGCGTGATAGAGCAGCGCGAGAAAAACGTCAGCTGGGTGGAAGGATGGCCGGATGTGTTCCGGGATCTGACCGGCGTCACCCTGGCTCTGCTCATACTTTCTCATTACGGTCTGAAGGATATCAGAAAGTGGAAATGGGCCTGCCTGGGCTGGACTGTCGTATGGATCCTTGGGATGCCTTTTCTGCTTTCGTGGGGCAGAAATCACTGGATCTTCTTCAACGACTGGATAGTGATCACATTGAACATTATTCTGTACGGTTATATCATTTTGTTCACTGTGATCCGTGTCTTTCTGGAGAAAAGACGGCCCAGGCTGAACGGCAGATACTTTGCTCTTTGGATAGTTATGATGGCCTGGATGATCTTTTCCAGGAGCGATTCCAAATGGCCTCTTTATTATTTTATCATGTTTCTGTGTTTTTACCTGACGGATTACTCGCAAAAGGAAAGGGATCAGATGTACCTGGGAATGCTGGACGGGATGATCCTCGGTTTTTTTGTGATACAGGGACTGGGTTTTGTGTTCCGGCCCTTTGACGGCAGCGCGCGCTATCGGGGAATGTTTGCAAATTCAAACTGGAATGCGCTGTTTTACCTGGAGATCCTGGCGGCCGTCCTGGCGAGGATCGTACGCGCGGCAAAGGACGGGGCGCGGAAATGGCTGAAGGCATATTACTGGGTCGGTGCGGGAACAGTGCTCTCGTTTGAGTTTCTGACCATCGGCCGGTCCGGATGGCTGACGGCTATGGTGATGATCGGGATCTTCCTGAAGTTTCTTGGAAGGACCCGCGCGGCGGGGAAGTGGATTCATAGCTTGCTTCTGCTGTCTGTGTGTGCGCTGCTCACTTTCCCGCTGTGTTTTTCGGCGGCGAGATATCTGCCCCCGGTATTTCATCACCCCGTCTGGTACCAGGGAGAATGGAACGAACAGAGGGTCCATTCCTGGGACCCCTGGGATTCCGAAAAATTTGTGGATATCGACGAGTTTTTGGACGCCGCGCTGGGAAGAGTGACAGGGAGTTTCCGAAATCTATGGGAGCATTCTCCGTTTGCTATCAATGCGGACGCCGCGGAGCTTTCTGACGAAGCGCCGGGGGAGACTGCGGAGGAAGTGGAAACTCTTCCGCCGAATAAGATTCCCGTGCTCAAACCGGAGCAGGGGGAGGACGGTTTCCTGGTGAGAAGCACGATCTACCAATATTATTTCAAACACTTAAATCTGTTCGGGCATCCGGAGGAAGAACAGGGTTTTCAGCTGTTGCCCTATTATTGGATCGGACACGCGCACAATATTTTCCTGCAGTATGGCACGGATTTTGGCATTCCGGTGATGATCCTGCTTGCGGTATTGGTGGTCGGAGGGGCGATATCCCTCTGGAAGAGATCGGAGAAAAGCTTCGGATCCGCGGAGACGGGATATTGCCTGTATCTCTTGATACCGGTGGTCTTTGGCATGTTTGAGTATTCCTGGGGAGTGGGAAGCCTCAGCATAACGATGCTGTTTATAGCGTTTGGAAAAGTGATCTGTGTGGACGAATGATATTGTGTTTTCCGGTGAATTATGATAGTGTATAGGTATTGAAACAGGATGTTCCCCGGAGCATTTCCGGGGCCAAATTTGAATCCGGGAGGTATGAGACTATGAGTAAGTATGCAGGCACGAAAACGGAGAAGAATCTGGAGGCCGCTTTTGCGGGAGAGTCCCAGGCGAGGAACAAGTACACCTACTTCGCATCCGTTGCGAAGAAAGAGGGTTATGAGCAGATCGCCGCGCTGTTCTTAAAGACGGCGGACAATGAGAAGGAGCACGCGAAGCTCTGGTTTAAGGAGCTGGAAGGGATCGGGGACACCGCGCAGAACCTGGGCGCTGCCGCTGACGGCGAGAATTACGAGTGGACCGATATGTACGAGGGATTTGCGAAGACCGCCGAGGAGGAAGGCTTTACCGCTCTCGCCGCAAAGTTCCGCATGGTGGCGGCCATCGAGAAGGAGCATGAGGAGCGTTACAGAGCGCTTCTGAAGAATGTGGAGACTGCCCAGGTATTCCAGAAGAGCGAGGTCAAGGTGTGGGAGTGCAGAAACTGCGGACATATCGTGGTGGGAACCGCCGCGCCGGAGGTCTGCCCCGTATGCGCACATCCGCAGAGTTATTTTGAGGTTCATGCAGAGAATTATTAAGCCGGGAACGAGGTCGGATCCCGTGTGATAATCCGGCGCATGTACCATTCGGAACGCCGGGTGCCCTGACGGGTTTCCCGGCGTTCTATGATTTTACGGTCTATAAGCTGGGGCGGCCAGACGGCTGCGGACGAATATCAGAAAAACAAAACAGGGAGGTTTACTTATGCGGAAATTTGAGGGTTATGAAAAGGGTGTGAACCTGGGCGGATGGCTGTCCCAGTGCGGAGAGGGAAATTATCATAAGGAGCACTATGACACCTTTATTATAGAGAAAGATATCGCCCAGATCAAATCCTGGGGACTGGATCATATCCGGGTGCCTGTGGACGCGGAAGTGATCCAGGAGGAGAGCGGAGAGATGAAAGAGGACGGGCTGGCCTATATCGACACCTGCATCGGGTGGTGCCGCAAGTACGGGCTGCGCATGATCCTGGATCTCCACAAGGCTCACGGCTATGTGTTTGACGACGAAAACAACTGCCAGTTCTTCTATCAGGAGAGGCTTCAGGACATCTTCGTCTCCCTCTGGAGCGAGCTGGCAAAGAGATACGGTAAGGACAGGGATATCGTGGCCCTGGAGCTCTTAAACGAAGTGACTTCCAGCGAGTTTACCGAGACATGGAACCGGATGGCGGCAAGGGCGATCCGGGCGATCCGGGAGGTGGACAGGGAAGTGAAGATCGTGGTGGGAGGTATTTTTAACGACAGCATTTACGGTCTGACGCTGCTGGATCCGCCTGCCGACGAGAACATTGTATTTACCTTCCACTGCTACAGCCCTCTGGCGTTTACCCATCAGGGCGCGTTCTGGGTGAGCCGCATGCCAAAGGATCCCGAAAAGTGGCGTCTCTCCTATCCCGGCACCGTGGCGGACTACCGGCGGCGCTCGGAGGAGTTTTTCGGACACGACTTTGACTCTGAGTACCCGGATACGCTGCCGGAGATGATGGGACCGGAGTATTTTGACAATCTCATGCAGCCGGCCCTGCAGGTGGCGGAAAAATATAACGTTCCCCTGTACTGCGGGGAGTATGGGGTGATCGACCTGGCGGATCCCCGGGATGCGCTGAAATGGTACCAGGACATGAACAGCGCCCTGCGAAAATACGACATCCCTCGGGCAGCCTGGTCCCATCACAGCATGAACTTCGGGCTGGCGGATCCCTGGCTGGACGGCGTGCGGGAGGAACTGCTGAAATATCTGTAAGCAATGAAATTTTTTAAGAAAAAAGGGGAAACCTCATGGCGAAAAATCAGGACGCCCAGATGCTGGACATTCACATCGAAGATTATCTGGCGGAATATGAGACGGGGATCGCGGGCTTTGACACCATGCTCTTTGACCGGGGCAGAAAAGCGGAGTCCTTAAACGGTCAATGGCATTACGCGGTGGACCAGTATGACACCTGTCTCAGGCAGAAGTGGTTTTTGGAGAAGAACCGGGATGCGAAGGGCTTTACGCTCCCCACGGACTATTCCTTTGACGAGTGGCCCCTTATGTATCTGCCCTGCTGCTGGAACACCGCCGCGCCGGAGTATTTGTTATATGAGGGCCCCATGGTCTTTACCAGGAGATTCGAGTATAAGCCGGTTCAGGAGGGAGAGCGGGTCTTCTTAAAGATCGGCGCGGCGAATTATGTCTGCCGTGTGTTTGTAAACGGCAGTTACGCGGGGATGCACAGGGGCGGTTCCACCCCGGCCTATTTTGAGATCGGGAAGTATCTTCAGCGGGACAACCGGATCCTGATCGTGGCGGATAACACCCGCCGGCCCACCCAGGTTCCGACGGAAAATACGGACTGGTTCAATTACGGCGGCATTTACCGCGATATCGAACTTTTCCGCGTGCCCGCGGACTATATAAAGGATTTTCAGATAGAACTTGTGCCGGACGGCACATTTGGTTCCGTCAGCGCCCGGGTCACGGTTTCCGGGAAGGCGGATGCCACGGCGGTGCTCTCTATTCCCGAACTGGGGATCCGGGAGGAAATCTCGGTATCCGGGGGCAGGGGTGCGGCGACGCTGAAAGCGGAGCCGGAGCTCTGGAGCCCGGAGAACCCGAAACTCTATGAGGTGAGCCTGGAGTGTATGGGCGACCGGGTCATCGACCGGGTGGGCTTTCGGGAGATCCGGGTAAAGGGGCGTCAGATCTTTTTAAACGGACAGCCGATTTTTCTCAGGGGCGTCAGCGCCCATGAGGACAGCGTGAAGGACGGGAAGGCGCTGACAGACGCCGAGAGAGTGGAGAATATCCGTATTGCCAAGGAATTGGGCTGCAATTTCATGAGAGCCGCCCACTATCCCCACAGCGAGAGGATGGCGCAGCTGGCGGACGAGCTGGGACTGCTTCTCTGGGAGGAGGTCCCTGTGTACTGGGCCATCCGCTTTGAGCGGGAGGACACTTACCGGGATGCGGAAAACCAGCTCTCGGAGCTGATCCTGAGAGATTACAACCGGGCCAGCGTGATCATCTGGTCCGTTGGCAATGAAAACCTGGATTCCGACGAAAGACTGAAATTCATGGGCGGTCTGGCGGAGCGCGCCCACAAGCTGGACCAAACCCGTCTGGTTTCGGCGGCCTGCCTGGTCAACGGCGCGCACAACCGGATTGAAGACCGCCTTGAGAAATACCTGGATGTGATCGGATTGAATGAATATTGCGGCTGGTATTCCCCGGATTTTGCGTCGCTGCCCGATCTTTTGGAGAACAGTAATCCCGAAAAACCGGTGATCATCACGGAATTTGGCGCGGACGCTCTGGCGGGACATCACGGGACCGTCTCCGACAAGGGTACGGAGGAGTGTCAGGCGTATGTGTATGAGCGCCAGACGGCCGTTCTTCGGACGATCCCCTACATTCAGGGCATGACTCCCTGGATCCTCTACGACTTTCGGTGTCCCCGCAGGACCAGCAGCCTCCAGCGGTATTACAATACCAAGGGACTCTGCTCTGCCGATAAGACCTATAAGAAAGCGGCATTTTATGTCCTGCAGAAATTCTACAGGGAATTGATCGAAGGGCGTCAGAGCGCAAAAGGAGCGGTTTGATACCACCCTACGGACATCAGGATTAGTAACTGTATGATAAGCGCGGGAACCCTCAGCTTTTTATGTGTGAAAGAAAAGATCAGACTGAACATGGCAAGTGAATATCCATAGACATGTAACATGCCGGACAGCCAGGAAAGCGGATTTGAATAGGAGGATCCGGCAGGGGGATTCATTACAAAAATTTTGCCCCAGTAATACCCGCTTGATAATTCAAGATTTTCTAAATATATGGAAACAATCAAAAGCGCTAGAAAAAGGAATGCGCCGGATAGAGTCTTTATATAGGAAAAAGGATGCTTTTTCTGCGTTTTTTCAGATTGAGCCATAGACAATATCCACATGATGTTCATTATGATAATGATTGGCCAAAAAGAAGGCAAAAGAAAGGCTGCAAGGGATGAGATGAAAACAGACGTGATAAACCAGCCCTTATTATGCAGCAAAAGACTGAGCAGGATCAGACACATGCATATAGAGTCTATTCTCATACCGGTTACACTATATAATAAGGACACTGGAGACAGGACGCAAGCGGTGACTGCTAAAAATCCCTGGAAGAGAGTTATGCCCCCGCGTTTTTGCTTAAATAATAGTACGGTTAACAGGGCAACTCCATAATCTCCAATGTAGGCGAAAAACTTGATGATATCAATGACAGAATCCGGATGCACCGACATGAGAAAATTTACTGCATGTCGGAACAGGAAAGAATGGCAGTTCCCTGGAATATCATAGAGGGAAAAATGGTAATCGATACCAATGTAATTACGTCCGGATAGGCGTATCCAACATCCGGCAAAGATTACAAAGCCCAGAGCTATATGCAATATATATTTATTGGTCCATTCAATAATTGTTTTTTCTATTTTTAACATGATTCTATTTTTCCCTTTTGAAACAGTTTTTTCCATAGCATCAAGGTAAAACATAAGTACAAAATTATATTACATATCGCAGTCGATCCCTGGAGCCACAGGGGGTTGCCAATTATTCCAAGCACGTAAAGATACATGGGAAGAGTACATAATGTAATCACGACTACGACCCAAACCTTGCGGATATCAACCAAGGCCAGGATCAATGCTAACAATTCGGCAAAGTATCCATACCTTTCATGCATGGATGGTAAAAAAAATGGGCAGGTAAAAGCTATCCAAAATAAAATGGAGAGAACATTATCATTGTTTAAATGAGTCTTATGCTTTATTAAGAGTACCACAAAGATTAAAAAAACGGTTACGGCTAAAAAGACCACCCCTGTGCTAAATAAGTAGTAAGGCCGCGCCTGGAAAAAGAAATACGGATTAGGATAAAAATAATAGAGCCAGGGGTAGCCGGTCGCCTGCCACGTATATTGCGTAATTATGACTGTAGGGGAGCGGCCCGCGATCATAATTGGAATATTCGCAACCAGCATGACAGCCGGAACATACAAAAATTGTAAAATGGAGAACTCCCGTTCCAGCCAGTATGCGATCAAAAGAAAAGGAAGAAAAAATATGGACTGTAGCTTAAAGGAAAATGCCATGCCAAAAAAGATCATCATCCAAGGATACTTTTTATGAAGATAACATAAGAATGATGAGAATAGAAAAAAGGTATAAATAGAGTCACACTGTCCCCAGAAACTGCTATTTAAAAAAACATTTGGAAAAAACAACGTGGCACAATAACCAATGCAAAAGCTGGCACTTTGTTTCGGACGAAAGAATTGAATGATCATGCCGATTACCACGGCGAGACCGAAATCAAACAGCGAACTCAAAATTTTTACGCCGTATTGAAAAGGAATCGGGAGCTTGCTCAGCAGCCAGATCAAAAACACATACGGAAAAGCGTAATCTCCGGTATAATTTAACAGTGCGTCAATACCGGGACCCGCATTGACAATCTCATGGTACCAGGAGGTTAAGCAATTTACAAGATCAGCGCTGAGGAAATCTCGTCCGAGATATCGGATGTAAACTGCCAACATGCTTGTAAGCACTACAATGGCTGTATATATATAACGATGATATTTAGTTTGGGTTTTCAACAACAGTCCTCCAGAATTTTCGAGATAGGAATATTATAATAAAAATCATAAACGAATGCAAGCAGTACTTACGGAAAGGCGGATGCCGCGCCGTCGCGTTCCCGGCGCATAAAAAGGCGCCTTGCTGCGAGGAAGGCGCCTTTTTTCTATCTGTCAGGAACGGACAAAGAAGATCTGAAGGGCGTGGTACAGATCCAGCTGCCAGGCTTTCATGTCGTGTACGCCGCCGGGAATGATGTAGAAATCGTAGTTTTCCCCGGGCTTTAACTGCGGACAGATTTTTAATGCCCGGGTCATGATATCGATATGTTCCTCATAGGCGATATCCTTGTCGCCGTTGCAGCAGAAGAGATATCTCAAAGGAAGTCCAGCCTTTTCCCCTTTTTCCAGGGTCTCCTGGATGCGTTGTATCTCCACGTCGTGATTGCCCTTCGGCCCGCAGCAGCCGGAGAAGGGACCGTACCAGGCAAAGAGGTCATAGTTGTTGTAGAAGGCGGAGCGATAGGTGGTCATGGAGCCCAGGGAAAGACCGGCAAAGGCCCTGTGGTCCCGGGTGGCGATCAGGTTCGTCTCGCTGACGTCCCCCTTCGCATAGGTGGAGTAGGCGCGTTCCGCCGCGGGGATCAGGTCCCGGCGGAGTTCCATGTGAAAGTGCTCGGTGATGTACTCGGCGTTCTGATCGCCGTCGCCGCCCCGGTAATAGGTGGGCGTGACGATGATGCAGGGTTTGCAGACGCCCTCCGCCATCATGTTGTCCAGGATGGAGACGGTGTCGGGGAACATCTTGAACCACCAGTCCTCGTTGACGCCGCCCCCGTGGAGCAGATACAGGATATCATAGGGCTTTTCCGAAGAATACCCATAGGGCAGATAGACCCAGGCACCCTTTTTCAGGGGCCGGTCGTCCTCCTCATAAGTGTGGGTGTCGTACTCCAGGCGCTCCACCCTGCCGGGCTTTTTACATTCCTTCAGCATTTTCTCGGGCATTTCATACACAAATTCCATAGGGTTCTCCTTTCCGATTTCAGATCATTCACATACTTCTATATTTACATAGAAACAGGGAAAAGTCCAGTCCGTTTTTCCGGAAAGGATGCAAGGAGAGCGGCTGGCGGAACTGGTAAACTTATACCGTCAGTATAATTGCAATTTTTTTATATTTGTGTTATAGTTGAAAAAGACAGAAAAAGCGTCCGCTTTTTCCGCCGGGAGAGGCGGAAAGGGAGAGGGGCGCGGAAAGGAAAAGCCATGACAGCCAGAAAGAATTCCCTAATTATTCATGAAAAATCTTTGCTGAGTTCACGAGAGCATCTGAAAGGATTCTTTGAGTGGATTTCTTTTTCGGCGTTATGGAAAAATAGGCGTTTTGGCAACCCGCCCGCTGTTTCGGACGGCTTGCTCTGAATCATTTAGAGATCGGATATCAGGAAACCGCTTATCTTTTCATAAGATAGCGGTTTTTTTATATCAGGTGAAATCTTGTGGGAAAATAGTTTTCCTGCAATGCAACGGAGTGGAGAAGAATATGGATCGGATAGAGATTAAAGGAGAAGTGAATACGGCGGTCTGCTACGCGAGAGTGGTGGAGGACGAGGCCATCGAGCAGATCCGCAGGATGTGCGACCAGGAGTTTACGAGAGACGCCCGGATCCGCATCATGCCCGACGTGCACGCCGGGAAGGGATGTACCATCGGCACAACCATGACGGTGGAGGACAGGGCGGTCCCCAATATCGTCGGGGTGGACATCGGCTGCGGCATGTATACTACGGAGTTGGGAAAGGGCGGCATCGATTTTGAAAAGCTGGACGAGGCGGCCCATTTTATCCCCAGCGGCAGAAATATCTGGGAGAGCCGAAGGGAGAGATTTCCCCTGACGGAGCTTCGGTGTTACCGGGAATTGAAAAATACCGGCTGGCTGGAGCGGAGCCTGGGGACTCTCGGCGGCGGGAATCACTTCATAGAGGTGGACCAGGCGGTGGACGGGACAAAATACCTGGTGATCCACACCGGGAGCCGCAATCTGGGAAAACAGGTGGCGGAGCTCTATCAGAAACTGGCGGTGGATCTGCACAAGGGAAAAGAGGAATACTTTAAAAAGAGAGAAGAGCTCATCCGGACCTTGAAAGAGCAGGGACGCAAAGGCGAGATCCAGGAAGAACTGAAAAAGCTGTCCTGGGAAGAGAAACAGTGCATGGTCCCGGAGGATCTGTGCGACCTGTACGGCAGTTATTTTCAGGATTATCTCCACGACGTAAAGATCTGTCAGGATTTCGCAAGGAGAAACCGGGAGCTCATCGCAAAGGTCCTGATGGAAAGGGCAGGACTGACGGGAGGGGCCTCCTTCCATACTGTCCACAACTACATCGACACGGAGGAGATGATTCTGAGAAAAGGCGCTATCGCCGCCCATAAGGGAGAGAAAGTGCTGATTCCCATCAATATGCGTGACGGCAGCATCCTGGCGGAGGGCAGGGGAAACCCGGAGTGGAACTATTCCGCGCCCCACGGCGCAGGCCGACTGATGTCCCGCACCCAGGCGAAGAATACGCTCAGCCTGGAGGAGTATCAGAAAACCATGGAAGGGATCTACACCACGTCCATCTCCGCGGAAACGCTGGACGAGGCGCCGATGGCTTACAAATCCCTGGAAGATATCGTCGAAGTGATCCAAGGTTCCGTGGACGTAATTGACGTTTTGAAACCAATATATAATTTTAAGGCATCCGAGTGACCGGGGCGGACATGATCTCCCCCATCTGACGGGTGCGGAAAAGGAGGAAATCATGTGTGCAATGCCAATGATCAATATGATAAAGACTGGAGAGAACATCGTGGCTCTTCGAAAGAGGGCCGGGCTGACCGTGAAGGATATCCAGGAGGCTTTCGGCTTCGGGACGCCCCAGGCGATCTACAAGTGGCAGCAGGGGACTGCGCTTCCGAGCATCGATAATCTGGTGGCCCTTGCCGCGCTTCTGGGCGTGAAGATGGATGACATCCTTGTGACAGAGGCTGTCGTGAGCATCCGGATCAGCGCCTGAACTCAGGCGCTGTGGCTGAGTTCAGGTGCACCTGTTGCTTACCCCCGTGGGGATGCCTGAACTCAGGCGCACCAGCCGCCTAACCGCGGGGGGCATGCCTGCTGATCAGCAAAAAGTAATCGTCCCACAGGTATTCCCGGACAGGCATGGGCCTGTGATTGTCAAAATACAGCACCAGGGCCGGAGATATCTTGTTCCAGCTGTCCCGGATCTCGTAATCGATCAGATGCCCCTCGGCGATCAGTTTTTTCGCCATGGCGTGATAACTAAAATAGGCCATAAAATGCTCCTTGTTTGTTTGTGATCTATTTATTGCCGGAGGGTGCTTCCTTTATGCAGGTGGGTCGGCCGCTTAGTTTTGGAAAAATCGTGCCTGCACAAATTTTTCCCGGGAACCGGCGGTTGAGAGAATGTTGTTTTATGAACAGAGGGCATCTCAAAGTGATGCACAAGCGTGGCATCGCACCTTTGCGAATGCGTGGGCTGAACTGTTATAAGAAAATCTTGAATCTTCACATAGGATGTGGTATATTTTGAACATAAAGAAAGGTGTCTGCTGGTAACAGACACCCCTGGCAGCTATCGATGGACGGTTAGCCTGATTCATAAGTTCATAGCAAATAGCCGCTTACCTTTGTCACGGGGGCGGCAGCGGTTGTTCCTACAGAACCGGAAACAAAGGCGTTTTGAGGTTTCAAAGCGTCTTTTTTGTGTGTCTGGAGGGGAGCCTGTGAAGGTGGTGTTTTTGACGGCACTGAATTTGGCTGAACGCAAAGCCGGCAGCGGCGCGGGGAAACGGATGTCTTAAAAGGCGCAGGGAATCGACAGGAGTGTGAGAGCATGAGAAAACTGGAGACAAACGACTGGATCATTTTGAACAATATCATCTACAAGATCTATACAGAGGAATGCTTTGACCACATGAGATATGAGTTCTTGGAGCAGTTGAAGATGCTCTTGGATTTTGACAGCGCGGACTTTTACATGGCGTCCCGGGAAGAGGGGGAGCTTTTGTGCGATCCAGTCACTTACAACTGCGACATAGACCTTTCCGATATGTATGAAAACCTGGATTACAGCAGAGGGATCATGACAAGCGGGAAAATGCTGATATACAGGGAAACGGATATCATATCGGACGAGGCGCGGGTGGAGACGGACTATTATAAAAAGGTTTATCAGCCGAATCACTGGCATTACGCGCTTCAGCTTGTGCTGGCTGGCCATGAGAAGTTCCTGGGCGCGGTCACTTTTTACAGGACGATCGGAAAAGAGGATTTCCAGTATGACGATATTTTTATCCTGGATCTCCTAAAAGACCATCTCGCCTACCGCCTGGAACAGTTTTATAAGACCGGTGAGGTATCGGAAAAGATCACCGTTTCCGAGGCCGTGGCCCGGTATGATCTCACCAGACGGGAGCATGCCATCCTGAAATGTCTGATGTCCGGTATGGAAAACGAGGAGATCTGCAGGCAGCTTGTGATCACCCAGAATACCTTAAAAAAACATATCCTGAACATCTATCGGAAACTGGGGATCAAAAAGCGCGTCCAGCTCTTTAAAATGGTAAAAGAGTATGAGTAAATGCTACTTTTGGGTGATAAAAATGGGTAAACGGACTCATTGTAATTGAAAAACGTATGCGCTAAAATGGTGGAAAATCAAAAGAGGAACTAAAAGCGCGAAGGGGCATATCACATAGCGGATATGCCCCTTTCGCTGTGGCAAGGATTCTTTTTGGGACAGGAGGAGAGCGCGTATGAAAGAATTGGTGATATTGATCCGGCCGGAAAAGCTGGAGGATATTAAGAAGATACTGGATGACATCAACTGTGGCGGGATGACGCTGTCGACGGCTATGGGCTGTGGCGCGCAGAAGGGAACGACGCTGGAGACGGAAGGCGTTGTCAATGAGCTGAAAGGATTTAAGACGTCCATCAATCTGCTTCCGAAAGTAAAGGTGGAGGTTGTGGTGGACGCCCGGGACGTGGAGACGATCATCGATAAGGTTCGGGAGACTTGTGCGACGGGACATGTGGGGGACGGCAAGATCTTTATCCGAAATGTGGAGGATGTCATACGGATCCGCACGGGCGAGCGTGGAACAAAAGCCCTTTAAGGAACGGGAAAGGGGTGATCCCATGGGAAAGATAGTGGAGATAAAAGGCGTAAATAAAATATATGGGAACAATCACGTGGTGCGGGATCTGAACCTGTCCATAGAGGAGGGGGAATTCCTGACGCTCCTGGGATCCTCGGGCTGTGGGAAGACCACGACTCTCCGGATGATCGCCGGTTTTGAGGAACCCTCGTCCGGCTCCATCCTGGTGGAGGGCGAGCGGGTGGAGGACAAGGAGCCTTTCGAGAGAAATGTGAACACAGTGTTTCAGTCCTACGCGCTTTTTCCCCATAAGACTGTATATGACAATATCGCCTACGGCTTGAAAATGAAGAAGGTGCCGAAGGACGAGATCCGGAGCCGGGTTCTGGAGATGATGGAGATGGTACAGCTGAACGGATTTGAGAAGCGGTATCCGTCCCAGCTCTCCGGGGGACAGAAGCAGAGGGTTGCCATCGCCAGGGCCTTGATCAACCGGCCGCGGGTGCTTCTCCTGGACGAACCGCTGGGGGCGCTGGATTTAAAACTTCGGAAACAGATGCAGCTGGAGCTGAAGAGGCTTCAAAAGAAGCTGAACATTACTTTCATCTATGTGACCCATGATCAGGAGGAAGCGCTTACGATGAGTGATCGGATCGCCGTCATGCACGACGGGATCATCGATCAGCTTGCGGCTCCCACCGAGATCTATGAGCACCCGGCGACAAAGTTTGTGGCTACATTTATCGGAGAGACGAACATCTACGACGGCTGCATCACTAGCATCAAGGATGGCGTCGCTACCATGACCCTGGAAAATGGAGCGGTGACGGTCAAGGCACCGGAGGGCTTTTCTCTCCTGGAATATGCCACAATTTCGGTTAGACCGGAAAAGATGCGGTTTTCGACAACGCCGGTAGAGGGTTTTGAACTGGCGGCAATGGTACGGGACTATATCTATGTGGGCTCTGTGCTGAAGTGCGTCGTCTCCCTGCCAAACGGCAACGAGCTGAAGATAGAACGTCTGGCGGGACAGGACCTGCCGCCGGTGGGGAGCAAATGTTATCCCTACTGGAATGTGGAGGACGCGGTTCTGATCCACAACGAGAGCCACTATATATTTGAAGCGCTGAACAATATCAGGCTGGCTTAGGAGGTGCTTTCTATGGCGCGGAAAAGATCGAAGCATGAGTTCCGGGCAAACACGCTGCCCGCCCTCCTGACGGTGGGGCCGGTGACCGCGGTGATGGTACTGCTGATCGCCGTTCCGCTGATCTACGTGGCGGTGATGAGCTTTTGCTCCATCGATGAATTTTATAATGTAAAGTTTGATTTTACACTGGACAATTATGTTCGGCTGGCCAACGCGAATTATCTGAAGATATATGTGCAGTCTCTTGTCATCGCCCTGGTGACGACGATCCTCTGTATCCTGATCGGGTATCCGTTCGCCTACATCATCGCCCGGACGAAGAGCCGGAAGAAGAGGATCCTGTATATGCTGGTGATCATCCCGTTCTGGACCAACTCGCTGATCCGGATCTACGGCTGGAGGAGCTTCCTGGGCAGCAGTGGGTGGCTGAACACGCTGCTCGTGAAAACCGGGATCGCGGCGGAACCCATCGACCTTTTGTACCGGCAGGGCACGACGATCCTGGGCATGGTGTACTGTCTGATCCCCTTCATGATCCTGCCTCTCTATACGGCCATCGAGAAGTTGGACGGATCGCTCCTGGAGGCGTCTTCCGATCTGGGGGCAAGGCCGGCCGCCACATTTTTTGAGGTGATTCTGCCGCTGACGTCCGGTGGTATTTTCTCGGGGAGCCTGATGGTCTTCATCCCCTGTCTGGGATACTTCTTTGTCTCGGATATTTTAGGGGGCGGCAATTCGGACGTGATCGGAAACCTGATCGAAAGACAGTTCCAGAGCGGCAACAACTGGCCCCTGGGAGCGGCGCTGTCCATCATACTGATCGCTGTAACCCTGGTTCTGGTAAAGATCTATCAAAAGCTGGGCGGAGACATGGATTCGCTGGGCGTGTAGGAGGCGGTACGGATGAAAAGAAAGAAAAGGGAAAAGAGGAAGAGACGGCTGGGGATTCTGTTCTGCACATTGGTGTACCTGTTTTTGTTCCTGCCGATCTCGGTGATCGTTGTGAATTCCTTCAACGCCACTACCTCAAAACCGTATATGAGCTGGAAGGGATTTACCTTCGACTGGTACATAAAGCTCTGGGACAATCATTCGCTGGTGGAGGCTTTCGGGGTGACGATGGTCATCGCGGTGGTCAGCACCCTTTTGGCCACCGTCATCGGCACGCTGGGAGCTGTCGGAATGTATCGGTATCGGTTTAGGGGAAAGGCGCTGATAGACGGCCTTTTGTATATCCCGGTGGTCATACCGGAGATCGTGCTCGGCATCTCACTGCTGACGATTTTTGCAAAGGTCCATATCCCGCGGGGGATGCTCACGCTGATCCTGGCCCATGTGACGTTCTGTATCCCCTTTGTGATCTTCAATGTCCGGGCCAGGCTCGCGGGGTATGACAGCTCCATTGAGGAGGCCAGCATGGATCTTGGCGCAAACAGGCTCGTGACATTCTTTGAGATCACGCTTCCGGTGCTGGCACCGGGGATCCTGGGCGGCGCGCTTTTGGCCTTCACCCTGTCCATAGACGACGTGATCATCAGTTATTTTGTATACGGACAGACCAAGACCTATCCCCTGAAGGTGATGGAGAGCGTAAAGAGCGGCGTGGCGCCGGATGTGAACGCCCTCTCCACACTGATCCTGGTGGGAACGATTCTTTTCGTTGTGTTGACACAGGGAAACCTGTTTCACAAAAAAAGCAGGCAATAGGCAAGGAGGAGAAGATTATGAAAAAGAGAATGAGTTTGCTGACAATGGCTGCGGCGCTGGCGTGTTCCCTGCTGATGGGCTGCGGCGGTTCTTCCGGCGCGGAAGAAAAGGGGGAGTTAAACGTGTTTGTCTGGACGGAGTATGTCTCTGATTCCGCCATCCAGGCGTTCGAGAAGGAGTCGGGGATCCGGGTCAACGTATCCACATATTCCTCGAACGAGGATCTTCTGGCAAAGCTGAAATCGGAGTCGGAGGGCGCGTATGACGTCATCCTGCCATCGGACTACGCGGTGGAATATCTGATCGCCCAGGGGAACCTGGAGGCGCTGGACAAGGAGAAGCTGACCAATCTGTCCAATATCGACGAAACCTTCCTGAATGAAAGCTACGATCCGGGTAATGTATATACCGTTCCGTATGAGGGCGGCGTGGCGTGCATCGCGGTCAATACCGCGAAGGTGGATCTGGATATCACCTCCTACGCAGATCTGTTTGACCCGTCCCTGGAAGGGCAGATCGTAGTGCTGGACGATTACCGGGCGGTGATCGGCATGACGGAACGGTCCATGGGGCTCTCCATGAACGAGACGGATCCGGATACGCTGGCGAAGGTGGAGGAAAAGTTGCTGTCGCTGAAGAAGAATATCAAGCTGTACGATTCGGATTCCCCTAAATCGGCGCTGATCTCCGGAGACTGCTCCGTGGGAATGGTGTGGTCCGCTGAGATTGCCCTGTCCATGGAAGAAAATCCGAATATCCAGATCGTCTATCCGACGGAGGGCGCGTATGTGTTCCTGGACAACTGGGCAATCCCGAAGGGCGCGAAACATTACGACGCGGCGATGGAGTTCATTAACTTTATGCTCTCTGCGGAGGCAGCACAGATGAACATATCCGATTTCCCTTATCTGTGCCCCAACAAGGCCGCGCTTGAACTGATGGGCGAGGAGTATGTGAACAATGAGGCGAAGAACGTTCCCGCCGATGTGATCGCGGGCGGCGAGTTCGTGAGTTATCTGGATACGGAAACGCTGGCGGTCTACGATGATATGTGGACAAAGCTGAAAGAGTGACATCCTGGAGGTGGAAAAAATGAGTTATCCGGGCATTACCTTCCTCTATCTGAATGAGGAGGACATGATAAAGGCGGGTGTACTGGACGCCGCGGGCTGTATCCGCACCATGCGGGATACCATGGCCCTCTTTGGCAAAGGAGATTTCCTGCTGGGCGGTCCGAAAGGCGACGAACATGGTCTTCAGATGAATTTTCCCCAGAAGTCCGACATAGAAGGGTTCCCTCTGGACGACGGGCCGGACCGGAGATTCATGGCCATGCCGGCCTATCTTGGCGGAAGGTTTCACATCGCGGGTCAGAAGTATTACGGTTCCAACAGTCATAATTCCGCGCTGGGTCTGCCGAGATCCATCCTTATGGTAACGCTGTCGGACGTGGATACCGGTGCGCCGGTGGCAGTCATGTCGGCGAATCTCCTGTCTGCGATGCGGACAGGAGCCATGTCGGCACTGGCCGCCGGCTACCTTGCAAACCAGGGGTCGGAGGTTCTTTCCCTGCTGGGGCCCGGCGTCATCAATAAATGCGCCCTGATGTGTTATCTTCAGGTTCTTCCGAATATCCGGAAGGTGAAGATCCGGGGGAGTTCTTCCACGTCGAAGACTGCGTTTGCAATGAAGAAATTTATCGAGGAAAATTATCCCCAGATAACGGAGGTCGTCATCTGTGACAGCCTGGAAGAAGCATGCCGGGATGCGGACGTTGTCTCGGAGGCCATGTCCGTGACCAAGGAAAATATGGAGGAATTCCATCTCGAGTGGTTCAAAAAGGGCGCGACGGTATTCAGCATGGGGTCCTTCCTGTACCGTCAGTACAGCGACTTCCTGCATACCACGATGGTGGTGGACAACTACGGCATGTACCAGAAATACCTGAGCAACTTTATCGCCAGGGGCCCGGTGGACGCGTTTGGAAACAAGCGGGAATGGGTCATTATGGGAATCCATTTCGTGCACCTTGTGGAGTCGGGGCAGACGGATCGGGCGAATGTGATCAACCTGTGCGACCTTGTAAACGGGGTCGGCCAGGGCAGAAAGAGCCGGGACGAGATCGTGATGTGTTCCATCGGCGGGATGCCCATCGAGGATCTCTCCTGGGGTTATGACTGTTATCAGAAAGCGCTGGCCCAGGGAATCGGGACCTCCTTAAAGCTCTGGGATCAGCCGTATATGAAGTAACAGTTCAGCCATCCGCCGAGTTTCGGGAAAAATCGTGCTTGCACGAATTTTTCCCTGGAACCGGCGGATGAGGGAACGCCATTTTATGAGCAAAGGGCGCCGCGAAGCGGTGCATAAGCGCGTAAGCGCGGCTTTGCGAATGGCGTTGGCTGAACTGTTAGGAAAAATGATATAAAAGCGAGGTTGGGTTATGAGTTATCCGGAGATCGATTTTTTGTTCTTGTCTGAGGAAGATATGATAGAGGCCGGGGTGAAGGATATGCCCGCCTGCATCGACACCATGGAAGAGGTGCTGAAATGCCTGAACCAGGGAGATTATGTCATGGCGGGGGAAAACCACAACTCCCATGGGAGTCAGATCTCCTTCCCGAAGGAATCCCCCTTCCCCAACATGCCGCTGGACGAGGGGGACGACAGGAGGTTTATGGCCATGCCGGCCTACATCGGCGGTCCCTTTGACATGGCGGGTATGAAGTGGTACGGCAGCAACAGCAAAAACCGGGAAAAGGGTCTTCCGAGGTCGATCCTCACCGTGATGCTGAACGACAAGGATACGGGAGCGCCAATAGCCCTGATGTCCGCAAACATTCTCAGCGCCATGCGTACCGGGGCGATCCCCGGGGTGGGGGCCAGATACCTGGCGAAAAAGGACGCGCAGGTCTGCGGGATCTGCGGGCCGGGGGTCATGGGAAAGACCACCCTGGCGGCGGTCCTGGCCTCCTGTCCCGGGATCCGGGAGGTGAAAGTAAAAGGCAGGGGACAGAAGTCCCTGGAGCGATTTCTGACCTATGCAAAAGAGAAGTATCCGGAGATTCCTGTGATCCGGGGGGTGGATACGGTGGAGGAACTGGTCCGGGATACGGATGTGATCGCCTTTGCCAACTCGGGCAATACGGACCCGAGCACCTATCCCCTGGTAAAGGGGGAGTGGATCAAGCCGGGGGCCTTGATCATCGGACTGAGCTGTTTTGAACTGGATGCCCGGTTCCTGGCGGACCGGTGCAGGCTGGTGGTGGACAACACCGCGCTGTATGAGGCGTGGGCGGAGGAGTTTCCCTATCCCTCCTTTGGGGCGAACAATATCATCGGTTCCAAATTTACGGATATGATTCACGACGGGATCCTGCAGAGAAAAGACATGCACGATCTGGGAGATATCATACAGGGAAAGAAGCCCGGGCGGGAAACGGAGGACGACATCATAGTCTTTTCCGTCGGGGGGATGCCGGTGGAGGATGTGGCGTGGGGAAAGCGCTGCTACGAGAGAGCGGTGGAACTGGGCCTTGGCCGGAGATTGCAGCTGTGGGAAAAACCGGATTTGGCATAAGCGGAGAGAGGATTGCGGCGGCGGTCGGAGCGGCTGGCATCGGAAAGGAGACGGATATGTCGGAGAGGATTAAAGAACACCCGATACTGGGCGTCCAGGAAAAGGGTAGGCTGGTCAGGTTTACCTATGACGGAAAAGAAGTGGAGGGGTACGAGGGAGAGCCCATCGCGGCGGCGCTCAAGGCGGCCGGCGTAATGGTACACCGATACACCCGGAAAGAGCATAAGCCCCGGGGGATCTTCTGTGCGATCGGAAGATGTACGGACTGCGTCATGGTGGTGGACGGGGTGCCGAATGTAAGGACCTGCATCACGCCGCTGGCGGAGGGGATGAAGGTCTGCACACAGTACGGAGTGAGCGAGAAGCCTTTCGAAGAGCAGTGACAGGCCGGCGGAAATTAGGATACGCGGGAAAGGGAGAAGAGAATGAAGCGATATGATCTGATCATTGTGGGGGCGGGACCCTCCGGACTCTCCGCAGGGATCGAGGCGGCGAAGAAGGGACTGCGAACGGTCGTCTTCGACGAGAACGAAAAACCCGGAGGACAGTTGTTTAAGCAGATACATAAATTTTTCGGATCTAAGGAGCACCGGGCAAAGGTCCGGGGATATGTGATCGGTCAGCAGCTCCTGGAGGAAGCGGACGAGGCCGGCGTGGAAGTGGTATTGAACGCGACGGTCATCGGCCTGTATCAGGACAAGGAAGTGGTGGTAAAAAGAGGCGGTCAGATAGAGCACTATAAGGGAAACGCCGTTATCATCGCCACCGGCGCCGCGGAGAATATGGTCACTTTTCCGGGCTGGACCCTTCCCGGGGTGATCGGAGCCGGAGCCGCTCAGACCATGATGAACCTGCACGGCGTGCTCCCGGGAAAACGGGTGCTCATGCTGGGTTCCGGGAATGTGGGACTTGTGGTTTCCTTCCAGCTGGAACAGTGCGGATGCGAGGTGGTCGCGCTGGTGGACGCTGCGCCCAGAGTGGGGGGATACGGCGTGCACGCGGCGAAGGTCGCCCGCACCGGGGTTCCCTTTTACCTCTCCCATACCATCGTGGAAGCGGAAGGGACGGACTGCGTCACGGGAGTCACCATCGCGGAAGTGGACAACGCCTTTCACTTTATTCCGGGTACGGAGAAGCACTTTGACGTGGATACCATCTGTCTTGCGGTAGGGCTGTCACCGATGTCGCAGCTCTTGAAGATGGCGGGGTGCAAAATGGTGGACGACCCGAAAAAGGGCGGGCAGGTTCCCGTCTGCGACCCCCACGGGAGGACTTCTCTTCCGGGCGTGTATGTGGCGGGGGATGTGGCCGGCATTGAGGAGGCGTCCTCTGCCATGATCGAGGGAAGGATGGCGGGGATCGCCGCCGCGGAGTTCCTCGGATATATCGGAAAAGACGAGATGGAATCCGAACTGGCGTCCCTGGACAAAGCGCTGGACGGGCTGCGTCAGGGCATGTTTGCCCCCCAGAACCGGGGAAAACAAATTACAGAAACGGAGGAGGGGATCGAGGTCTCCCAGAACCTTCTTTTGCACGGATATGTGGCGGACGACGAACTGGAGAGATATCCGGGGGTTACGCATAAGGCCGGCGTTCATCCGGTGATCGAGTGTACCCAGAACATTCCCTGCAACCCCTGTCAGGATGCCTGTAAAAAAGGCTGCATCTCCATCGGTTCGAAGATTACTTCCTTACCCATTGTCGTGGAGGGCTCGGAGTGCATCAACTGTGGAATGTGCGTGGCCGGATGCTCCGGTCAGGCGATCTTTTTGGTGGACGAGGACTGTGGGGACGGTACGGCTACGGTCACGCTACCCTATGAGTTCCTGCCCCCGCCGGAAGTCGGGACGAGAGGCAAGGGACTGGGAAGGGACGGAAAGGCCGTCTGCGACGCAGAGGTGGTTTCCGTAAAGAGCATGAAAGCCTTTGACAAGACCAATCTTCTGACGATCCGGGTTCCGAAGGAATACGCGATGAAGGCAAGGTTTTTTAAGGCCGTATAGGAGGACGACATATGAATTCAGTAAATGACAGATCCAGGGATATCGGGCCTTTCCTGCCTGGACCCGACGACGATATGATCATCTGCCGTTGCGAGGAGATCACGAAAGGGGAGATCCGGCAGGCCGTACATGACGGCATGTGGACCCTCACCGAGATCCGGCGGTATCTGCGGACGGGGATGGGGCTCTGCCAGGGGCAGACCTGCGGCAGATTGGTAAAGGGTATCGTGGCGAGAGAACTGGGGATATCGCCGGCGGAACTGGAACCGGCCACAAGCCGCGTTCCCATGCGCCCCATCGAGATGGAAGTTTTTGCGAATGAGGTGCCGGAGGAAAAGGAGGTCGGATCCTATGAAGACTAACGCGGAAGTTGTCATAGTCGGCGGCGGCATCATCGGCTGTGCGACTGCATATTATCTTGCCGGAATGGGCGCTGAGGTGATCGTGCTGGAGGGCTCCGATCATATTGGAAATGGGGGTTCCTCCCGAAATGGCGGCGGAGTGCGGCAGTCCGGGCGCGATGTCCGGGAACTTCCCCTTGTCATGTACGGGATACGGAACCTGTGGCCAAATCTTTCGGAAGAACTGGAAGTGGACTGCGAATATCATCAGGACGGCAATCTGCGTCTCGGGAAGACGGAGAAACACCGGGAGATTCTGACGAAGCTGGCGGACAGCGCAAGGGGCGTCGGACTGGACGTCAGGATGATAGACGGGGACGAAGTCCGGGAGATCAATCCCTATCTCTCGCGGGAAGTGATATGCGCCAGCTGGTGTCCCACGGACGGACACGCGAACCCGCTCACGACGACTCTGGGCTTTTATAAGACGGCGAGAAAACGGGGCGTGACCTTTGTCACGGGGGAGCCTGTCAGGCAGCTTCGGGTGATCAAAGGAAAGATCCGCCAGGTGATCACCCCGAACAATATCTATGAGGGCGAAAATGTGCTGGTGGCGGCGGGCCTGGATTCCCGGGAGATCCTGACAAGCGTGGGGATTGATATCCCTATGACCAATTCCCTGTTGGAATGTCTCGTGACGGAGGCACAGCCCCACATGTTCGATCAGATGCTCGGCACGGCGGAAGCGGACTTTTACGGACACCAGACAAAGCACGGGTCCTTTGTCTTTGGCGGGTCTTCGGGCCTGGAGAGGTACAATAAGGACAACGGGACGCCTGTGACTTCCTCGAAGACGGCGCCCTGTATCTGCCGGGGGATCATGAAGTATTTCCCGGATCTGGCGAAAGTGAAGATCGTCCGCACCTGGGCAGGGTGGATGGACGCGTCGTCGGACGGCGTTCCCGCGCTAGGAGCGGTGGAAGAGATACCGGGCCTGTATGTGGCCTGCGCGTTCAACGGACACGGTTTCGGGATAGCGCCTGCCGTAGGCGAACAGCTGGCGAAGCTGATCCTGACCGGCAGGACGGATGTGGATCTGAGTCCGCTGCATTACGACAGGTACAAAGCGAAGATCTGAGGATTGCTATGACTTTTTGGAAAGAGGTGGAAGATATGAACAACTTTGCCTTTCATGTGCCGACCGATATCCGCTTTGGAAGGGATCAGATCCAGTGTCTCCCGGAGGAACTGGGAAAGCTGGGAAAAAAGATCCTGCTGGTCTATGGGGGCGGCAGTATTCGAAAAACCGGACTGTACGACAGGATTAGAAGCCTGCTGCAGGATTTTGAGGTATATGAGCTCCCCGGGATCGAACCGAATCCGAAACTGTCCTCGGTGGAGAAGGGAAGAGAGATCTGCCGGGAGAAAAAGATCGACGCGATCCTGGCGGTGGGCGGCGGAAGCGTGATCGACGCCTCGAAACATATCGCCGCCGCTGCCTGCTATGAGGGCGCGCCCTGGGATCTGGTGTTGGACAGGAGCCTGGTAAAGGACGCTCTGCCCGTGGCTGTGGTGTTGACGATCTGCGCCACGGGTTCCGAGATGAATTCAGGGGCCGTTATCACCAATGAGAATACCAGCGAAAAGCTGGAGATCAACACGCCCCTTTTATATCCCAGGCTTTCCATCTGCGATCCGACTTATCTCTATACGCTGCCGGCAAAGCAGACTGCCGCGGGGTGCGTGGACATTCTCTCCCATGCGATGGAGCAGTATTTCCAACCCAACGACGGGGCCTACATCACGGACGCCCTCAGCGAGGCGGTTATGAAAACAGTGGTGCGGTATGCAAAAAAGGCGATGGAGGAGCCGGAGGATTACGAGGCGAGATCCAACCTGATGTGGGCGTCCACCATTGGATTGAACCACCTTTTGACGGTCGGAAAGGGCGGGGCTTGGAGCGTTCATCCGATGGAACATGTGGTCAGCGCCTTTTATGACATTACCCACGGCGTCGGGCTTGCAATCCTGACTCCCGCCTGGATGGAATATGTGCTGTCCGAGGGGACGGCGCACCGTTTCGCGCGGTTTGCCAGGGAGGTATTCGGCGTGACGGAACCGGACGATATGAGGGCCGCTTGTCTTTCCGTCGAAAAGGTCAGGGACTTCAATCGTTCCCTGGGTATGCCGGAACACCTTTTGGAAGCCGGAGTTCCCGATGACCGGCTGGAAGAAATGGCCTCTGAGGCGGTGAGGACCAGCGGCCTGTCCACGAGGGCTTATGTAAAACTGGGGAAAGAGGATGTGCTGAAGATCTTCGCGTCGTGCCGGTGATCTCCGGCAGAAATGTATAGAGAAGGGAACTGCCGGGGGCCGGAAGCAGGGAGAGCCCTCGTGGGCATATGTTTTTTGCCTCTGAGGGTTAGGAGAAGGGCAACTAATGAGACAAATGCCGGGGGCCGCAAAGCTTGATTTTATAAGAGGATTGTGTTACGATAGCCTAAAATGATCCATTGTGATGATCGATCAAGCGTTTGCGGAAAGAGGGATGAATATGCATGTGTCAACGGCTTCCATTGCGATGATAGGCACCGCCATAGCGTCGGGGATCCTGATACCGGTTTTATTGTTTCTGATCGTGCGGAAAAAGTCGGGAGGCTCCGCCAAGGCCTTTTTTGTGGGCTGCGGGGTGATGTTCCTGTTTGTCATGACGCTGGAGTCGGCGCTGCACGGCGTGATCCTGACGAGTCCGGCGGGTGCCGTGATCCAGGGAAATATATGGCTTTACGGCCTCTACGGCGGTTTTATGGCGGGCCTGTTTGAAGAGACCGGAAGGTTTCTGGCTTTTCGGACGATCCTGAAAAAACAGCTGGACAACGACGGAAACGCCTGGACATATGGTGCCGGACACGGGGGTTTCGAGGCCTTCTTTATCCTGGTCTTTAATATGCTCAACACGCTTATTTACGTCATCGTCATCAACAACGGCGGATATGAACAGGTAATGGCGCAGCTTCCGGAGGATCAGAAGGCGATCTTTGCGGAGGGTATTCAGAACATAGTCAATACGCCGGCACCCATGTATCTGTTCTCCATTTTAGAGCGGTGCAGCGCGATCGTCCTGCAGATGGCGCTCTCCCTTCTCGTCTGGCTTGCGGTGAAGAAAGGCGGAAAAAAACTGTTCTATTACCCGCTGGCGTTTCTGCTGCACATGCTGGTGGACAGCCTGATGGTGATCTTTAACGAGCTGGTTGGAAACGTCTTCCTCACGGAGACGCTGATCCTGGTCGAGGCCGTTCTGGTGATGGTCTTCGCGCTCTGGCGGTGGAAAGAGGAGAGGAAAGAGCCGGAAGCGATCCCGGATAATTAAACCGCCGGTTTACTTCACAAGTATAAAAAAAGGTGTTATCCTATGATTGACGGCGAGGACATGAGAACCTCCCTGAGAAAATAGAATAGCGCCGTTTTTTTACGGCAGAAAGAGGTAAATAGTATGAAGATGATGACTTCCGCAGCTGCAAATAAATACCTTCGCGCCCTGGACGAGGAGAAGCAGTTCTATCTGACATTGGAGCAGAACGCGAGCACATATGTGCTGGCGGAAAATGAAAAGCAGGAGACGCCGGAGTATGATTACAATACAGTATCGGCAAAGCTGGCGGAGCTGAATGCGAAGATCTGCGTGGTGAAGCATGCCATCAACCTGTTTAACGTCAGGACGAAGCTGGAGAACTTTGACATGACCATCGATCAGGCTCTGGTTTATCTGGCGCAGCTCAGCCGGAACAAGAACCGTCTGGACATCATGCGCAGACGGCAGCCCAAGACCAGGGTGAACGACAGGTTCGGCCGTTCCAACCTGATCGAGTACATGTATGTGAACTACGACCTGGATCAGGCCCGGGAGGATTTTGAAAAGGTCAGCGACGAGATCAGCAGGCTGCAGATGGCCCTGGATTACTGCAACCAGACCATCGAGTTTGAGGTGGACATGGACTGACGAACAGGGGGCGATGCGTCCCCTGATAAAAATTCCGTGTATATCCGCCTTCTTGAAAAGTGCTGAGGTGATGGATTGTGAAGGTGTTGTGTTATCTGTTATCCGTTATCCGTGAAGGTGCATGGTTTTGTAGATAAACTACAGCCAAAACTGTAGCCAAACTATTGTCGGGGAATCCTGGTTTTTAGCGGATATGCAGAAAACTTCACCCGGAAGGGCCGAAAGGCGTCCGGGGGAGAGTCTGAAGTACGGTTATGGAGACTTGGAGCCGTCCCTTCGGGGGCGGCTTCTTTTAATTGACCAAGGTTCAGCTTGACCGAAGTTGGCTCTCTTGTTATAATGAAAAATAACAACGGCGACCGGATCCCGCGTTCTCAGACGGGCGGCTCCGGTGTCCTGAGAAAGAGATCATTCATGTGTGAAGGAGGGTTACAAAATGGGCTTTTTGGAAGGCAAGACAGCGATCATTACCGGCGGAGGGAAGGCTTCCCTGTCGGACGGTTCCTGCGGTTCCATCGGTTACGGCATTGCCACCGCTTACGCGAAGGAGGGTGCGAACCTGGTCATTACGGGGCGTAACGTAAAGAAGCTGGAGGACGCGAAGGAGGAGCTGGAGCGCCTCTACAAGATCCAGGTGCTTCCCGTGGCGGCGGACGTCTCCGCCGGGGCGGACAACGAGGCAGTTGTGAACGAAGTGGTGAAGAAGACGATGGAGGCTTTCGGCAGGATCGACGTGCTGATCAACAATGCGCAGGCGTCTGCGTCAGGCGTGACGCTGGCCGATCACACGACGGATCAGTTTAACCTTGCCCTGTATTCCGGCCTATACGCAGCCTTCTATTATATGAAAGCCTGCTACCTCCATCTGAAGGAGACCAAGGGAACAGTGATCAATTTTGCTTCCGGCGCCGGGCTGTTCGGCAACTTTGGGCAGTGCGCTTATGCTGCCGCAAAGGAAGGAATCCGCGGTCTTTCAAGGGTTGCAGCCACCGAGTGGGGCAAGGATGGCATCAATGTCAACGTGATCTGCCCGCTGGCCTGGACCTCGCAGCTGGAGCAGTTTGAGAAGGCGTATCCCGATGCGTTCAAGGCAAACGTGCACATGCCTCCCATGGGACATTACGGAGATGTGGAGAAGGAGATCGGCCGCGTCTGCGTACAGCTGGCTTCCCCGGACTTCAAGTATCTCACCGGCGAGACACTCACCCTGGAGGGCGGCATGGGGCTCAGACCGTGATCCGGACCGGAAAGAGAGGGCTTACTGTTTAGCAATCGCAGAAGATTCCTCTGCATAAGAATTTGCTTTATCCGCGCTGGGACTATGTCCCAGCGTTTTTTTATACGCGCGGAAAAAGACGGAGTAGTCGGAAAAGCCCGCTTTGTCCGCGGCCTCGTACGCGGTGTCCCCGTTCAGCAGATATTGCTTGGCGAGGATGACGCGCTTGTAGGTCAGGTAGTTCATGACGGTGGTCCCGGTGGCCTTTTTAAAGGCGCGGATCATGTAGTATTTGCTGAGAAAGAACCGCGCGGACAGATCCTCCAGGGTGATTTCCTCCGTCAGGTGGGTGTTCAGGTAGCGGATCAGGTCCGATATCTTGGAAGAACCGCTCTGGGCCACCGGGGAAGGGTGGAGGGCCTGGGACATAAAGTGAATCTGGGACAGCAGGGATTCCAGAAAGAGCGGATAATATTGTTTCCGCAGGCCTTCCGGCAGGTTTTCCAGGCGGAGGATATTGCGGAAATAGGCTTCCAGTCCGTATTTCTGGGTGTTTTCAAAGAAGATCTCCTGTTCCTGGGCGTACTTGGAGTGGCCGGGGAAGCAGGACAGCAGAAAGGGCCTGCGCTCGGGGAGAATGTCTTCCGGGCGGAAGTACACATAACAGCGGACATAGTCCGCCGAGGAGTTCACCTTTACGCTGTGGAGCACATGGGGAGAGAGCAGGATCAGACTGTGGGGCGTCAGGTGGAACTCCCGGCCCTCCACCAGGTAATCCGCGTCACCGGATACGAAATAGTAGATCTCGTAGTGGTCGTGGAAGTGATAGTTGTATTGGGGCTGCACGTCGTTGCTGACGAGAAAAGGATCGTCTGTGCGCGAGGTGTCTAAGGCTGTATCCATGGCTCAATCTTCCTTTTTTGTAAAATGTTGGCGCGGGTATGCATTTTCCATTTTGTTTTATAAGTATAGCATAAAAGGCAATTATGAGCAATATTTGCAATGCTTTTTATCCTAACGACAATCGAAAAAATTGTCCCTTGCGGGTATGATGATGGCATAAGAATCCAAACTTTTTTGGGAGGGTAACGGGTATGGAAAATGTCAGAATGGGTGTGATCGGGATCGGCGGTATGGGAAGCAATCACTGCAGGCAGATTGCGGCGGGAAATATTCCGGGTATGGTTCTTGCCGCCGTGGCCGATATCCGGGAGAGCCGCAGGGAGTGGGCGAAAGCGGAACTGCCCGATTCGGTAAAGGTGTACGACAGCGGGGAGGCGCTTCTGGATTCCGGGGAGGTGGACGCGGTTCTGATCGCAACGCCCCACTATCTGCATCCGGTCTTTGCCATCCAGGCAATGAAGAGAGGACTGCACGTGATGAGCGAGAAGCCCGCCGGAGTCTATACGAAGCAGGTCCGGGAGATGAACGGGGAGGCTGACCGGAGCAATGTGGTGTTCGGTCTGATGTTCAATCAGCGCACCAATCCGGTTTACCGCAAACTCCGGGAACTGGTACAGAGCGGAGAGTACGGGGCGCTGAAGCGGGTGAACTGGATCATCACTGACTGGTACCGCACCCAGGCATACTATGACTCCGGAGACTGGCGGGCTACCTGGGACGGGGAGGGCGGGGGCGTCCTTCTGAACCAGTGTCCCCACCAGCTGGATCTTCTGCAGTGGATCTGCGGGATGCCGGCCTCTGTGCAGGCTTTCTGCCATGAGGGAAAGTGGCATCATATCGAGGTGGAGGATGACGTGACGGCCTATCTGGAATATCCCAACGGGGCTACCGGAGTCTTTATCACCACCACGGGGGATGCGCCGGGGACCAACCGCCTGGAGGTCACGCTGGAGCGGGCAAAGCTGGTCTGCGAGGGCGGAAAGCTGATGATGTACGAGCTGGAAGAGAATGAAAGGCAGTTCTGCTTTTCGTCAAAAGAGGGATTTGCGCAGCCGAAAGGGCAGTGGATCACCGTGGAGACGCCCGGGGAAAACACCCAGCACAACGGGGTTCTGGCTGCGTTTGCCGGGGCGATCTTAAACGGGACGGAGCTGGTGGCAAAGGGCCAGGAGGGAATCTATGGCCTGACGCTCTCCAACGCCATGCACCTGTCCCACTGGCTGAACCGGAAGATCACCCTTCCGCTGGACGAGGATCTTTTCTTAGAGGAGCTGAACAAGCGCCGGAAGCAGTCCAGGAAAAAGGAGTCTTCGACGGGCGTCACTTTCGACACGACGGGGACCTATGGCTCCTGAGGGCAGATTGACGGAGATGGGAGGATGAGCTGGCTGTGGAGGGAAGTTTGAGGATCGGACTGGTGGGCTGCGGGAGTATCGCCCAGGTTCACCTGAAGAGTATTGCGGCGCTGGGGCCGGACTGCCGCCTGATCGCCGCCGCGGACTGTGAAAGGGATCGGGCGGAGAGAGCGGCGGAAGAATTTGGGGGAGCTTGCTATCAGGACTGGCGGAAAATGCTGGACCGGGAGCGCCTGGACGTGCTGCACGTCTGCACACCCCATCATCTGCACACGCCGATGGCGGTGGAAGCGCTGGAGAGAGGGATTTCGGTCTTTTTGGAGAAACCTCCGGCCATCACCTGGGAGCAGTTGGACCATTTAAAGGAAGCAGCGGACAGGGCCCGGGGAAAGTCCCGGCTGGCGGTCTGCTTTCAGAACCGGCTCCACCCCAGGGTGGAGTATGTGAAAACGCTGCTGCAGGAGGGTTCTCTGGGAGAGGTGACGGGCATTCGGGGCTTTGTCACCTGGAACCGGGAAGGGGCCTATTACAGCGATAGTCCCTGGCGGGGCAGGCTGGCCACGGAGGGCGGCGGCGCGCTGATCAATCAGGGGATCCACACTCTGGATCTGATGCAGTACCTGATGGGGCGTGCGCCGGTGGACGCGGACGCCGCCTGTGAAAACTTTCACCTGAAGGGTGAGATAGAAGTGGAGGACACTCTGACCGCCTATGTGCGGTATCCGGGGGCAAAGGCGGTGCTCTATGTGACCACGGCCTACGCCGCGGACATGCCGCCTTTGATAGAGGTGCAGTGCCGGCGGGGGCGGGTGCGCATGGAGGAGGACGAGGTCCGGATCTGGCGGGAAGGGACGGAGGAAACCAGGAATTTTCCTGAGCGGAAGGGCTTTGGAAAGAGCTGCTGGGGTTCCTGCCACCAGGAGGCGATCCGGGGTTTTTACGAGAGTCTTCGGAATGGCAGCCCCTATCTGCTGGATTTTGAACAGGTACAGGAGACGGTAAAACTGATGCTCCGGCTCTACGGGGCGGCCCGTGGCGAGGAGAAGGCAAAGGAGGCAGGATCGTGTTAGAAGCATGTAAGATCAGTGGATTTGCGGATGAGATCGACCAGAATTTCGACGAGCAGCTCCGGGTGTTGTCGGAGCTGGGACAGAATTACCTGGAACTGCGGGGCGCGGACGGCGTCGGCGTGGCGGATCTGACGATGGAAAAAGCGGCGCAGCTGAGAGGGAAGATGGACGCCGCGGGGATCGGGGTGTCCGCCATCGGTTCCCCCATTGGAAAGATCGGCGTCCGGGACGACTTTGAATCCCATTTTGGAAGTTTTCGGAAAATCGTGGAGCTGGCCCATTTCTTCCGCACGCCTTATATTCGGATGTTCAGCTTTTATATTCCCGAAGGGGAAGATCCGGAGACGTGCCGGGAGGAGGTGTTTTCCCGGATGGAGAGGATGGTGGCTTATGCGGAGCGGGAGAACGTGATCCTTCTCCATGAGAATGAAAAGGGAATCTACGGTGCCACGGCGGAACCCTGCAGGAAGCTCTTTGAACGCTTTTACGGGGAGCATTTCCAGGGAATCTTTGACTTTGCGAATTTCATACAGTGCGGGCAGGACACATTAGAAGCCTATAAAATCCTGAAACCCTACATCCGATATTTTCATGTAAAGGACGCCCTTCGGAAAAACGGGGAAGTGGTTCTCCCGGGACAAGGGGACGGAAACCTGAAGGAAATCTTTCACAGAGCCGCGGAAAGTGGTTTTGAAGGCTTTTTGAGCTTAGAGCCCCATCTCTTTCACTTCCAGGGCTTCGATCAGCTGGAGAAGGACCCCGGCAGGAAGAAAGAGGGCAGCGGGGCCATGGCCTTCCGGGCGGCCCATGAAAGCCTGATGGGGCTTTTGGCATAAGCGGCGGGTTGGCCTGTTATCGGCAGAGAGTTCCTCTGCCGGTTTTTGCTTGCTATTTTTTACGGTCTTCCGTATAATGAGTGAAGTCGGGGAAATACCGCGTCAGGAACAGAGGGAGCCGCAAAGCAGTAACCGACGGAAGGTGTCCCTGGCGTCGGCGCAAATTGGTCGGTTTGCCGGGAAGGAAGGTGGAAGAATGGGCGAGGAGAACGTCTTTTATTACAGATCCCCGGTGGGGCTGCTGCGCGTGAGGACGCAGGAGGGATATCTGACGGGCCTTGCTGTCGCCCGGGACGCGGAACTCCCGGAGGCGGAGATCCCGGAAGAACAGATCGGTACGGTTCTTCTTTCGGATCCGGTTTTTCAGGAGACGGCCCGGCAGCTGGACGAGTATTTTGCGGGAAAGCGCAGGGAATTTTCCGTCCCGGTGAAGACGCAGGGGACGGATTTTCAGGAAAAGGTCTGGGCAGCCCTGCGAAAAATCCCCGATGGGGAGACGCGGACCTACGGGCAGATCGCGGCCCAGATCGGAAACCCAAAGGCCGGAAGGGCGGTGGGAGGCGCAAATCACAACAACCCCATCATGATCCTGACGCCCTGCCACCGGGTGATCGGCGCGGACGGAAGCCTCACCGGGTTCGGCGGCGGGCTGGACGTGAAGGAGGCGCTGCTGGCGCTGGAGAAAAAGGGCGGCGGATCATGTCATATTGACAGAAAGGCGGGATCTCATGCAGAAAGCGGTATATGAAATATTTGACACCCACGCCCATTATGACGACGAGGCGTTTGACGGGGACAGGGAGGAGCTGTTATCCCAGCTTCCCCGGCAGGGGATCGGCAGGATCGTGAATGTCGGGGCGAGCCTTGCCTCCTGTAAAAAATGCCTTGCCCTCTCGGAAAACTATGGTTATGTCTATGCCGCAATAGGCGTTCATCCTTCCGAGACGGCGGAGCTGAATGAGGAAAATTTTGCGGAGTTAAAGAAAATGTGCCTGCATCCGAGGTGCGTCGCGGTGGGAGAGATCGGCTTGGACTATCACTGGCCGGAGCCGGAGGCGGGGATCCAGAAGGAGTGGTTCGTCCGTCAGCTTGCGCTGGCCAGGGAGATCGAAAAGCCCGTGGTGATCCACTCCCGGGAGACCTGCCAGGACACGCTGGACGTGATGAAGGCGGAAAACTGCAGGGAGATCGGCGGCGTGATCCACTGTTACGCCTATTCGAAGGAGACTGCAAGGGAGTATCTGGACATGGGATTCTTTTTCGGCATCGGCGGGGTGCTGACCTTTAAGAACGCCAGAAAACTGCGGGAGGCCGTGGAGTATCTTCCCCTGGACTGCCTGGTGATCGAGACAGACTGTCCGTACCTGGCGCCGGAGCCCAACCGGGGAAAGCGGAACAGTTCCTTAAACCTTCCCTATGTGGTCGAGAAGCTTTCGGAGATCAAGGGACTGCCGGAGGAGGAGGTCCGCAGGATCACCTGGGAGAACGCCTGCAGACTGTACCGGATGGAGTTATAAACATAAAAAGTTCAGCGGTCGGGAAAGAAAACGGCGATAAAAGACCGGATTTTCTGGGACTGAAAACCAGAAAGGTTTGAAACCCTGAAATAGAGTAAATTTTGCAAAGCCCTGTTTCTTTGGATTGGCAATCAGAAAGGATCGGAACCGGGAAAAGAGAGGGATCTGTAAAAGAGTCGGAACCGGGAAAAGTGCGGGAACAGGAACAAGATAGAAACCGGGAGGTCTGTGCCCTGGGAAAGAAACGGGAGACAGGCCACGCAGGGACGAGGCGCAAAAGCAGCGTAGATAGCAGATAGCAACAGAGACAGAAAGCTGTGATTTTGATGGAAGCGGAAAAACAGAAGTTATTTTCTCAGAAAGACCTGAACAGGCTGATCGTGCCGCTGATCTTTGAGCAGACACTGGCGATCACGGTGGGAATGGCGGACACGATGATGATCTCCTCCGCGGGGGAGGCGGCGGTGTCCGGAGTATCCCTTGTGGACATGTTCAACAATTTTATCATTAATGTACTGGCGGCCCTCTCCACCGGCGCGGTGGTGACCAGCCAGTTTCTGGGGGCCCGCAGACGGGAGGACGCCTGCCGGTCCGCGAAACAGCTGATCGTGGCGTCGGGGGTGATCACCGTGGGCGTCACGGCTCTGGTGATGCTTCTGCACAGGGGCATCCTGGCCCTGTTTTTTGGAAGGATCGAACAGGATGTGTTTGACAACGCGGTCACATATCTTCTGATCACGGCGGTTTCCTTTCCTTTTCTGGCGGTCTATAATTCCTGCGCGGCCCTGTTCCGTTCCATGGGAAATTCCCGGATCACCTTAAAGGTGTCCGCCCTTATGAACCTGATCAATGTGGCGGGGAATGCCGTGTGTATCTATGGCCTGCGGATGGGGGCGGCGGGAGTGGCGATCCCCTCTGTGGTCAGTCGTGCGGTGGCGGCAGTGATCTTATACCGGCTTTTGAAGAACCCTTCGGGAGAGATCTATCTTCGGAAAGAGAGGTTCCGGTTTGACTGGGGCGTGGTGAAGCGGATCCTGTTTATCGGGATCCCCAGCGGGATCGAAAACGGTATTTTCCAGCTGGGGCGTGTGATCGTGGTCAGCATCATCGCGGAGTTTGGGACGGTGCAGATCGCGGCAAACGGCGTAGCCAACAGTCTGGACGCCATGGGCTGCATCGTGGGGCAGGCCCTGGGCCTGGCCATGATCACGGTGATCGGCCGCTGCGTGGGGGCCGGCGATCTGGAGGCGGTGCGGTACTACACGAAAAAGCTCCTGCGCTTTACTTACATAGCAACCGCGGCGGTCAACAGCTGTATTCTCCTGTCGCTTCCCTGGATCCTGAAGATCTATGGGCTTGGTCAGGATACCACGGAGCTGGCCTATTGGCTGGTGATGATCCACAACGGCGTGGCGATCTTTTTGTGGCCGGTCAGCTTTGTGCTCCCCAATATGCTCCGGGCCTGCAATGATGTGCGGTACACCATGGCGATCTCCGTCTTTTCTATGATCGTGTTCCGCATCGGCTTCAGCGTCGTCATCGGGATTCACCTGGGATACGGTGCCATAGGCGTGTGGACGGCCATGGTGATGGACTGGATCTTCCGGGCGGTCTGCTTCATCGGAAGGTATCTGAGAGGAGGCTGGAAGAAAGCCTGCGGGGGGACATAATTAATGTCTGCTTAAAACAATAAAAATGTTCAAAAATACTTGAATTTACTGCGTTTGTGTCCATTCCATGATA
>CANQEV010000014.1 GCA_947595925.1 uncultured Acetatifactor sp. | reverse complement strand
TCCCCAGGATTACCAATAAAACGCTGACATACAGCTTAAAGCGAAAGGCGTGCCGCACGCCCTCCTGGTCCCCGGAACCATAAAACTGTGCGCCAAAGATCCCGGCCGCGGAGAGCGCGCCGAAGATCGCCAGGTTAAACACCAGAAGGAGCTGGTTTACGATGGCAATGCCGGACATCTGTTCCGTCCCCACGCGGCCCACCATGATATTGTCCAGAAGCCCCACAAAATTCGTGATCGCGTTCTGGATCATGATGGGCACCGCCACCGTGAGTACCTTTCCATAAAATTTTCTGTCTCCGATCAATTTATTCATAACGATTATTCTACTCCACGAAGTTCCACTCTGGCAATGTACTTTCTTGCCTTTTCCGCCATCTCCTCCAAAACCTCTTTGGGAAAGGCTCCGTACCCGGGTTCCAGGACCGCGCCGCTGTCCTTGTAGCTCTGCAGGAAATAGGCTTTCGCCCCTTGCAGGAATCTGCCGATCTCCTCAAACTCCTCCGGTTCATGGATACCCCGGACCACAGTGGTGCGGAATTCGTAATCGATCCCGGAATGCATGATCAGGTCGACGCTTTCTTGAATCTTTTCCGGCTCAAAATGTGACACGCCTGTCGCTTTATTGTAGTGTTCCCACCCGGCCTTAATATCCATGGCGATATAGTCCAGCTTCTTTTCCTTTAAGAGTTCCCGGAGAACTTCCGGCCGGTACCCGTTGGTATCCAGCTTTACCAGATATCCCAGCTCCTTGATCTTCCCGAGGAACTCCCCCAGATCCGGCTGCAGGGTGGGCTCCCCTCCCGTGACGCAGACTCCCTCCAGGATCCCCTTTCTCTTTCTTAAAAAGGAAAAGATCTCCTCCTCGGAAAAACCCGGCTGGCCTTCGGGATCCTTCACCAGATCCCCGTTATGGCAAAAAGGGCAGCGGAAATTACAGCCCCCCGTAAACAGGGTGGCCGCCACATGCCCCGGAAAATCCAAAAGCGTTGTCTTTTGAAAACCACAGATCCGCAAGACAGATCCCTCTTTCTCTTAAAAGCATAGTCTCTATTTAGCATAGTCCCAAAAGCGCTTCCTGGCAAGAAGAATCTTTTACGATAAGTTTTGCTGTGAACAAAATTTTCTTTTTTATATGGCACTTCTTTCAAAAATATGCTACACTGAAAAAAACAGCGCAGAATTCAGGGAACCAACCGCTCCTGCGGCCGACGGTTCCGCGCCTGCAAAGCACCTTCGAGTATGTTTTTGGAGGAACCTGCCATGTATGTCAACGAACTGAGCCCCGGGGAAAAAGTCCTGATCCGCGTGGAAAAGGGAATGAACACCGTGGAATTAACCACGGAAGTCCTTGCTGTGTCTTCCAATATGGAATATCTGAATATCCAACAGCAGGAGAAAAAACTGCACACAAAGATCATCCCCATAAAGCTGATCACAGATCCCAAGACCAAGGTTGCCATCAGTTTTCCGGAGCGCAATATCGTCTATAAGGTCTATGTAGTCCGAAACAAGGTTCCCTATCTGTGGAGGAAAGTACAGATCCGGCGTTTTGAGATGTCTCCCTCCCATCTTTTGATGAGCAGTGAAAACGGCCAGCCCACAGAGCGCAGGGTTCACGCCCGGATCCCACTGGGGCTTCCGGGAACCGCCCGGTTCTTAAACGGCGCAGGGGCCCTTCCCGTCACGATCAAAAACCTAAGCGGGGGCGGGATAGCCCTGGTCACGGAGCCAAACGCGGACACCGGCGCGCTCAGGAGCGGTTTTGTGATCCAGGACATCACCTTTACCGATCCGGAAACCCAGCAGACCTTTGTCCTGAGCGCCTATGTGGTTCGGTCCACAAAATACACAAACGGCAAGATCCTCTTCGGCTGCAAGCTGAACTCCAAGACTGTGGAAGCCTCCCTGTTCGTACACCGGAAACTCGCAGGAGACCAGCCTGCAGAATAGGGGAATCTCCTTTCCCGGACCAAGGTCCGGCGCGCGGGATTGTCCTCTGCCGCCCTGCCGGGAATCCTGCGGGGCTGTTTCCCTGTTTCCGCTGCCCTACCATCTGCGGCGGAATTTTTTCCAAGCGGACGATACCGCCCCCGAAAGGGTCAGTCCCAGAAGCCAAAGCGCTCCCAGCAGACGAACCCAAAACTGCCTGTTTCTCATAAGGCATCCTCCTGATCTGAAAATTCTGCCCCGATGCCTTCATCATCGGGACATTTCTTTTGATAAGAGTGTGCCCCGAAAGGAATACATTATGTCCGCCATTGTCTCCGTCCAGGAAAAATATATGAAAGAAGCCATCCGACAGGCCAAAAAGGCCGCCGCCCTGGGGGAAGTTCCCATCGGCTGCGTGATCGTCTATGAGGGCAGGATCATCGGCCGCGGCTACAACCGTCGCAACACGGACAAAAATACCCTCTGCCACGCGGAGATCACTGCCATCCGCAGGGCAAGCAAGGCCATGGGGGACTGGAGGCTGGAGGGCTGTACCCTGTATGTGACCCTGGAGCCCTGTCAGATGTGCGCCGGAGCCATCGTCCAAGCAAGGATCCCCGAGGTCGTCATGGGCTGTATGAACCCCAAGGCCGGCTGCGGCGGTTCCATTCTGAACCTGCTGGAAATGCCGCAGTTCAACCACCAGGCCGCGGTCTACCGCGGCGTCCTGGAAGAAGAGTGCAGCCGGCTCCTGAAGGACTTCTTCACAGATCTCAGAAAGCGGAACAGGGCGGCGAAGGAAGAGGCGGCGAAAGATCCCGCGGATACAGCCTGGGACGGCGGCGCTTCCGCCGCGAACAACCTGCCGGCCAGCCCTGAAACCCTAGCCGGCCCCGAAACCTTGATCGGCCCCGAAACCCCTGTCGGCACATGACGTTTCCACCGCAGGCAGAATTCTTCCGCACACGCAACGGAAAGGCATATTACTATGAAACTAAGCGAAACCTATACCGTCCCCTGCATCGCGGACCGGATCCGCGGCATAGATACCCCCCTGACCGTCCGGGTCCCCGGCTCCAAGAGCATCACGAACCGGGCCCTTCTCCTGGCTACGCTGGCAAAGGGGAAATCCACCCTCCGGGGGGCACTCTTCTCCGACGACTCCAGACACTTCTTAAAATGCGTGCAGGAACTGGGATTTACGGCCCATGCCGACGAAGAGAAGCAGACCGTTTCCGTGGCCGGAATGGGCGGCCCGGTCCCGAAAAAGGAAGCCTCCCTCTATGTGGGAAGCGCCGGCACCGCCGCCCGCTTTCTGACGGCCTACCTGGGCCTGTCCGAGGGCGTCTATCACATGGACGCCTCCGAGCAGATGCGCCGCCGCCCCATGGCTCCCCTGTTAAAGGGGCTGGAGAGCCTGGGCTGCGAAGTCCGGTTTGAAGACCAGCCCGGGTATTTTCCCTTCACCCTGCACTCCCATGGGTTCTGTGGAAATGACACTACTGTCAATATTGACAGCAGCAGCCAATACCTGAGCGCCCTGCTCATCGCCTCCTGTCTCTCCCCCAGGGACTTTACCATCCATGTGGAGGGACATCACGGCATGGCCTATATCCAGATCACCCGCAGGATGATGGAACAGTTCGGTGTCTGCACGGAACAGGAAACCGCCGAGACTCCCGGCGGCGTCCTCCACACCTTCCGCACGCCTGCCGGGCAGCGATATCAAGCCCTGGATTATAGGATAGAGCCGGACGTCTCCGCCGCCTGTTACTTTTACGCCATGTGCCCCCTTCTGAACATCCCGGTACAGGCAGAGAATGTGCATTTCGACTCCCTTCAGGGAGATGTTGCCTTTCTCCGGATCTTAGAGCGGCTGGGCTGCCAGGCCCGGGACCTTCCCGGGGGAATCGTCCTCTCTCCGCCTCCAAACGGTCATTTTCCGGGGATCAGCGTGGACATGGGCGCCTGCTCCGACCAGGCCATCACCCTGGCGGCCATCGCTCCCTTTGCGGACGGCCCCACCACCATCACCGGCATCGGACACATCCGGTTTCAGGAGAGCGACCGCCTTACGGCGATCGTGACGGAACTGAGGAAGATGGGGATCACCTGTGAATATACCGACACTTCTGTCACTATTTTCCCTGGAACCCCTCAGCCCTCCCAGGTGGAAACCTATGAGGATCACCGCATGGCCATGGGCTTTTCCCTGACCGGCCTGCGGAGTCAGGGTATCGTGATCCGGAATCCCGGCTGCTGCCGCAAAACCTTTGAGAATTATTTCGAGGTGCTGGAAGACGCGGTTTCCCGGCTCACCGGCGTGTAACCCGCGCTTTACGGCTCAAGTTCAGAAAAATGTACCAAAGCAGAAAATTTATGTTATAATTAGGAAAACCGACCTTATCCATGCGGATGGATGGCTGGGTGTTTCCCCCTCATCCGCCCCATAAATGAATTTTTATTCCACGGAGGAATCAGTATGAGCAAGAAGAGAGTTGTCGTTTCGCTGGGCCATGAGGCCCTGGGCCACACCACCCTGCAGCAGTGGGACGCCGTCCGCATCACCGCGAAAGCCCTGGCGGACCTGGTGGAGGAGGATTATCAGCTCACCATCACCCATTCCAACGGCCCCCAGGTCAGCATGATCCACAAGGCCATGACGGAACTGCGCCGGGTTTACACGGATTATACCCCCGCTCCCATGTGCGTATGCTCCGCTATGAGCCAGGGCTACGTGGGTTACGATATCCAGAATGCGCTGCGCTCTGAACTTCTCTCCAGAGGAATTTCCCAGACCGTCAGTACCATTCTGACCCAGGTCACTGTGGATCCCTACGACGACGCCTTTTACGAGCCCACTAAAGTCATCGGGCGCTATATGTCCCGGGAGGACGCCGAGGCGGAGATCAAAAAGGGCAATTACGTCCGGGAATATCCCGAAAAAGGATTCCGCAGGGTTGTGGCCGCTCCAAAGCCCCTGGACATCGTTGAGATCGAAGCCATCCGCACCCTGGCGGAGGCCGGCCAGATCGTGATCGCCTGCGGAGGCGGCGGCATCCCCGTCATCGAACAGAAACACAGCCTGAAAGGTGCTTCCGCCGTGATCGAAAAGGACGCCATCGCCGGAAAACTGGCGTCAGATTTAAAAGCGGAGGAACTGATCATCCTGACGGACGTGGAGTGCGTCTACACGGATTACAACACCGATCATCAGGCCCCCATCAGCGAGATGAATATCGCCAGGGCAAAGGAACTCATCGCCCAGGATCAATTCGAGGCCGGCTCCATGCTCCCCAAGATCGAGGCGGCAATCACCTATCTGGAGCACATTCCCGGCGGAAGGGTCCTGATCACCAACCAGCAGAACGCTTTAAATGCGGTGAAGGGCAAGACCGGTACGGTCATCACTGCCTGAACCCGCGGGGAGGGCCCGGGAACTGTTCCCTGCTTTTCCTTTTGCACTGTATGATCATTCTCCCCTGTCTGCGCTTTTTGCAGCGCCGGCAGGGGAATTTTCGTCTCTCTTATACCTCCATCAGTTCTCCCCTCACGCCCACATAGCGATAGACCTTATCCGTCAGAAAATTCGCCCTGTCGAGAACCGCGTTATTGTGGAAGATCGCCGCCTTCATGTCCGTAAGCCTCTTATCCCGCACCGGATGGATCACCGCTTCATTCACACTGGTAAAGCCGACATAATAATCTCCCTGAAGGAGCTTGGCAAGGCGCTCCTTTACCCCGGGATAAAAGATGGCGATGGCTCCGTTGATCCGCCTTGTCGTAGTCAGACGGTACCCTATAACCCCCTGCCGGTGATCCTGGGGACAGATCACGGTATGCACTCCGTTTTCTCCCTCCATAAAAACGCCTCCCTGATCGTCATAGAAACTCAGAAGATCCTGCCCGGGATACAGTCTGGGCGGCATCCTGGAAACACAGTTCAAAAGCGCCCCCGTCAAGAGAACAGAATCCCTCTTTTTCCACCTCTCCGTGAAATTTCTGCCCAGTTTTAAAGACAATAGATTATCCGGATCGTCATATACCAGGAGATACAGCGTCAGAGCGATATCCCCCAGTCTCCAGAAAATACTGTCGCCGAGATCTTCCATCCGCAGCGTGTACGAGATCGGACGCAGGATCAGATTTGCCCGGTGCTGCAGATAGGTATCGTTTTCCGCCGGAAGCCCTCCGCTCCTTTCTCCCTCCCGGTTGACAGCAGCCGCCAGCTCCGGCAGGACTGCCTGCCACCCTTCCGCAAGAAAACGCTCGTAATAGGGTTCCACCCGCCAATAAAACATATTGCCGTACCGCCTGTCGTCCCAGACTGCGTACAGGATATCCTCCGGGAGAGTCCTATGCCTTGCAGTATGCTCCGCGCAGTTTACCGCGCAGATCACCCTCCGGGCAGTATCGTCCTCATACTCCACCCCTTTCTCCAATATTCCAAGTTCCGTCCGGTCCGCAGTCTTTAGCTCCAATAGACTATAATAGAGCTGTGTTTTAAAATACTCGTAGGTCATCTGGCTCCTCGCTTTCGTATGCTATAAGAATGATCTGGATAATCTGGCCGACGGGCCATAGTCTGATAAAAAGAAAGTCACGGATTTGAAAACCCGTGACTTAACTGTAACATGCGAATCTTGATTTGTCCAGAAATAAATTCTTAAAAAAAGATAAACGAACCGTCCTCAAAAAATCCTCCGGCTGGGCGAACCGTCCTTATATGATCCTCCTCACAGTGATGATCTCCCGATAAGTGGCGTTGCTCACTTTGATGCCATCCCTCTGATTGCTGGCGTGGACGATCTTCCCTCCCCCGATATACATCGCCACATGCCCGCTGTAACAGATGATATCCCCGGGCTGGGCGTCCGCATAGCTGACCTCCACCCCGTCGCTTCTCTGGCTGAAAGAAGTCCGGGTGATGGAATACCCGAAGTTCAGATAAATTCTCCAGGTAAAGCCCGAGCAGTCCGTCCCGTTGGTCAGACTGGTCCCGCCGTAGACATAGGGGTTTCCGACGAACTGGCAGGCGTATTTTGCGATCTTCTTCCCCAGTTCGCTGCCCTGCGCATTATCGATGATGGAGGCGTATCCCGTATCCGTGTAAGTGCCGTTGGCCGCCGGAGTATTGCCCTTATTCTGCTCCTGCTGAAGGCGCTTCAGATCCTTCTGTTCCTGCTGGATCAGGGCTTTCGCGACATTTGCCTCCTGCCTCGCCTTGTCGATCTCCGCCTGATAGTTGGCGTTTTCCTTTTTCCGGACGGCCAGGGCCTGATCCAGCTCAGCTTTCTGTTGGTCCAGCTCCGACTTTGCCTCCTCCAGCTGGGCCTTGTCCGTCTCAAACTGAAATTTCTGCTGCTGGAGCTGTTCCTTTTCCTCCTCCAAACGGTCCCACAGCTCCCGCACCAGACGGCGGGCCTCCTGATAGTCCGAGAGTTTATTCTGATCGTAGGTGTATAACTGTTCCACATAGTCCAGACGGTTCAGCAGATTCCCCAGACCCGTACCCTTGAGAACCAGATTCAGAAGGGACGAGCTGTTTGTCTCGTAAATCCTCCGCACCCGCACAAGCATGTCATCCTTCTGTTTCTCTTCCCGCGCTTTTGCCTCGTTGTACTCCTGCTCCGTCACCTGGATATCAGCCTGTTTTTCCTCAATCTGGGTCTGTTTTTCCTCAATCTCAGTCTCTTTTGCCGCGATTTCATCCTGCTTCAGGCTGATTTCCGTCATGGTATTGATGATCTCGGCATTCAGGTCGTCGATCAGCTCCTGGATCAGGCTCTGCTCATCCTGAAGATTGGAAACCTTATTGTTGGCGTTTTCCAGCTCTTTCTGGTGCGCGGCGATCTGCTGCTGAAGCTCGTTGATGGAGCTCGCGCCCGCCCTGATACCGGGGGCGGCAAAAAGAAACAGCGCCGTCATGAGAAAAATCGTGTTTCGTATCCACCGGTTCCTGTTCATCTTTCGTCCTTTCGTCTTCCTCTGCGGCAGCGCTTCTTAGCTGGCTCCGTCCACAAGATCGCCCTTGCGGTTTCCCGGCGCTTTTCAGACGCTGGGACAGTGCTGCCTGCCTTAATCCGTCTGCCCTGCGATATCCATCAGATAGTTGTAGACATTGTCATACATGAGATAGTCCCGTATTTCCTCCAGGGAGCCTCCCCCTACATACTCTTCCACAGAATCATAACCCGCGTCCGACGCATACTGCTGGAGCGTCGTGTTCAATTCCTCATCATCCACGGCAAGCCCTTCTTTGTCCGCCACGACCTGCATGGCGATGTTCTGACGGAGGGCGTTGTCGGAATAGACATCCAGGAAAGAATTCAGATCCATCCCATAATAATAATACACATAGGTTTCCGGGTCCGTTCCGTACTGAGCCGCCGTATCCGTGATATTCTGCCTTGCGGTCTCCCGGTAGGAATCCAGATACTCCTGGGGAATCTCCTGAAATTCGCAGAGCGCCAGGAACGCGTTCAGGACATCCTGCTCATATTGACTGTCTCTCCTCATCTCATTCCTATCGTAAAGGTAGTCATACACATATTGACGAAGTTCTTCCACCGTGGTTACACCTTCCACGCCAAATTTTTCCACAGCTTCGTCCGTTTTTTCCTCGGGAATGATATAATTTACCGTGACGGTGAAGACCACCGCCTGTCCCGCGAGATCCTGATTGCCGTATCCCTCCGGGAAAGTCAGGTTCAGATCCACGGTGTCCCCCGGCATAACGCCGATCAGGCCGTCTTCAAAGCCGTCGATATAGGTGTCGGAACCAATGGTCAGATTCGCTCCCTGGGCGGTGCCGCCGTCAAAAGCCACGCCGTCCTTCTTTCCCACATAGTCAATGTTGGCGGTATCCCCTTCCTTCACGGCCCGGTCCTTCACTCCCAGCTCCGCCGGGAAGCTGCCGATATACACCTGGTTTGTCATTTCCTCCAGCTCGCTGTCGCTGACCGTAACCTCCTGCTTTTCCACGCGGATACTCTTATAATCGCCCACGGTCACATATTTTTCCACATCTATGTCTTTCAGAGTGAACTTCTCTGCCGGGGTCTCCTGACTGCTCTCCGTTCCCCCCGTACTCTCTCCATTCCCTGTCTTTCCGCAACCGGCCAGCGCGCCCGCCATCAGTACCGCCGCACAGAAAACTGCAGTCCTCGCGATCATCTTTCTCTTCATATTCAGCCTTATCTCCTCGTCTTTCATCTTCTCCTGCGGGATCCTTTCCCGCAGACCGGTAAACGCTCTTTCCGAGCGGCAGCATCAAAGCGCCGCACTTATGATATTAACATATCTCCGCCGATTAGAAAAGTTAAATTTGGCCGCTGGGAAAATTTTATTTCTCTACATCAACGGCGACATCAGTCTGCACGCCTGCTCCCGGATCCGGACGGAAAGTTTTCTCCTGGCGTATTCGTCCCGGGTGATCTGGGTGCTGTATTTCAGATCCTCCTTAAAACATTCCTCCATTTTCCGAGCCTTCTCTTCATCATAGGCAGTGACATTCACCTCAAAATTCAGGGCGAAGCTCCGGATATCCATGTTTGCCGTGCCGCAGCAGAAAACCTTGGAATCCACCACCATCACCTTGCTGTGGAGAAAACCGTTGTCATAGGTGTAGCAGTTCGCCCCTGCCATCACCAGATCCCCGACGTAAGAGTACGTCGCCCAGTAGACGAAGGGATGGTCCGGCTTGCAGGGCACCATGAGGTTCACAGAGATCCCGGAATTCACGGCGATCAGGAGCGCGTTCAGGATCGATTCGTCCGGTATGAAATACGGCGTCTGGATGTAGATGCTCTCCCGGGCCTTTCCGATCATCCGAAGGTAATTGTCCCGCACCTGGCAGACCGAATTGTCCGGACCGCTGCTGATGACCTGCATCTCACAGTGGTCGCGGACGCCGGGCTCCAGGCCGCCGAGCAGTTCCGGTCTGAGGAGAAGGTTTTCCCCGGCCGCGTAATTCCAGTCTAAGAGGAAACGCATCTGAAGACCAAGCACGGCGCGGCCCCGGATCCGAAGATGGGTGTCCCTCCAATGACCGATCTTTTCATCCAGGTCGATATATTCCTTCCCCACATTAAAACCGCCCACATAGGCGATCTTGTTGTCGATCACCACGATCTTGCGGTGATTGCGGTAATTGATCCTGAGGTGGAAGCGGCGGAGCAGCGCCGGGAAAAACTCCGCGGTCTGAATCCCCTTCCCGTTCAGCCTCTTCCAGACGCTCTGCTTCACAAACCGGCTCCCCATGGCGTCGTACAGAAGCCTTACCTCCACGCCCTGGGCCGCCTTTTCCTCCAGCACCTCGCAGATCCTGTGAAACAAAACGTCGTCCTTGATGATATAGTACTGCATGTGGATAAAACTCTCCGCCTTTTTCAGATCTTCCAGAAGCGCCTCAAACTTCTGATTTCCGTCCGTGAAGATATCCACATCGTTTTCTCCGGTGATCACCGCGCCGGAGGTCTTCAGGTTATACATCGCAAGGTCCGCGTACTCTTCCAGTCTCAGATCCAGCTGTCCGTTCTGGAGCAGTTTTTCCTGATAGCGGACCAGTTCCCCCAGCTGATCGTCCAGCTCCTTCGTGCGGAACATCTTCCGCTTGTGCATGTCCTGCCCCAGAAAAAGATACAGGATCAGGCCGACGCCGGGAAGAAAAAACAGCAGCAGCAGCCAGGCCCACACGCTCTTTGGGTTCCGCCTCTCAAAAAAGACGATGATAACGGCAAAGAGCAGGTTCCAGACCATCAGGTGCCCAAAGACGAAATCCCACACGATACGCAATATTTCCCATACCTGATCCACGGCAGAAGCCTCCTTAGCAGATTCCACATTTTTTGCAGCCCTTCCATCCTCTCCGGTCCGTCCCTCAATTTCCGGTCCGTCCCGCGCTTATCTTTGCACAAGAAAAAGGTTGTGGATTCAGCAAACTTGTGTTATGATAAGTCATAGTCGTTCAAACCGCTCCGCGCCATCGCAGGGCCGTGCCGCAACCGGAATGGGATCCGGTCGACCGCGCCGCGGAGGATGAAAGGGTAAAACTATGATGAATACAAACGTTTACGCATTTCTGGCAATCAGTACCGGGCTCATCGTCGCGCTGGTCATCCTGGCAGTTATAGTCGCCGTTATAGCCGTCCTGTATTTCCTGGGCAAAAAGGCCCAGAAAAAGCAAGAGGAACAGCAGGCGTTCATGGAGGCCAATAAACAGACCGTCTCCATGCTGATCATCGACAAGAAACGGATGAAGCTCAAGGATTCCGGCCTGCCGCAGGCGGTCATCGACCAGACGCCGAAGCTCCTGCGCGGTTCCAAGCTCCCCATCGTGAAGGCAAAGGTGGGTCCCCAGATTCTCTGCCTGATCAGCGACGAAAAGATCTTTGACTCCATTCCCTTAAAGCGGGAGGTAAAGGCCACCGTCAGCGGGATCTACATTACCAGCGTCAAAGGTCTCCACGGAAAGGCGGAGGCCGCGCCCCAGAAGAAAAAGGGATTCTTCAAGCGCGCCCTGGAAGCCGCCCAGGAAAAGGCGGGTGCAAAACCCTTAAAGTGACAAACAGATTGAAACCAGCCTCGGAATCATCCGGGGCTGTATTTTTATCTGCTGACCCGGATAACCAGCCGGTCCCTGCTGGCCTCCTGTTCTTCCTGCAGAAGCCTGTACTGAATGTCCACCGTCAGTTCTTCCTCCGTCTCCCTGACCGTCAGCTGATCCGTCCGGATCTCCAGGCGCAGTTTTCCAAAGGGCGTAGGGTAATCCACAAAATGCCCCGGGACGTCCGGAGCCATCTTGCGGTAGACCATTTCCAGAACCGGGCGGGACGTCTTTTCGTCGTCCCCCGGCAGACTTCTCCGCAGCGATACCTGCTCCTCAGAAATTTTCAGCCGACTGGAAAAGAGTATGGCGTTTTCCCTGCCGTCCTCCCCGATCCCCTCTTGAAAGAGAAGATAATAACTTTTGTTTTTATAGTAGCACCTGGCGGGAACCGCAGTGGTAATCTCCCCCTGCCCTCCGACGATCTCCAGCCGGACGTCGCCCTCCAGATTTTTTTTCTCCGCATCCCGCTCCATAGTCAGAATTCCTCTATATTGACTGTCTTCGCGCTTAAAATTCCGTACTTGATAATAGAGTTTGCAAAGTTCTTAAATTTATCGGCTCCGTCGCTGACATAGAACTGGTATTTATTCTCACCCAGCGCCGCGGCCGACTCGTTCAGAAGCCCCTTAGCCCCCAGCATCTCCTTCAGTTCCCTGGCCGTCTCGTAGGCGGGATTTACCAGGGTGACTCCCTCGCCCATGATTCTTCCCACCGTGGCCCGGATCATGGGATAGTGGGTGCAGCCCAGGATCAGCGTGTCGATGTCAATGTCGATCAGTTCCGCGAGATAGCGCTTCGCGATCTCGTCCGTCACCGGATCTTCCCACAGCCCTTCCTCCACCAGGGGCACGAACAGGGGACAGGCCTTGCCGTATATGGTCACATTTTCGTTCAGTTCCTTTATGTATTGCGTATAGATCTGGCTCCCGATCGTCGCCTCCGTGGCGATGACGCCGATCCTCCCGTTGCGGGTGGTCTGCGCCGCCACCTTTGCACCGGGCTTCACCACCCCGATGATGGGGATGTCGATCTCCTTCTCCAGATCCTCCAGCGCGTAGGCGCTCGCCGTATTACAGGCCACCACGATGGTCTTCACCCTGTGGGCCTGCAAAAAGCGGACGATCTGACGGGAAAACCGCGTGACGGTCTCTTTGGACTTGCTTCCGTATGGTACCCTTGCGGTATCCCCGAAATAAATGATCTTCTCATTCGGGATCTGCCGCATGATCTCCCTCGCCACGGTGAGCCCGCCCACGCCGGAGTCAAAGACCCCTATGGGCGCCTCCCGCAAAACTGCCTGTTCCACACTCATAGATGTAACCTTTCTGCCCTGCTTCTTCCACAGGGCATTCCATATTTCCAGAAACCTGCTCTTCAGCCGTATCTCGCCCGGCTGTGACCCCAGAACGGCCTCGTACAGTTCCAGTCCGTCCTGCTCCTCTTCCAGAAGACAGCCGTCCTCCGTATATACCCTGCACACCTCCGGGCTCCAGATCAGCTCCGGGAACAGACAGCCCCAGAAAAGGACAAAGCCGGTCAGGACTGCCGCGCCGCGCAAAAATAAGTGTCTCTTCATCCCGCATACTCCTCTCGAAAATGACTTTTCTTAAGGAGTATAGCCCGGTCAGGCCGTCTTTAATCAAACCGTGTCCTGCCGTTTTTCCTTGTCCAGGCGGATCTGCCGGATGATGGCCTTCTTCTGGTTGTCGATATGTTCCCTGGCAGCACTGCACGCCGTCTCCTTATCTTTGCGCACAATGCTCTCATAGATTATTCTATGCTCTTCCACAAGCTTTTCATGCTGGCTGAAATCCTTAATATACTCAAAGCGGTAACGGTACATCTGCTCGGACAGGGTGTTCACGAGCTGCACCAGCCGCCGGTTCCCCGTGGCCTGGACGATGATATCGTGAAGATCCACGTCCGCCTGGGCGATCCGCTTCACATCCCCGCTCTTTACCGCCTCTTCAAAAACGTCGCAGGCCTCTTTCAACTTTTCCAGCTCCGAATCCGTAATGCGCTCGCAGGCCAGCTCCACACAGAGCGCGTCCACCGCCCGGCGTACCTCCAGGACGTCGTTCATGCTCTTTTCCGTGATCTGCGCCACCTCCGCGCCGCGCCTGGGGATCATGGTGACAAGTCCCTCCAGCTCCAGCTTTCGGATCGCCTCCCGGATCGGCGTTCGGCTCACCCCCAGCCTGTTCGCCAGATGAATCTCCATCAGCCTCTCCCCCGGCTTCAGCTCCCCCGTCAGGATCGCCTGACGCAGCGTGTTAAACACAACGTCCCGAAGGGGCAGAAACTCATCCATCTTTACATTTAAATTGTCCTGCATTTTCCCCGCCTTTCCCGCCGTCACGCGTTCACAAACTCTGTCACAAAGGTCTGTGGCGCCAGGTCGTACCCACGGATCCTCGAAAGCGCCTTCTCCGCACCCGACGCCGTTTCAAAGATGCCAAACACCGTAGGCCCGCTGCCGCTCATAAGGCTTCCCTTCGCGCCGCACTCCAGCATCAGGCTCTTGATCCGTCCGATCACCGGGTACCGCTCAACCGTCACCATCTCCAGCACATTTCCCAGCCGGCCCGTAATCCCCTCAAGATCCCCTCTGCGTATGGCCGAAAGCATCCCGTCCACATCCGGGTGGGACGGGATCGCATGGCTGTCCAGCTCCTGATACACATCCCTCGTCGATACGTTTATGGCGGGCTTTGCCACGAGAAGAACCGCTCCAGGCACGGGGGGCAGGGGCGTCAAGATCTCCCCGATCCCCTCGGCAAGCGCCGTCCCTCCGAGAAGGCAGTAGGGAATATCCGCTCCCAGCTTCACCCCCAGCTCCTGCAGCTCCCGCAGGCTCAATCCCAGACCATACAGCTCGTTCATCGCTTTCAGGGCCGCCGCCGCGTCCGTGCTGCCCCCGGCCATCCCCGCAGCAACGGGAATGTTCTTTTTTAAGGAGACTTTCACCCCGCCGGAAATGCCGTAAGCCTCTTTCATCAGCGACGCCGCTTTATAGATCAGATTGTCCTGTTCCCCGGGAAGTTCTCCACTGTCGGCGGTTATGGCGATCCCGTCCTTTGTCTTTTCAAACCGAAGTTCATCGAAGATTCCCACAGTCTGCATGACCATCTTCACCAGATGATAGCCGTTCTCCAGCCTTCCCGTCACGTCCAGACTCAGGTTGATCTTCGCGTACGCCCGGATCTCATAATTGTCCATTGTCAGTCCCCCGCGTCCCCGATCTCTTTTTTCTCTATGCTTCCCATACTGGCTTTTATCCTGTATATTGTATACATTGATATTATAGTACGACTCTGAAAGGGCTGTCAAACGCTTTCTTGCCTTTTTGCACTTTTCTTTATAACTGTTCCGTTTTATTTTTGTTTTTTTCGTACTCCCGAAGCATATTTTCTATTTTTCCGTCAAAAAATTCGTCCAGCGTCTCCTGAATAATCTGCAGTCCGAATCCCCCGCGGTCATAGCCGGCCCAGACCATCCGCCTTGCCCTTTTCACGATTCCCCGGGCCTCCAGACGCATCAGCAGCGTATTCAACGTCTGCCTGCCCCAGTCTTTACCGCTGTCCTGAAATGCTTTCAGCAGCTCCGTCTGCTTTACGGGGCCGTCCTGCTCCCAGAGCATCTCCATGATCTCCTCTTCCGTCTTTGACAAATGATACTTTTCTTTCACAAACACTCCTCCTTCCAGCCTTTTCCTGCCATTTTCATCACTTTGCATAGTTTGTCCCCGCCAGGCCTTCCTTATCCCCGCTTTCCCGCGCTGACGCCGGAACCTTCCTCGCTTTCATTCAGCTTTTTCTCCCTCTTGCCTTTATATTTGTTTTCCGTCTATATTTATAAAAATTATTATATTGCTTTTGCGTTATATTCGCAAGATATCGCCAGTCTTTTATCATGTTTTTACATATTATATCTATATTCCGTTTTTATTTATCTAAAAGAATCGTCTTATTTTAGATACTATAGATGTAACGGAGGTATGATATACTTATGACTGAGATAAATGAAACATTACAGAAAATCAATGAATTGATGAAAGAGCGGAAATGGTCTTATTACCGACTGGCCAAGGAGGCCGGAATTCCCTATTCTTCCTTGAACTCCCTGTTCCTGAAAAACAACCAGCCCACTATTTCCACGCTGGAAAAGATCTGTGAGGGATTCCATATTTCCATGTCAGAGTTCTTTGCCTCTAAAACGCCTTATCGTCCGGAATCCTACCGCTTTTCCAAAGACGAGCTGGACATGATCGAGATGTACCGCAGCCTGAATAAGTCCGAAAAGAAAATCGTGGTATCTTATCTGAAGGGATTCTGCCATATACCGCTGTAGGCCGCGCAAAAATCAGCTTTTCCCGGCTGCGTCCGGTCCCGGCGGCCGGGGAACGCTGCTCATGGTCAAGAAGCGTCCCGGGCTGTTGCGCGGACGGCGCAGAGCCAATTGTTGTGAAATGATATATTTTTTTGTGTCAAACATCCATTTTCCTATTGATTTTTCCCCGGAAATTTACGATAATAAAAGTACGATCATGGAAGATCGTAAATACATGGTCTGTCGAGAAGACAGGCAGAAAGGATGGTATCAAATGAATGTAAACGGAGTTACATCACAACCTGCTGGCAGCTACAGTTATACCTCCGCCGTGACGGAACAGCCCGCTGCCGAAGCCTCCTCCGCAGCAAAGACGGAAGAGTCCGGCGTTGTGTATGAGCCTTCCAAAGAGAGCCAGACCGCATCTGCAAAAAAGACCTATAAGCCCAACACAGATCTGGTGAACAAGCTGAAGGCCGACGCAGAGGCCCGGACCGCCCAGCTCAGGAGCCTGGTGGAAAAGATGATGACCAAGCAGGCAGACGCCTACGGTCAGGCAAACGACATGTGGAGTCTTCTGCGCAGCGGAAAACTCTCCGTGGATCCCGCGACCAGGGCTCAGGCCCAGGCGGACATCGCGGAGGATGGATACTGGGGCGTTAAGCAGACCTCCCAGCGCATCCTGGATTTTGCAAACGCGCTGACGGGCGGCGATCCCGACAAGCTGCAGGACATGCGGGACGCGTTCGAAAAGGGCTTCAAGAAAGCCGAGAAGACCTGGGGCGGTTCCCTTCCGGACATCTCCCAGCAGACCTACAAGGCCGTCATGGACGGTTTCGACAAGATGGCGGAAGACGCCGGCGTCACTTTCAAAAACTAGTTTTTATAACAGAAACAACGAGGCTGCCGTGGAAAACCACGGCAGCCCTTTTTTCTCCGTTCTCAAAGCTATTCCCGCGTCGTCATCCTGCCAGGAACTTTCCTCGTTTTCCCTGATACAACAGTCCAGACGAATACCCGCTCTCCATATTTTCAGGTTACACTCCCTTGACGATCAGGATCTTCTGACCGGGCTTCACTTCCTGGCTGCTCATCTCGTTCAGCTCCATCAGGCTCTGCACCGGAACGTAATAGCGCTTTCCAATGTCCCAGAGGTTATCCCCCTGCTTCACCACATAGATCGCCATGCTGGGAAGCTCTGACAGTTTCTCACTGTCCAGCGGATATTCCGCAACCGCGTCGATTACCTCCGCGTCGACCTTGCACGTCGCCGTGGTGGAGAAACATACGATGGCCTTGACGTCCAGTTCCTCTCCGTCCAGCATGGTGACGGTGAGCTGCTCCAGATTCGTCTGGATCCTTCCGGGTTTCTCCCCTTCCTTCATTCCGGGGATCTCCAGCGTATATTCAAAGGGCAGCTGGGCCCTCACGCACTGATAAGGTTTCTCGTCGTCATCGGTAATGCAGAGCGCTTTCACGGACACGCTCCCCCGCAGCAAAATGCCTTCCTCCGCCGTCTGGACGTTCGTCACATTTGCCTGGGCCTCGCTTCTCACCAGCTGCAGCACCTTCGCCCCCTCGGGAAGTTTTACATGGTCCGCAACCTTGGTCCTTCCGGTGACGCAGCGCAGGAGCTGTTCCAGTTCCACCTTCTTCTTTTCCCCGCAGATCTCCCGGCTCACGCCGTAGATATCCGTGATCAGACTGATGTTCTTTTCTTCATAGACGCAGATCCGCATGTCGATGGTAAGCTCCAGTCCGAAAACCCGCTGTTCCCCGTCCAGATCCGGTCTTGGCGCAAGTTCCCACTGACCAACCTGATAGCGAACGTCCGGAGCCATCCCCTCCCGGCACCCGGAACAGGCGATCTCCGCGGAGACCGGCGCAGTGCTCTCTACGATCTGTACGGAAGGACTCTCCCCCTCCCCTTCATACATGACAAAGACATGAAGATCTCCCTGCACATATAATTTTTCCTCGCCCAGCCGGAAGGACATCTCTCCCGGCTCCACGCTCTTCCAGAGAACCTGGCTGATATTGGGGTACCCGGCGGGCAGCGGAATTTCCTCTTTGACGCGCAGCACGTCTTTTTTGCACATGGCGACCTGCGTCAGCTCCACAGGGGTCTGCCTGTACTGCACTGCCTCCCTGTTGTCCTCGGGGCAGGAAACCCCTACCGGGATCTCCTGGTCGTAGATTTCCTCCACAAAGGCGTTCAGGGAGATCACGGACTGCACGCTGAGCTTCCGGGAATTGATCACGCCCACGGTGAGATCCTCCACCTCCCCGCATACCGTCACGGAATCCGTGGACAGGAGACCCTCCATGCGGATCTTTTCCTCAAACAGGATCTTCCCCTCCGTGCAGACAAGACGGCTCCCGTCCTCCTGGGTGTGGTACAGCACGGAAAAGATCAGACGGCCCCTCACGAAAACCGCATCCGCGCCGGACCGTACCTCCTCGATCACCACGCTCCCCTTCTCCATACAGAGAGAACTGATATCGGGCTTTGTCTCCGGCAGATTCATATCGTCCTCCAGGGAGAGCTGCGTCGATCCCTCCCTGCAGACGCGATCCATATGTATATTCTGTTTAAGCAATTCCATGCGGGACACCTCCACATAACATGTGATACTGTATGTATATGTGAAGATTTCTGAAAATATTCAGGTTTCTTGATTGCAGTTATATTTCAGCGCATTATCAAAGGCTTTGGCGCAGTCATATAAAATATCGTTCCTAAAAATCACGACTTTCAGATAAAAATAAAAGAGGTATCACACTATAAGCGTGATACCCCTTTTATAATCAACTTTTCTCTTCAGCTATCTTGTGACAGACAGCCTATTCAGGCACCGGCTCAGTTGTAACCTTATTATAAGCTCCACGGATGCTCCCCTGACCAAGACATACGCTTCATCACTTAGGTCACCGCCACGACTGTTAAGTTTCGTCGGTTTCCCCGAAGACTCTTTTTTTAAATGGTCTAATCCCATACGTGGTTCAATCCCATAATATGGGTAATTGCACTTTCAAGGCAATTCATCATTATCACAAGCGGTCGCTGATAACGGGATTTTACCGTACCGCGCCGATCAGGTCGGAAATCTTCCCGACATGATACTTTCTCATGTATTCCTCAATGCCGTCGATCACCTCGACGGTTGCATAGGGATCCACAAAATTCATGGCCCCCACGCTGACCGCGCTGGCACCCGCCAAAAGGAACTCAACGGCGTCCTCCGCCGTGGCGATGCCGCCCATGCCAAGAATAGGGATCTTTACCGCCTGGGCCGCCTGATACACCATGCGCACCGCGATGGGCTTGATGGCAGGGCCGCTCATGCCCCCGGTCTTATTGGCCAGGGCAAATTTCCTCCGATGAATGTCAATCTTCATGCCGGTGATCGTGTTGATCAGCGAAAGGGCATCCGCCCCCGCCGCCTCCGCCGCCCGGGCCATCTCCCCGATGTCCGTCACATTGGGGCTCAGCTTCATCATGATGGGCTGTCTGGCGTGCTTCTTCAGCTCAGAAGTGATCTCATAGAGAGCGTCCGTCTTCTGGCCGAAAGCGATGGCCCCTTCCTTGACGTTGGGACAGGAGACATTGATCTCCAGGAGCGCCACCGCGCTCTCCTCCCCCAGGCGCTCCACCACCTCCACATAGTCCTTCACGCTCTTTCCGCAGACATTCACAATGATCTTTGTGTCATACTGCTTCAGGAAAGGGATATCCCTCTCCAGAAAGACGTCGATGCCGGGATTCTGCAGGCCGATGGCGTTGAGCATCCCGCCGTAAACCTCCGCCACCCGGGGCGTAGGATTTCCAGGCCAGGGCATGTTCGACACGCCCTTTGTCACCACCGCCCCCAGGCGGTTTAAATCCACGAACTCACCGTACTCCATGCCGGACCCAAAGGTTCCGGACGCCGTCATCACGGGATTTTTGAACTTCACGCCCGCGATCTCCGTGCTCAGATCAGGATTCCATACCTCTGCCATCAGATCTCCACCTCCCCTGCTTCAAATACCGGACCGTCCGTACAGATCCGGGCGTTGTTTACATGGGAGTGCGGATCCTTCTCCCTGGTCTTTACCACGCATCCCAGGCAGGCACCCACGCCGCAGGCCATGTGCTCCTCCAGGGAGATATAGGCCGGTATCCCCTTTTCAGCGGCGTACGCCTTGATCGCCCGGAGCATGGGCATGGGCCCGCAGGCAAAGATCACGTCCGCCTCCAGACCGTTCTCCCGTATGGCGTCCATCACATTCCCCTTCGTTCCAACGCTCCCGTCTTCCGTGGCGATCACCACCCGGCTGTACCGCTCCAAATCTTCTTTTAAGAAAGTCTGGGAGTCCCGATATCCCATGATCGAGGAAATGACACCATTGTCATTTTCCTTCTCAGCTCCTAATCCCTCTCCTGATCCTTGCCCTTGTTCCTGCCCTTGTCCTTGCCCTGCTTTTTGTATGTCTCTCTGCTCTTCTTTCTGCTCTTTCAGCGCTTTCGCCAGCTCCAGCATGGGCGGGATCCCGATACCGCCCCCCATGAGGAAGACTCTCTTTCCCTTTCCCTGCTCGACCGGGAACCCGTTTCCCAGGACCCCAAGGAGTTCCACCCGCTCCCCTTCCCGATATGCGGAAAATTCCCTTGTCCCCTGTCCCGCCACGCGGTAGACGATCCGCAGCGCCTTCCTGTCCTCCCGGACTTCACAGATGCTGATGGGCCGGGGCAGAAGCGTGCTCCGATCCTTCGGGTACACCCCGATAAACTGACCGGGCCTCGCCTCCCGCGCCAGCGCGGTCTCCAGCCAGAGGTCAAAAACCGCCGGGGCGATCTCCCGTTGGGACAAAACAATTCCTGTTGTCTTCTGTTTCATGCTTCTATCCGTTCCTTTCTCCTTCTCTTCCCTTCCTACAATTTCTTTCGGTCTCTTCCGATCTCTTCCGCTTTCTGCCCGCTTCTTCCGCAAGATCCCGCGGGCCGCTTCCCGCGGCGTTTTGCTGCCGCCCTGTTTCTGTCTCAAAAGTTTCCGGGCTGCACTGTCATTGACGGTACACGATCTTTCCGCCGCAGATCGTTGCCGCCACCCTGCCCTGCAGTTTCCAGCCCGTGAAGGGCGTATTGCACGCTTTTGAGGCATATGCCCCCGGTATCATCTCCGCGTCTTTGTCGATCAGGACAAGATCCGCAGGACCGCCCTGGGCCAGATACCCCGCGTCCAGGCGATACAGTTCCGCGGGGCCCGTGCTCATCCGGTGCAGGAGCTGCCCCATGGTCAGGTATCCCTTGTTTACCAGCTCCGTGATCCCCAGAGCCAGTGAAGTTTCCAGACCGATGATGCCACTGGGGGCCTGAGTGATGGACCGCTCTTTTTCCTCCCGGGAATGGGGCGCGTGATCCGTGGCGATCATTTCGATCACGCCCTCCGCCAGCCCTCTGATGATCGCCTGACGGTCCGCCTCCTCCCGCAGGGGCGGATTCATCTTCGCCAGGGTGCCGAAGCGGATCGCGGCCTCCTCCGTCAGAGTAAAGTGATGGGGCGTGGCCTCCGCGTGGATGTTCATGTACCCCTCCCGGCGCGCCGCCCTCACCAGTTCCACGGACTCCCGGGCGCTGATGTGCTGAATGTCGATCTGGGCCCCGGTCTCCTTTGCGATGCCGATGTCCCTTCTCACCATGGAAATTTCCGCCTCCCGGGACGAGCCGCCGATCCCGAAGTGGGCGCTGGCTTTCCCCCGGTTGATCCCGTTGTTTTCAATATAGCGGGGATCTTCCTCATGGAAACTGATGGGAAGTCCCAGCGCCGCCGCCCTCTTCATGGCCTCCTCCGCCAGCTCTGCCTTCAGGACCGGCACGCCGTCGTCCGTGAAGCCCGCTGCTCCGGCCGCCGCCAGCTCTTCCATGGGAACCAGTTCCTCCCCCTTCATACCCCGGGTCACATTGACGCAGGACAGCACATGGATCCCGGTCTGCCGTCCCTTTTCCAAGACCTCCGCAAGAGTTTCCGGGTTGTCGATGGGAGGTTTCGTATTCGCCATCATGATGACGCTTGTAAACCCGCCCTTTGCCGCGGCCGCGGCCCCGGTGCGGATCTCTTCCTTATAGGTAAATCCGGGCTCCCGAAAGTGGACATGCACATCCACCAATCCCGGCGAGACGATCAGCCCCCGGGCGTCCAGAAGTTCTGCCTCCCGGGGCGGGGCGTCTATCCTCTCCTTTATGCAAAGGATCTTCTCTCCCTCCGTCAGGATGTCATAATACCCTTCAGTCCCGCTCTTTGGGTCTATCATATAACCGTTCCGGATCAGAAGCATCTGAAATCCCCCTTTATATTGAAATATTTACAAGGAAATTATGACATAGCCCCTATTAGAAGTCAACGGATAACTTTCCGCCGGCGCCAGATGTATTATATGCCACAGAAAATGGATTGATATTGAATGGCAGACATGGTAATATACTTATATAAATTGTGACAAAATAGTGATACTGCAGAAAGGAATGGAATTATGAAGATAAAGCTTGATATAAACACAAGATTTCTCCATGACGATGCTACGCCAAAAGCAGCGCTTATCGCCGCTCAAAACATTATGCGCGATCTGGGGCTTATTTTCGGCGATGTCGTTTCTGAAATGTCAATGGGTGAAGATGCAAAGACAGCTGTTATTTTCGGTACAGTTGAGGATAAATTAATTTTGGATTTGAACGACAGCGGCAAAATTGACCTTTCCCAGGTTAAAAACAAATGGGAGGTTTATTCTTTTACGACGGTATCCCGACCACTTGACGGCATTGACTCTGCGATCATTATCGTTGGCAGCGACCGCAGGGGGACCGTCTATGGGCTTTATCACCTTTCCGAACTCATGGGTGTTTCACCTTTTGTAAACTGGTGCAATATCCGTCCGGAAATGCGGACAGAGATTATCCTGGAAAATACCGACTGCGTATCAAAAGAACCCTCCGTAAAATACAGAGGATTTTTTATCAATGACGAATGGCCCGCGTTCGGCACCTGGGCAAACACTCATTTCGGCGGCATCAACGCCAAGTGCTACGAGCGGATATTCGAGCTACTTTTAAGGCTCAAAGGAAATTACCTTTGGCCCGCAATGTGGGCGAGCGACTTTTCGCTGGACGGTCCCGGACTTCTGAGCGCACAGCTTGCCGATGACATGGGCATTGTAATGTCCACCTCGCACCATGAGCCTTGCTGCAGAAGCGGGAACGAATACGGCAAGGTGCGCGGAAAGGATTCAAAATACGGCGACGCATGGAGTTTTCTTTCTAATCCGGAAGGAATAACCGAGTTCTGGCGTGACGGACTGATACGCAACTCTAAATTTGAAAATGTCATTACAATGGGTATGCGCGGTGAGAATGACACGGCGATTTTAGGCGAGGACGCGACCCTTGCGGACAATATTGAGCTTCTTAGGAATGTGCTGAAAACACAGAATCAGCTAATCCGCAAGACAGTAAATTCCGATTTGACAAAAGTACCGAGACAGATGGTTCTTTTTACTGAGGTCGAGGAATTTTTCTACGGCGGCAAGGGTGTTGAAGGACTTATGGGCGACCCGGAGCTGGACGGCGTAACACTTATGCTCTCGGACAATAATCACGGCTCTACCCGCACTCTGCCCTCCGAAAAAATGCGTTCACACAATGGCGGCTATGGAATGTACTACCACATGGATATGCACGGTGGGCCGCACTCCTACCAATGGATAGGCTCGACATACCTTCCGAAAGTGTGGGAACAGATGACTATGGCATATGAATACGGCGTTCGGGAGATTTGGGTGACGAATGTCGGAGACATCGGCACACAGGAGCTTGGGCTGTCTTACTTTTTGGATCTTGCATATGATATTGAAAAATGGGGCAAAGGTCCCGAGACAACGAACGATTACACAAAAATGTGGATAAAGCGCAGTTTCGCAAATGCTTTTTGTGATGCCGACTGCGAGAAAATCTTTGAGGTGATAATCGGCTATACCTCGCTTTTGTCGCGCAGAAAACATGAAAAAATAAACGATCTGACATATCACCCCGTTAATTTCAGAGAAGCCGATGAGGTGCTTTCAATCAGTCAGCGACTCTTGGATATCTGCAACGAGCTGAAGGAACGATGCCCCGAGAATATTTTAGGAGCGTTTTGGGAGCTTGTTTATTACCCTGTCTGCGGGACGGCGAATCTCATCAAGATGTGGGTGCTTGCGGCTAAAAACAGGCTCTACGCTTCGCAAAACAGGCTAACTGCCAATACCACGGCGGATATGATACGCGGATGTATCGCTGCGGATCAAGCGTTGACCGAAGAATATCACAGGATTGACAGCGGACGATACTTCGGCTTTGGAGCATCGGAGCATATCGGTTTCACTACATGGGACGATGCAAACAATCAATACCCGATAATGAGATATGTTCAACCCGCGAACACAAAGCGCATGATAATCTCGAAAGCCGACGACGAGCGCTATGTCACGGGGCTTGCGACATTTGATAATCGGCTTGTCTGGAGTGACGCACTCAGGCAGGACATAAGCAATATAGAATTTGATATAACCTGCGCCGGGATTTCACCGATGAGCTTTGAGATCTCGACAGAGTGCGATTGGATGTCATTTTCGAAGATGAGCAGCGAGGTTACGCTTTGTGAGAGAATAACCCTGTATATCGACCGAAAAAAACTGATTGGCAGGCAGCTCGGCAGCTTTACGGTTCGCGGCGCTGATTTCCCCGCACAGGCGCAGATATTCGTTGAAGCCGCAAACCGCAATGACATTCCCAAAAACATGTTTATTGAAAACGATGGGTACATCTGTATGAAAGCTGCAAATTATCAGGAAAAGTATGATACCCCCGACGGCGGTTTCAAGCGGCTTACACCCTGCACTCGAGAGGGCAGCGCAATAAAGGCATTTCCCGTGACGACAGATTTTATGCGACTTGCTGAAAAGCCGTATGCAGTCTACAGATTTCTGACAAACGACGACGGCGAGTACAACATCAGATTCTGGCTCGAAGCCTCAACGCCGGTGGTTTACGAGCGGGAGCAGTATATCTGCTTTGCCGTGAACGGTGAACTTCAGACGGCGAACACCGTAATCGAGCCCGAAAAGCAGTTTTTCCTGAGCACTCAGTGGAGCCGCGAAGCGACCGACCATGTCAAGATAACCGACGGCACGATCATCTGCAGAAAGGGATTAAACGAGCTTAAATTCTATGCCGCCAGCCCCGCGATCGTGCTTGAAAAAATTGCGATATATCCGAAGGGAACAAGCCTGAAAGAGAGCTACATGGGCCCAAGGGAAAGCTTTATTTTTAGGGAGTAGTTGATAGAGCAGGGCAATCCCCTCCGGAAAAGTCCCTAGGAGCTTCTATCAGACTGGAGGCCGGCCGGAATGATGCGCCCTGCGCCTGGATGCCACAGCCGAAGAGATCCTGGCGGTACTCTATGCGGAATAAGACGCCAAATCGGAAGGAGAAAATACAATGGGATTTTTTGACAAACTGAAAAAGAAAAACGCGCCGTCTGAAAATGACACAAAACCGAAACAACAGGGCGGTAATTTTGTAGGCTTTGCGCTTTTATCAGACAACAGTTGGGATAAAGCGCAGCTGATCTTCGACCTGAAAGAGGAATGGGGTCTGGATGCGTCGGAGAACGGCGACGCCAAGGAGGACAGCCTGGTGTTTTCCGTCGGCACCATGATGGCCTCCATCGCGTTAATGCCCACCCCCGTGCCGCACGGCGAGGCGGAACTGAATGCCGCCAACAATTATATGTGGCCGGAGGCAGTGGAAACCACGAAATCCCACCAGGCCCATCTCATGGTGATCGTATTGGGGGGATTTGGACCGGAGCAGGACATACTTAAAAAGGGAGAACTGTTTGTCAAGCTGCTGCACTGCTGCTGCAAACAGAAAAACATTCTTGGCATCTATTCCAGCGGCACCGTTTTTGAGCCGAATTTTTATACGGCAGGCGCAGATGTGATGAAAAACGGCAGCCTGCCTGTCCTCAACTGGATATGGTTTGGCCTGTATCGCAGGGAGGGCGGCATGTGCTGTTACACTTACGGCATGAAACAGTTTGGGAAAGACGAGATGGAGGTGTTGGACGCAGATGCGCAGCCCTCTGACCTTCGCAATTTTCTGCTGAACTTAGTGCTCTATGTGCTGCAAGGCGATGTGGTGCTGAAAAACGGGGAGACCATCGGATTTTCAGCGGATGACATACACAGCATTACCCGCAGCGAGGGAGTGTCCCTGCCGGAAACAACGCTGAAGATCAGTTATGCGAAACAAAATCCCTGATATCCCGTTTTGCGCCCATTCCCGGTGTTTTTAAGGCTTTCCGGCATGCTGGAAGTCCTCTCCTACCGCCTGGCGGCTCCGAAACGCGCCAGGCAGGACGGACACAAACCAAACGAGGGACTTCGCGGGCAGGGTTTCCGTTATGTAAACTCCTTCCTTTTTACAACAGAAACCGTAAGGAACCAAAATAGGATCGTTTTCACAACGGTCGTGATCACGCTCTTTACCATAATCCCATAAGCCATATCCTGCATCACGACCAGTTGTATCTGTCCCGGGAGCAGCCACTCTGAAATGCGCAGCAAGACAGGCCATTCCCCATATGTGGGCCACAACAATACCGGCAGCATTGTCGTTGTTATGATGAGCCAGTTTAAAATGGCTCCAAAAATACCGTTTTTTACCCAAAGAACAATAGAAACCGTCTGTATTGTAAAATTAAACAGAAGTATGATCTCAGTTGCTATGACCAAAAGGCAGTGTGGAGTTTTCAAAAACGCCAGGTACAGATTTTGATGCGTGGCAAAAGACAGGATTCCCACAGCCATTCCATAGGTTACCGCGCACAATAGGAAATTAAAAAGAAACTGAATCGCGTATTTTGAAAACAGGACTTCTTCTGTACGAGCATTCATCATCTGATACATATAGAAGCGATTCGCTTGTATCTTTCCCTGCATGACACTTACCAGGATAATATTGGCAACCACAGTATATAAAAAATTTTGCTGAAATATCAGCTGTAACATCTGATAGACAAAATCAGTCTCTCCTTTGTAATCGTGCGTATTCACTCCGATCCCGCCAATTCCGAAATATAGGAGGAGTATTACGCCCGCGGCAAAAAAATACTTTATGTTTTTCCAATAGTAATATAAATCCGACTTTATAATATTTTTCATACTTCCCCCATTATTTTCAAATAGCATTTTTCAATGTCAAATTCCTGCTCTTTCAGTTTCAAAATATAGATATCGTTCTGCGATAATTTTTTTGACAGCGGGAGGAGCTCGTTCCCGGCCAGGTCAAAATAAAGGACATTTTCCGAAGAACGAACCCCGCAGTGTAATTCACCCTCCAGGATCTGCACAGCTTTTTCATTATCGCTGGTTGACATCTCATATACATGCCCCATGAAATCTTCCAGTTCCCCGCTGTTTTTTTCCGCAATAATTTCTCCCTTTTTGATAAAAATAAAATCCGTGGCCAGCTTAAACAATTCACCCAGAATGTGACTGGAAATCAGGATCGTTGTCCCCCTGCTGTTGATATCATAAAGGACCTTCCTCAGATCGATCATTCCCTTGGGATCCAGTCCATTCATCGGCTCGTCCAGCATCAAAAGTTTCGGTTTGTTGAGCAGACACATTGCAATTCCAAGGCGCTGTTTCATACCCAGAGAATAAAACCGGGCTTTCTTATCCGCGACCTCGTCTAATTGTACGAGTTTTAGAAGTTCCATCGCGTCCATACAATCGTCGAATCCATACACCTTCGACAGCCAGAGCAGGTTCTCCCTTGCGGTCAGACCAGGGTCTATCGCCGGTCTTTCTATCATAAGTCCCATCCGTATTTTTTCGTCCTTCTGAATCTCGCCGCTGTCCGGCCGCAGAAAACCGGACAACAAACGAATGAGGGTGGTTTTCCCGGCTCCGTTTTCACCGACCAATCCATAAATTTTGCCTTCCTCAATGGACAGTTCCCTGACATCGAGAACTTTCTTATCTTTGTAAACTTTTGTAATATTACGGGCAGAAATCAGCATCTATTTGACCCTCCAGTTTCCATGCCGCCTAAAGAAACCTTGTTTGCCTCACCTGTATATCTCTGTGCATGACATATCTTTTTCACATCTATTCAAGCCCCATAACCGTCACGAGCTTCGCAGCGGAAAAATGCTTTGGAGTGAAATATCTGCTTGCCGGATTTCCTTTTGCGCGTGGATATATTCCGTCAGTTCAATCATCAAGGTATTCCTCCCCCTCTGACATCATACCATGATCACGCCGTTTTGCCTACCATATTTTCATTAAATTTCTCCTCTGCTTGTTCATTAAACTTTCTCTCCTGCTTATATTTTGAAAACATCATTCCCATATATGCTTTCATCGAACGGGTCATCAGACTTCCGACACCGGATTAGAAATGAACCTCCTGGAGGAATATGTCTTCGTGCCCCTTGACATCCTAAGGGAAATCGTTCACAATAGGAAAAGATCGGCAACGATCTGAATATGTGTGGAGGAAGCTATGATACGCTTTATTTTAGTCGTGCTGTTTGTGGTATTGTTTCTGGTCCTCTCCATTCCCCTGATGCTGGCGGAGTGGATCATTGGAAAATTCAACATGGATGTAAAGAACAGGTCCTCCCTGGCCATTGTGAACTGGGCCTTCCGCTGCGTGCTCCGGATCGCCGGGGCTAAGGCCATCGTGCTGGAGGAGGAGAACGTTCCAAAAGATACTCCCGTCCTCTATGTGGCGAATCACCGGAGTTATTTCGACATCCTGCTCACCTATGTCCGGGTTCCCAGGCCCACCGGCTATGTGTCTAAAAAAGAGATGCTGAGCTGGCCCCTGCTGAGCCAGTGGATGAAAAACCTGCACTGTCTCTTTCTGGACCGCGACAATGTAAAGGAAGGGCTCAAGACCATCCTTTCCGCCATCGAAAAGGAAAAGAACGGCATCTCCATCTGTATCTTTCCGGAGGGTACCCGCAACAAGGAGGAGGGCAGCTTTCTTCCCTTCCACGACGGCAGCTTTAAGATCGCAGAAAAAAGCGGCGTGCCGGTGGTTCCCATAACCCTCCTGAACACTGCCGCTATATTCGAGGACCATCTGCCGAAGATCCGCCCCGCAACCGTGGTCATCCACTACGGGAAGCCGGTTTTCATGGCGGACCTGACAAAGGAAGATAGAAAAAATGTAGGCGCCTATTTTCAGCGCATTATCTCTGAGACCTACGCCCAGGACAGGGAGATCTATGGGGAACAGATCGGCCTTTCCGCGAAATAAGGTCCCCTTACTCAAAGATCACCGGCTGCTCTACCAGTTCCGTCTGAATGACGATGTACGGGTAGGTGGCCGTTTTCTTTGCCTGCTGGGACACGTCCGGCCCTAACAGCGTGGTGCTGACATAGACCGCGCCCTCCGTCAGGTACAGGTCGTTCAGGGTAATGCTGTAGCCTCCCGTCTCCTGTTTTCCGTAGCCGATACAGATGTAGAGTTTCTCCCGGTCCGAGAAGGTGATCTGAAAAGGAAGGGCCTTCTTTTCATCAATGATCTCCTTCAGTTCCGCCGGCAGGGCTTCCTCCGACAGAATGGTTGCCTCCAGGTCCCGCAATTTCTCCCGTTTCTCCCCGGTGCAGCCTGCCAGCATGCACAGCAGCACAAGCACAAGCGCCGCGATACGGATGACTCTTTTTTTCATATTTCGTATTCCTCAAGTCTTTTTTCATCTATATGCAGAAAAAGAAGCCCATATTCGGGCTTCTTTCGAATCTGTCCTGAAATATGCCGATTCGTCCGCTTAGAAAAAAGTATGCGGATCCACCGCCTCGCCATTCTTTAAAAGCTGGAAATAGAGATTGGACCCCTCCAGGCTGTAATATTTTGTGGGGGCCGCCACATGGGCCAGACTGGCACCAGCCTCCACCACCGCGCCGATGGGAACCGAAATATTTTCCAGCTGTCCGTACACCGCCTGATAACCGTCTCCCAGATCCATGGTCAGCACATGTCCCAGCTCCGCGCTGTTGTAAATATTGATGACCCGCCCCGTAGTGCAGGCCTTTACCTCCTCGCCCTGGGCCGCGGAATAAACGACAGCCGGATTGTACTTATACTGATCCAGCGTCTTAAAATATACGGTGCCGTTCATACTGTAATCGATCAAAGGCTCGCCGCTCACCGGCTTCATCATGGTATCAGCCGAAAAGTGAAGGTCTTCCGGGAGGATCGGACTCTGCGCCAGAGTCTCCTGTGAAGAAGGTTCCCCGTTGGGATCATTTTCTGCGGAAGTCTCCCCGTCAGCAGGGGAACCATTCCCATTCACAAGCCCCTCCTGCTCTGAAAGGCCGTCGCCGGAGAGATTTCCCGCATCGCCCGGTGTCTGTTCCGGAAGATTCTCCTCGACAGGATCTTCTTTCGGAATGTCTTTTGCGGGATTGTTCCCCTGATCTGAAGGCTTTCCGGTTCCCTCGCTCATTCCTTCGCTCCTGCTGCCGTCCACCTTATTTTCCGTCTGCTCCGTCAGTCCGGGGATCTTGATATCGTCTGAACCGGCCTCCATGGGCGTATAGTCCAGATCATCCTGGGGCACTTCGGCGAACATATCTTCCGACAGCCCTGCCTGATCGTTCTCCGCAATCTCTTTCATCTTATCTTCCGCCCGGTTTTCCAGAGCGTCAAAGTCAATGGTATATCCGTCGTCCTGGGACTGTTTCGTCTGGTTTCTCATGTACACGCCCGTCAGGGTCAACGCTCCGAGCACCAATGCGGAAGACGTCAACATGAGGATCCGCTCGCGCCTGATATTGCTTTGATTATCTTTCTTCATAACAACATTCCTTTCTGCATAAAATAAATGCTTTCCCATTGAATGGAATTTCCTTTTGGAATCTATTGTTGCCATGAAGAGAAATTTTATACAAAATACAGAATTTTAATTGACAGATCGAGCATCAGCCGCAGTTTATCCCGTGCCGTCTGCAAAGCCGCGCGGAAGATCCCGTCAAACACACAGGGCTTCTTCCGGCGCATAATGCCAAAGAAGCCCTGTGATAAATAAAATTTCTGATCTTCTATGCCTGTTTTTTGTATTTCGCCACATCCAGGTGCTGCACCGTCCCGGCGGTTCCGTTCTCATAGAGAAAGATGCCGGTTTTGCGGATCATGCCGTTGGTATCGCCGTTTTGGCCCACCAGGGAAAAATCCGTGGACGCACTGCCGAGGTAGATGGCGCCGACGCCCTTGTCCCTCAGGGTGTAAAGCACATCCTCGCCCTTTTCGTTTTTCGTCCAGATCTTCAGTTTCGACCAGATCTCATCGTTTTCATCGATCCAGCCGTTCCCGTCCTGATCGTACTGGGCGAGATCTCGAAAACCATCCCCGCTGGAGGTGCCAAAGAGCTCGCTGCCATCGTTGATCTTTCCGTCCTGGTTCCTGTCCAGGGCCAGATACCCGCTGCCGCTCCCCAGCATGGCGATCTCGTCTTCCTCGCCGTCCGCGTCAAGGTCAAAGAAAAATTTCTGATCCTGAAGCTCCGCGGAACCCACGTCCAGATTGATCACCAGAGGATCGCAGAGCTTCACCTTTGCCTGCTGCACCTCCTGTTTGAAATACTGTTCGAAGGAACGGCTCATACCGACGTCCACGTTAAAATGGATCTCCCGGCCGTCCGAGGTCTTCACGGTCCCCATGGTGGAAAAGCTGACGCTCTCCTGCTCCGCATACCAGCTCTCCTGATAAAAAGCTGTGGGCTGGGATTTAGTGAGGGTCCATTTCGAACCCCAGACCCCGCCGGAGCTGTTCCACCCCTGTTCCTGGAAGGAGGTTTCCTCCGTGTATCCGTAATTCTCCATCCAGCGGTTCATCCCGCCGTCCCTTCCCGCAAACAGCAGATCCAGGATGTACCGCAGCGTGGTCTGGTGCAGATCCTCCAGAACGCTGCCGTTCCTCCGAAACGTCCCCAGAGATCTGGGCCGGATGCCGAAACGCTTCTGCAGGTCTTCCAGACTGTTCTCCCTGGTATCCTTCTCCACTGTCTGATCCGAATTTTCCTTTTTTGTCTCCTCCTTGCCGGCTCCCACGGCGGTCTCCTCCAGGGCATTCCCGAAGGACGCGTTATTTCCTAAATTACCACGGTAATCCCTTACCCCATAGCGCCTGACAGAGGCGCCCGAAGCGTGATAGCTTCTCGCGGACTCCATTCCTACAACACTGGAATCAATTCTCAATCCTTTCTGCAGTCTCCTTCTGAGACACCCACCCCTTCTTCTCCGCCCGCAGCTTTCTCCGTAAACCTGCGCCGGAACTTTCCGGGGCCATTTCCATGAATTCCTTCCCTGTCCTCACAAAAAAAGATGGCATTCGTCCAGGGGAATCCGTTCCCAGTCCAAATACCATCCGTGGTGTCGCTCTTACTTAAAGGTTCATCGGCCTAATGAACCTCCTGTATCAAGTATATCGACACTAACATTCAAATACTTTAGTTTCTTTTTCTTTCCTTCTCGCGAAACAGAATGTTGGCCACCATTTCCCTGTCCACCACAAGGTCCGCGCCGTAGGGATCGATCACAAAGCCCTGGGCCGGTCCATAAGTCCCGTCCGGCAGTTTGTTCATGAGCAACATCACATAATCCGGGAAAGGACAGGCGAACCCATAACAATTCTGATTGCCGGTCTTATCCTTCCACAGCTGCATCTGGTCCTCGCTGGTGAACGCCATGAGCAGCGGCTTCCCCTGGGAATTCTGCAGCATCTTATACTGCACCTGGCAGCCGTCCTGCAGTTTCAGCTCTCCGTTTTCATCCTCTACGGGGGGCAGGGAAACCGTTCCGGGGCAGAGAAATGTGGCCCTCGGGATCTCGTCCAGCACGAGCGTATGGGTCTTACTGTTGGAATCGGCGTGCATTGCCTCGATCGCCCCACACAGCAACGGGTTAGATACCTTTTGATTGAACTGCATCGCTCTCTCCTTATACTCTGTTGTAGTTGATCAGGCAGCCCTTCAAAATGATCTGGCGCTCCTCGTCCGTGAGCTCGCCCAGACGGAGTTCAAATTCGGTCAGGGTTTCCGCTTTTGCATCCACCTTATACGCCTTGATCACGTCCGCCTTTTCCTCTACGGCTTTCCGAATACCGGGCAGGAACAAATAATCCAGGTTCTTGAAGGGAAGCTCGCCCTCATGGATCAGGAAGGGCAGCATGCCCCAGTTGATCAGATTGGAGCGGTAGCGCTTTGTAGCGTACTCGTTGGCGATATTCGCCCAGCCGCCCAGCACTTTCTGACAGGAAGCGGCCTGCTCCCTGGCGGAACCGTCCCCGGGCTTGACTGCGAAGATCGTAGAGCCAAAGCCGGTGTTCTCGTGGTTTGCGTCTGGGAAAAGGGTCTTTACAGCGTGCATCACGGGCTTTACGTCCGGGTGCGCCTGGCAGGGATGCTCCCCGGCCATTCTCGCCTTTTCCGCTTTCTGGATATCCTTTGCCAGGCCCACATAATTGGGATCCTTCCGGCTCAGGGTAAACTCCGCCAGCCCCAGAGGATTGGAGCGATAAGAGGAAGTCTCCCCGGAGGGGATCAGCTCGTCGGTAGTGGTGACGGGATCGTGGATCTCGCTGACGACGCGGAGCACCAGGTTCTCGGGAAGCGCTCCCATCATGGGCCAGTCCTTGATATTGGGGCCAAACTGGATCTCCGTGTCCGGATCCGCCACGCCCTTGGAGTCAAACACGCGGTTGGCGTATATGTTCGCATCGAAATGATACTTGTACTTACCGATCTCGCCGTCAAAGTCTGTGGCGGGAGTCAGATACCCCTTGTTGGCCGCAGTAGCCGCGATAGACCTTGCGTCCATCAGCGCCACGGAAGAGATCTGGCCGCTCTGGAGCTTGCTGCCCTCCCTGTTGGGGAAGTTCCTGGTGGAGTGGCGGATGCTGAAGGCGTTGTTCGCGGGGGTGTCTCCTGCGCCGAAGCAGGGGCCGCAGAACGCCGTCTTGATCACGGCGCCGGTCTCCAGGATCGATGCCGCGCAGCCGTTCCGGATCAGTTCCATATACACGGGCATGGAGGCGGGATACACGCTGAGCGTAAAACTGTCGGAGCCGATGTATTTCCCCTTTAAGATATCCGCTGCCGCGCAGATATTCTCAAATCCGCCGCCGGCGCAGCCCGCGATGATACCCTGATCCACCAGGAAGCGTCCGTTCTTCACCTTATCCTTCAGGCTGTACTCCACAGCGCCGTCCAGACTCACCTGGGCGCGCTTTTCCGTCTCGTCCAGAATGTCCATCAAGTTCGCGTTGAGTTCCTCGATGGTGTATGTATTGCTGGGATGGAAAGGCATGGCGATCATGGGCCGGATCTCCGAGAGATCGATCTTGATCATGCCGTCATAGTAGGCTACCTGGCCGGGATTCAGCTCTTCAAAATCTTCGGTCCTGCCGTGGATCTCATAGAACTCCCTGATCTCCTCGTCGGTCCTCCAGATGGAAGAAAGACAGGTGGTCTCCGTCGTCATCACGTCGATGCCGATCCGGAAATCCGCGGAGAGGCTGGACACGCCGGGCCCTACGAACTCCATCACTTTATTCTTGACATAACCGTTTTTAAACACCGCGCCGATGATGGCCAGAGCCACGTCCTGGGGCCCTACGCCCTTCACGGGAGCGCCGGTGAGATATACGCCCACAACGCCCGGCATATTGATGTCATAGGTCTGGTTCAAAAGCTGCTTCACCAGCTCGGGGCCGCCCTCGCCCATGGCCATGGTGCCCAGAGCGCCGTACCGGGTATGGGAATCGCTTCCCAGGATCATCTTTCCGCCGCCGGCAAGCATCTCCCTGGCGTACTGATGGATCACCGCCTGGTGAGGGGGAACATAGACGCCGCCATACTTTTTCGCGCAGGTCAGACCAAACATGTGGTCATCTTCGTTGATGGTGCCGCCCACCGCGCACAGAGAATTGTGGCAGTTGGTGAGGACATAGGGCATGGGGAACTTCGTCAGTCCGGAAGCCCTGGCCGTCTGGATGATCCCCACGAAAGTAATGTCGTGGCTGGTCAGCTTGTCGAAGCGGATCTTCAGTTTTTCCATGTTTCCGGAAGTGTTATGGCTCTCCAGGATCCGGTAGGCGATGGTATTTTTCGCCGCTTCCTCCTTCGTTGTCTTCTTTCCGGTCTTCGCCGCGATGGCCGCGGGAGCCTCGGCGTCGTCCGGCACGATCTCCGCGCCGTTGATCAGGTACGCGCCGCCCTGCATAAGCTCGATCATAGTTTTCCTCCTCTTTGTGATACCCATTCCGTTTTATCAGAAATTGATTGAAATCGACACCTGCTATTATAGCGAAAAGCCGGGGGATATGCAAGGATTATCTTTTTCCTTTATCTCCCGCCCAGTCCCGGAAAACCGGGATCCGCCCTGAGGACGATCCCCTCCCTCGAGAGAACCGCGTCCATGAAGTCCTTCACGGAGTCCAGTCGTCGAGAAAACGCCATGCCCCCGCCGAACAGGGCGACGCTGTGGATATCGGAGCCCCCTGTCTGGGGAAGATCCCATTCCCTGGCATACGCCAGCGCCCTTCTGTCAAATTCCGAAAGACCGTCCACCCCGACACCCCTCCTGGCATGAGAGGCGTTGACCACCTCCACGCCGTCCACGAACTCCGGGAAGAGCCGGATCTCCGGGATATAGTCCGCCTCCCGGTAAGGGTGGGCGTGGATCACCATGCCGCCGTCCCGCTTTACAAGCCGGTACTGCTCTTCCACCGTGCAATCCCGGATCTCCGGGTGCGCTTTCAGCCAGGCCTTATCCAGCCCATAGATCAAAAAATCCGTGCCCTGATAAGACTGCTCCCAGCCGAAAAACACCTGAAGCCCTATCTTCTCTCCCTCCGCCTTGGCGTTCTCATACCCCTTGCAGTAACCCTCTACCCAGTCTTCCCAGCCCAGGCTCCGGTCCACCGCCGTGTTTCCGTGGTAAAAATGATCCGTCACAAAGATCCCCGCATACCCGGTCTCCTTGCACGCCCTGGCCATTTCCGCCCCGGAACTTCTCCCGCAGGCGCTTCCCTCGCTGGTGTGAAGGTGTGTCTCGTACGCGTACGGATACTCCGGCCGCAGCGCTAATACCGCCATGGTACAACCTCCTTTATCACTCCGACTTTCTCCTTGTCTCTTGCGCTCACGCTCTTACTATAACACAGTTCGGAATGCTTGTCACCCATCTGTCGAACCGGTTTGCTTAGCCCCTATCTCTTTCTCCCCTGGCAGCGCTCCAGCGCCCTGATCACTTCCTCGCAGCTCCGATACCTCCGCCAGCGCTGCTGCGCCGTACACTTCTTCACGACTCGTTCCAGTCTCCTGGGCAGTCCCCGGTTCCACTCCCGGATCCCGCAGATCCGATAGGGCGGCTCCCCGGGGTCATGCCCCGTGAGCATGTGGTACAGGGTCACTCCCAGGCAATAGATATCCGTCCTGACGTCGCTCTGCCTGCCCCGGTACTGCTCCGGCGCCGCATACCCCGGGGTTCCCAGCGGCACCGTGTCCCGCCTCTTGCGCGCCCGGTACTGCCTCGCCGCCCCGAAGTCCAGCAGCACCAGTCTCCCATCCTCCCGCAGGATCACATTGGCGGGCTTCATGTCCCGGTAGATCACGGGCGGCTGAAAACTGTGCAGATACAGCAGGGCCCTGCAGAGCTGGAGCCCCCAGTCCAGCGCCTGGTCCAGGGGCCTTGCCCCTTCCTCCCGCAGCAGCCGGTCCAGGGGAACGCCCTCCACATAATCCATCACAATATAGATCTTTCCCCGCTCCTCCCAGGCGTCCCAGATATGGGGCAGGGCCGGGTGATGCAGCTTTTGCTGCATCCGGATCTCCATCCACATTCCCCTGCCGGCGTCCTGTCCGGCGGCGCGCTTATCCCCTCTTCCCAATCCTGCCGCCTGATCCGGAACCCAGTCCATCTCCTTCACCGCATACCGCTTTCCGTCCGCAAGCGCCTCCCCCAGATATACCTTGGAAACGCCCCCTCTGCCGATCACGCGCAGAAGCCGATACTTTCCCCCAACAACCGTATTTTCCCCGTTCATCCATACTCCTCCTCGAAATTTACACTCTTATGCACTCTCCGACCCGTAATTTCTTCCACAATTCATTCCCTGTCAGACAGGATCCTTGATTGCATGCCTTGGGATACGCTTTGATATTCACCAGAACTTCAGACAATTCAGAAAAGCTTGAAACTCACAGTCTGAAACATCAGACATCCAAAAAATAAGATAAGGATACTATAACACAGAAATTCTCTTTGCACAACAGGCAATAGGATAGAAAACGGGCGGCACTTTTCTGCGTGTGCCGCCCATCCTGTTCACTCTGTCATTTTAATCTGCCGATTCTGCCGCCGTCAGCCGTTTTTCTACACGAAGGTATTATAGCGGTTGTCTGCCAGCGGGTTATACATGCCGTCCGGCGTATAGCCATTGGAGGCATCGGCCTGCGTCGTCATATAGTAATTTACCAACGACACATTGGAAGAGATGGAAGACCCATAGTCCTTAAAGAACTTCTGTACCTTGGACATATCGGAATTCTTAAAGGCATCCTCGTCGATCTTCATCCTGCCCTTATTGTCCACGCTGATTCCAAATTCCTTCAGCGCGCTCTTATTCTTCTCCGTCTTTTCCAGGATGCTCGCCAGATTCGACATCACGCCGGAGTTAAAGCTGGAGCCTGCGGATTCCAGCATGCGGTTGTAATTGCCAACAAAGCTCTTTGCCGCGGAAAAGATCTTTTCGATGTCGTACCCCGTCTTGCCGTCCTCGCCCTTTACCTTTTCAAACAGGGAACCGGAAGTCAGCTTTTCGATGTCCGTCTTCAGGGAAGACGCGCCTTCATAAACCGTGTTGTCCTGCTTTTCCGTCTCTTTTTCCGTGCTCTTTACGGAACCGGAGGAAACGCTTGCAAAGCCAAGCCGGGACATCACCGTGGAGCCATAGCTGATCACATTGTCCTTGGAGAAAAGATCCTGAACCTTGGAGATATCCGTGGCCTTTAATTTGTCCTCGTTTAACTGCAGGGTCCCGTCGCTGTTCACCGTAATCCCGATCTCCGCCAGCTTATCCGCGTTGGTCGCCGAACTTCTCATCATCCCGGCCACATGAGCCGTCTTGTTCGCCAATGTGGATTCCTTCGCCGTATTGACCGTGTCGTTATACTGGGAGACATAATCCTTCACTGCGGACACCACTTTTTCCGCCGCGCTGGTTCCGTCCTCGGAAGCAGTGTAAGTATTCGCGTTCTGCAGGGTCGTAACAGTATTCTTCAGGGTTGAGATCGCCGTTGACAAATGTTCATTGGCCGCCTGCGTCTCCTCGGAAACCTTCGGATTCTTTTTCTCCTCTATGATCTGATCCACGACGTCGCTTGTTCTGCTCTTCCTGCTGGCGGCCGTCGTATTGGAACTGCTGGGAGTGTTGTAATACGCCCTCATCAGCTTGCCGTAACTGCCGTTCTTGATACTGTACCAATCGGAAAACCAATTCGTACTCCCAAATGTATTGGAGTTATTAGAAAACAAACTTGAAAAATTGAAACTCATGATCGTCATCACCTTTCTTAAGGACCATTTTCAGGAACATCGTGCTGTCTCAATCAGAAACAGCGTTTCGTCTTCTGCGCGGCGTTCCCCGCCGCATCATCGGTTGTACCGGATCTCGCCGTAGTGCTCCCATTAATCCCCATAGGCCGTCCCTCCTTGAACCTGTTGACTCGAAATCCATTTCTGCCATCAGCCATATTATCAAAACCGGCGGCACCGCTTTCCCATCTAATACATGTAACGACCATACACAGAATGTCATTTCATATTTTGGAAAAGATCGGAAACTGCCTTTGTATACAGTATCGCACAATTCACTTTAAAAATCAAGGCATTTGCGCGAACCGTCTTCTTTTTGTTGTAAAAATCTTGTTGGGGCGTTACAGCCCGCTGATCTTTTTCAGCAGCCCTTCCATATTGTCCGCCGCAAATCGGATCAGGACAGAGTTCCGCCAGTTTTCACCAGATGTCGATGGTCTGACGGTACACTTCCTTCCCGTCCTTCCCGGACACGATGGTGAGCTTGCAGGGTACAACGCTGTTTCCCCGGTATTCGGGCGTACAGTCAAAGGTCTTAGCCTGTCCCTCTGCCACGAGCCCCTCAAGGATCGCGTCGTAACAATTCTTCAGCCCCTTTACGCCGACCGGTACATACAAAACATTGCTGTCATCCTCCGCGCCCCCGAATATGGGAGAAATCATATACATCCTCTCCAATTTGCGCTTTTTGCAGGCCTCTTTCGCCTTTTCGATCGAATCGATCTCTTCAAAATGAATAGGTTCCTTTTTTCTCTTAAAAATGTCCAATAACCCCATAAAGCACCTTCCTCTCCTGTTTTTGCCCGCAAAGACTATATTGTCTTCTTCTAGGCCATACCTCTCCGTTTTCCTGCGAATAGTACATAAAGGACACCCGCAGGCAGTCCCCAAGGGACTACGCGGCCATCCCTACTTAATAATGTATCACAAAAGACAATTTTGTCAATAAAACTTCTGCAGCTTGTTTTTTCCCTTTACAGGGAGGGGAACTTGAAATTCGACTCAAAAAAATGGAGCAGCCCGTTGATCGCTTCTTCCAGCTTTGACAGATCCACGCTGGAGGAAGACCCGGCCTGGGAGGCAAAATTCTTCAAGTTTTCCGCCGCGCTCTCCAGATTTCCCAATGCATTCTGAAGATCCGTCAGAACTGACTGCGCCTGACCTGCGAGAGCGGTAACCTTTGACACGCACAGGAACGCGCCAGCTATGACCACCGCCAAAATCACGATCTTCAGGATCGTCGATACGCGGGTCCAGTTGTACTGTTTTCTCGCGTAGTCCGCCTGCTGCCGGGCAAGTTCCTCCATCCTCTGTCTCCACTGTAATTCCTCTGCCTGATCCTTCTGAAATCTGTCCTGCTCCATCCCTATCGCTCCTCTCCGTCATTTCCGACCCGCCTGCCGCCGGGCGGATCCCTTTCCCTATTCTCACATCATTTTTTTATTTAGAATGTCTTTTCCTGCTGGACAGGATCACCCCCGTCACCACGCAGGCGATTCCGATCACCAGCGCCGTCAGAGGAACCGCTGGAAGTTTTCCCTCCTCTGTCTCTGCCGCTTCAGCCCCCGGGCCGGGAGTTTCCGAATCTTCCGCGGGCACACTCTCCGCTTCCGGGGTGGGCGTCGGCGTAGGCTCCAGCTTTGCCAGCTCCCTCTCTTCGGAATAATCGCAGTTTTTGCAGGTTCCCCTCTCCAGGCCGGGTTCCTCATAGGTAGCCTCCCGCACCGTCTCCCAGGTCAGGTCATGGCTCTTTAAGGTATAGTCGTCCGTCTCCGTATAGCCGTCCACGCTGCACTTCCTGGTGGTATAGCCAAAGCTGTCGCACCCGGGGGCGGTCACCGTCTCCTCCCAGACAATGGCGGCGGCACCCTCCGCCGTTCTCTCGCAGCTGTGGGGAAGGAGGTCCACGTCATACTCGAACCGCTCGTCGCGCTGAAAGTCCGACGCATTTCTTCCGTTCTCGAAATTCCAGTTCATGATCTCCCCGATGAACCCGTCGCAGTATGCCCTGCGGTTGGTATTGTCCTCAAAGAAAGTGATCCGTCCCGTCACGGAATTGTCCGTGATGCTGCCATAATAACCTACGTCCTGGGGATAAAAAATATACATCCCAACCAGGCCGCCATCATGAACGTAGCCGTGGTCAGAGTCATAACCGTCAATCTTCACGCTGCAGCCGTTGACGTCCGGATAGCCGGCCGCGCAGACCCCTCCCATGAACTGCTCGTCCCTTGTGGAGGCGTCCGTGTCAATGCAGACCAGGGTCACGTCCGCAGCCGTGTTGCGGATACTGCCGCAGCCGTACCCGATCACGCCTCCCACGCCGAACATCCTGTCGCAGGCCCTGAGCTGCAAGATCCCCTGGACGCTGCTGTCCTCAATGACGCTGTCCTCCATGTAGCCGGCGATCCCGCCGATAAAGCAGGGCTGCTGGGTGTCCACGTCGATCCGCAGATTGATCAGATCAAGGCCCGTCACCGACGCGCCTTTTAAGGTGTCAAAAAAACCGGCGAAAGACGTGTCGTAAACCTTCCGGTTGCCGTCATAAGTATCTTCCACGCCCTGTCCCACCGAGGCGATCTCCAGGTTCAGGATCGCATAGCCGTTCCCGTCAAAACTCCCGGAAAAGGCAATCGGCTCCCATGACACACCTGTCATATCTATGTCCGCCATCAATCGATAACTGCCGGAAGGATCCCCCGCCATGTCCAGTAATTCCTGGGGACTGCGGATCTCCCGGATCTCCGCGGCCTCCGCAGGAAGCGCCTTTCCCCCCAGGCACAGGCACCCGCACAATCCCAGGAGCACAAGGCATTTCCTAATCTTTCTCATCTCCGATGTACCTCTTTTCCGACTCTATCCCATTCTGTCTATTCTATCTTTTTGTCCCGCGGCCCTGCGGCAGACTCCCGCGCCCGGCGCGTCCGCCTTTTCATTTCCGATTCTGCCTGTGCCGCTGCCTTCTTTCACACCGCATTCTTCTGCAGTTTCCGGATCATCTCCGCCAGCTCCATATCCCAGTCGCTGATGAGAGAATACCAGACGCTGCCGTAAGCTCTGGGCGAGCGGATATTCAGGGAGGAACAGACGATCACAGGGATGTCCAGCCCCCTCTTTTCCAGGCCGTCCATGACCTCCTCCCCTGCCCGGATGCTTTCCTGGCCGCCTTCGAAAAGCGGGAAGCACATGTCCGTGATGATCACCTGAAAGGGTTTTCCCTCCTGCTGCGCCTCCTGAAGCTTTGCAAAGCCCTCCTCCATATTCATCGCCCAGACCACTTCCTGCGGGCCCGCCGCGTTCACGGCCTTTTTCACATCCGCATGTTTACAAGCCTCGTCTTCAAAGTGTAAGATTCTCATAAATACTGCCTTTCTACTCAAATTGTGAGGCATAAAGCCTGTAATAAAAACCTTTTTTCTCCATGAGCTGTTCGTGGCTCCCCTGCTCCACCACGTCGCCGTGATCCAGGGTCAGGATCTTGTCCGCGTTCTGTATGGTGGAAAGCCGGTGGGCGATGACAAAACAGGTCTTGTCTTTCATCAGCTCCCGCATGGCTTTCTGGATCTCCCGCTCCGTGCTGGTGTCCACATTGGAGGTGGCCTCGTCCAGTATCAGCATCCGGGCGTCGTAGAGCATGGCCCGGGCGATGGTCAAAAGCTGTTTCTGGCCCTTGGAGATATTGCCCCCGTCCTCGGTGATCACCGTGTCGTACCCCTTGGGCAGGCGCATGATAAAGGAGTGGATCCTGGCCGCCTTCGCCGCCGCTTCGACTTCCTCCCTCGTGGCGTCTTCCTTGCCGTAGGCTATGTTCTCAAAGATCGTCCCCCGGAAGACCCAGGTGTCCTGCAGAACCATGGCGTAGGCCTTTCGCAGGCTCTCCCGGGTGTATTTCCGAATGTCCTTCTCGTCCACCAAAACGCTTCCCTCGTCCACGTCATAAAATCGCATCAGCAGGTTGATGATGGTCGTCTTGCCCGCGCCGGTAGGTCCTACGATGGCGATGAGCTTGCCGGCATCCGCCTGGAGGTTTAAATCGTGGATAATGGTCTTGCCGCCCTCATAGCCGAAATACACATGGGAGAGCTCCACGTTCCCCCGGACGTTCTGAAGCTCCTCCGCTCCCTCCGCGTCCGACAGTTCTTCCTCCTGGTCCAGGAGGTTAAAGACCCTCTCCGCGGCAGACAGCGCGGAATAGATCTCGTTGACGATGTTCGCGATCTCGTTGATGGGGCCGGAAAACTTCCTGGAGTACAGCACAAACGAAGAGATCTGCCCCAGGGAGATCATCTCCTTCATATAAAGGAGGGAGCCAAACAGCGCGATCAGGCAGAGGCCCAGGTTGTTGATGGCGTTCACCGTAGGGCCCATGCTGCACCCGTAATACTCCGCCTCGTTATAGGAATCCGCAACCTCCTTATTGATCCCGTCAAACCTCTCCTGGACCTGGCCCTCATAGGAATAGGCCAGTATGGTCTTCTGCCCGGAGAGCATTTCCTCCACAAACCCGTTCATCTTCCCGTAATTTCTGGACCGCTTGGAGAAGAGCGGCTGCGTCACCTTCCGGATCTTCGCCGTGTAGATGATGGCGATGGGGATCGTCACCAGCACGGTGAGCGCCAGCAGGGGCGAGAGGATCACCATCATGATAAAGGAACCCAGGACCGTCACCGCGCTTGTCAAAATCTGCACCACGTCGGTGGCAAGGCAGGTTCCGATCACGTCCACGTCATAGGAGACGCGGCTGATGATGTCGCCGGCCTGATTCCTGTCAAAGAACCCCACCGGGAGCCGCATCAGCTTTTCAAAGATATCCCGGCGCATCTTCCGGGAGATCCACTTGCTCACATAGACCATGCCCACGTTGATGGAGATCGTCAGCACGGCGGAAGCCAGATAACAGATCAACATCCTCACGGCATAGTAGGTCACCCGGTCAAAGTTGACCTTGCCCGCCCCCGCCGCGGCCTCATTGATAGCGCTGCCGGCCAGCGAGGGCCCAAGAAGCGCCAGAAGATTGCTGATGATACAGAGAAGCACGATACCCAGGATCGCCGCCCGGCGCTGCCCGATATAGGACAGCATCCGCAGGAGCGTACCCTTGGCGTCCTTCGGCTTTCTTGACACCGTATCCAATCCTGCCATGTCACACACCTCCCATCTGGGTCCGGTAGATATCCCGGTAGAGACTGCAGTCCTGCATCAACTGCTCATGGGTCCCGTGGCCGATGATCTCTCCCTCGTCCAATACGATGATGTCGTCCAGGCTCATGATGGAACTGATCCTCTGAGCGATGACGATCGTGGTAGCGTCGTCGTAGTTCTCCCGGATCGCCTTCCTCAGATCCGCATCCGTCTTATAGTCGAGAGCGCTGGAGGAATCGTCCAGGATCAGGATCTTAGGCTTTGCCGCCAGCGCCCTGGCGATCAGGATCCTCTGTTTCTGCCCGCCGCTCAGATTCGCCCCATGGATCACCGCCTCATGGTCCAGGCCGTCCTCGTACTTCGAGAGGAAATCCTTCGCCCTGGCGTCCTCCGCCGCGGCCCAGAGCCTTTCCTCGTCCACCTTTCTTCCAAAGGCGATATTGTCCCGCAGGCTCTCCGCAAAGATCACGTCGTTCTGGAAGACCACGCCGAACAGATTGTGCAGCTCATCCTTTTCATAAGTGCGCACGTCCCTTCCATCCAAAAAGATATGTCCCTGATCCGCGTCATAAAACCGCATCAGGAGATTTGCGATGGTGGTCTTGCCGGAACCCGTAGCGCCGATGATCCCCAGGGAGCCCCCTTTCTGCATCGTAAAGTCGATGTCCGTGAGGCAATTCTGACGGTCGTGCCCCGCCAGGGGATCGTCGCTCCCGTACCGGAACGTCACATGGTCAAAGACGATATAGCCCTCCCGGTCCGTGTGGGCCGCCTCGTCCTCCGGGATCGTCTTTAAATCCTCCTCCCGATAGATCACCGCCGAAATCCGGTCCGCAGAGGCGTTTGCCTTGGACATCATGATAAACACGCGGCTCAGGCCCATGGTCCCCATCATCATCATATTGAAATAGGTCAGGAACGCCAGGATCACGCCGGGTTTCGTAACACCCTGGTTCACCAGGTACGCGCCCACAAAGACCACCAGCGTCAGGCCGATGTTCAGAAGCATTGTCACCAAGGGCCCCGGCAGCGCCATCACCGCCCCCGCCGTGATATCCCGCTTTGTCATCTCGTCGTTGGTCTTCTCATACCGTTTTTTCTCATAGTCTTCCTTGGAGAGGGCCTTCACCACCCGGATCCCGGTGATGTTTTCCCGCATGATGCGGACGATGTCATCCACGCTGGCCTGCACTTTCTCGTAAAAGGGAATCCCTTTTAATGAGATATATACCATGATGGCGATCATCAGCGGCGCCATGGTGCAGAGGATCAAAGCCAGCCTCCTGTCCATGGCCAGGGTCACAAGGATCCCTCCCAGGAGCAGGATCGGCGCCCGGATCCCCATGGTCTGGACGCTGCGGATAAAGTTCTGCAGATTATAAGAATCGGAAGTCATTCTCGACGTCAGGGAGGGAAGACCGATCTCGTCCACCTGACTGCCGGACAGATTCAGAGATTTCCAGAAGAGATCCCGCCGGATATCATAGTTGCTGTCCTTGGACACCCTCACCGCCATGCGGTTTGCCGTGATGTTAAACTGCCTGACCAGAACCGCCAGGACGATCATCACCAGCGCCCAGATCAGGACGGCGCTCACCTGTTTCCTGGGGACCACGTTGTCGATGATATGCTCCAGAACATAGGGGATCAAGAGCTCCCCCATGCTGGCGACGATCTTGATAAAGGTTCCCACCGCCATGATCCCCAGGTACTTTTTCAGATACTTCAGTATAAATTTCATGTCTCTCTTACCTTGCGCGCGGACCTCTCCGCGCCGTTTTTACAAGCCTTCTCCGCCGGCTCGCCACATTTCGTCTGTCAACTGGCAACAGTTCCATTATATACGCAAAAAAGATTAAGAACAATCCATTCTTAATCTTTTTTCCGAAAAATTTACCCAAAAATTGTCAAAAAGATGCTAAAAACGGACTGCCTGTGCCAACCCAAGAGCCGCCCGAGCCGGCAGCGCCGCGCCGCTTTTACAGGCCCTCTATCCTCTCCTGTTAATTCTGTTCACCGTCAGGTCCGTGAGCTTTATCAGCAGGGAGATGAGGATGTAGCAGATCCCCGCGGGGACCGCGATCACGCCCACCAGAAACATGCCGCACCAGAAGACCAGGTTGGAGAGAAGCTTTCGCAGCTTTAATTTCGTGAGACCTGCCTTCATCTATCCTCCTCCCTGGCGCCGCTTACGATCGCATAGTAGGCGTTGGCGGTGAGCCGGTAGACGACGGTGTAAAACAGGGCGAACAGCGCCAGGCAGACGGCGGTGGTAACCGCAAACAGCCGCACATTGTCCAGGCCGAAAGCCAGCAGGATCTTCTGGATCAGCGGAAAGGCGAACGTCAGGTGCAGGGCCGCGAAGACCAGCGGCAGAAAGAACACCGTCAAAAGCTGGGAGTTGATGCTTCTGCGGATCTCTCGCTTCGTCATGCCAACCTTCTGCATGACCTCGAAGCGCGCCTGATCCTCATAGCCCTCCGAGATCTGCTTATAGTAGATGATCAGCACGGCGGCAATGGTGAACACGATACTCAGAAGCACCCCGATGTAAAAGAGCACGCCGAACATTCCGTAAAAGTCTTCCCTCTCTTCCTCCTGGGATTCCAGAAACCGATACCGGACGCCGTCGCCGTACTTCGCCGTCCATATCGTCCCGTCTTCCTCCACTGGATCGCGAAAGCGCTCCCCAAGATACTGGCACAGCGCTATCTGTCCCTCCCTGTCCAGGCCGGTGTCAAAATTGTACTGCCAGGCATAAGTCACGACGGGATCCCCATTAAAGTCCGCTATCCTATCCAGGCCCTTCACGGCGTAAGCAAGGTCTGGAACCACCAGCGCCATGCTGGAAGTAGACGTCAGGATCAGATCTCCCTGGACAGGAATATCCTCCTGATACCTGACGATCTGAAAAGTCTGCCCTCCCCGGAAGGCGACACTGTCCCCGGAGAAATCTCCCTGATAGACACAGGCGATGGCCTCTCCGTCCTGCAGTACCTCCTGCTGCCCGGTAAACGCATTGTAATCCGACAGAGGAATGAAATAGAAGCTGTACAGGTTCGCGTAATCCGACAGGGAAACGCTTCCCACCCTGGTCACATCCGTCTCCACCTCGCCGTTCCGCAGCAGCCCCGCCACGAGAGCCGCCCGGAAGCTGGTGACATTTTCCGGCCTTGCGCCCCGGGACGCGGACATGCTGTCCAGCTCCTCCCGGAACGCCCCGATATTCTCATCCGATATGGCGGAAGCGTTCCCCATGTTGACATACAGGTTGATCTCCCTCGGATAACGCCTCTGGATCACGCTTTCCTCCCCGAAATACAGACAGGTGGTGGAAGCCATCGTCACCAGGGTCATGGTGGCCAAGATACAGATGGACGCCAGCCCCGCCCCGTTCCGCTTCATGCGGTAAACCATAGAAGAAACGGAGACAAAGTGATTCGGCCGGTAATAATAGTTCTTGTTTTTCTGCAGCAGACGGCAGAACAGCACGGACCCGGCGATCATCAGGAGATAGGTTCCCAGGATGACCATGAGGACCGCGAAAAAGAACTGGAGCAGGGCCGAAAGCGGATCCTTCGTGGTCACCGCGATCCAATACGCCGCGGCCAGCAGCGCCACCCCCGCCAGTCCGAAAAGGAAATTCCCCCTGGGCGGCTTCTCCCCCGCGCTCTCGCTCCTGAGAAGCGACACCGCGCTGGAAAACCGGATCTGAAAGAGGGAGCTCAAAAACAGGATGACAAAGATCACCCCGAATACCTGGACGCTTCTCTTTACCGCGAGGAAGGAGATCGACAGGTCGTAAGTCACCTCCCCCTGGATCAGGTTCACCAGTCCCAGCTCCGCCAGCTTGGAGAACAAGATCCCGCCAAGCAGCCCCGCACCGATGGAAAGCAGGGCGATCAAAAGGGTCTCCCAGAACAGGATGCGGGCGATATTGCCCTTTCCCATCCCCAGGATATTATAAAGTCCAAACTCCTTTTTCCGCCTCCGCATGAGAAAAGAGTTCGTGTAAAAGAGAAAGATCGCAGAAAAGACCGCGATGACCCAGCTCCCCAAGGCGAAGACCTGCCGCAGGGTATCCGCGCCCTTCATGGGAGTGAGGACATCGTTCACCCCCATATACATGATGATATAAAACATCATCGTCATGCCGGAACAGGTGAGGATATAGGGCAGAAACAGCCTCCGGTTCTTACGGATATCCCGGAGCGCCAGCTTTGGATAGAATCCCATTCTCATTTCTCCATCCCTCCCGTCGCAAGCAGGATCAGCGTGTCCGAAATCTTCTGGTAGAGCTGTTCGTTCGTATCCTTCCCCCGGAAAATCTGATGGAACACCTCCCCGTCCTTTATGAACAGCACCCGGTTCGCCATGCTGGCGGCCTTTACGGAATGCGTCACCATCAGGATCGTCTGCCCCAGGGTATTCACCTCGCAGAACAAACGCAGAAGTTCGTCGGCGGCCCGGGAGTCCAGCGCCCCCGTGGGCTCGTCCGCCAGGATCAGTTTCGGCTCCGTGATCATGGCTCTGGCCACGGCAGCCCTCTGCTTCTGTCCCCCGGAAACCTCATAGGGATACTTCTTCAGCAGCTCCGCGATCCCCAGCCTGGCGGCGATGGGATCCAGGCGCTGCCGCATCTCCCGGTGATTTTTTCCCGCCAGGACCAGGGGCAGATAGATATTGTCCTCGATCGTAAAAGTGTCCAGCAGGTTAAACTCCTGAAACACAAATCCCAGGTGGTCCCGCCGAAAAGCGGCAACCTCCGTCTCCCGGATCCCTTTCAGGTCCCGACCGTCCAGGACAACAGTCCCGGCGGTGGGCTTATCCAGCGCCGCCAGAATGTTCAGGAGCGTAGTCTTTCCGGAACCGGACTCGCCCATGATAGCCACATACTCTCCCTGCTCCACGCTGAAATTCACATTTTTCAGGGCCTCCACCTTGTTTCCGCCAAAGCGGGTCACATAGACCTTTTTCAGACCCTTTACCTCCAATATACTCATACGGTATTCCTCCTTCTTGAAGCTCCCGCGGCAGGACTCCTTCCTCCCCTGAAACCGTGCGGGCCGTCCCTGCAGGATACTCTTCCTCCAGGCCAACGGCCCGAGGCCGCCTCAACCAGACGCCGTTGCTCCAGTGAAACATTCCGGGTCGTCACAGTCGTCTTTTCCTCAGCCGGATGTCCGTATCTCGCCGCCGCTTTTGCTTTCTGAAGTTATGATAACAAAGCGGGAAATGAACCGCCATCGAATCAGCTTACATTTCCCGCCTTTTTCCTTACACTCCTGTAAGTTTCTATTCCCTCTTCAGCTCATACTGCTCCAGATCGATGCTCACACAGGTTCCACGGCCCGGCTCCGACGCGATGCCGATGCCGATCCCCAGCCTGTCGCAGACCTGCCGGCAGAGGTAAAGCCCGATCCCGCTGGCCCGCTTATCCTCTCTGCCGTTGTACCCCGTATAACCCTTTTCAAAGACCCGGGGAAGATCTTCCGGCGCAATGCCGATACCGGTGTCCTCGATGCAGAAGGTCTTTTTCTCCTTCCGGTAAATCTTCACACAGCCCCGGGGCGTATATTTCAAGGCGTTGGAAAGGATCTGCTCGATCACGAAGGAGAGCCATTTATCGTCCGTGACCGCCCGAATCTCCAGGGGCGTATAGTCCAGCCGAATCTTCCGGGCGATGAATTCTGAGGCAAATTTTGCCACGGACTGCCCTACGATCCCGTCGATGTCATATTCCTTAAAGACATAATCGGTGGTCGGGGAATCTAGGCGCAGGAACGCCAGCACCATCTCCACATACTGCTCGATCTGTCTCAGGTCCGAAGACAGCTTCCGGGAGAGCGGGGTATCCTCCGCCTCGAGAGAGAGCCGCATGGAAGTGATGGGCGTCTTGATCTGATGCACCCAGACGGTATAGTACTCCAACCGGTCCTGATACTGCGCAGAGAGATCCTCCTGCAGCGCCGCCGTCTCCCGCTGAAGGGCCCGGATCACCTCCTGATAGTCCCGATCCTCCAGGCTTTCAATGCAGGGAAGCTCCGAGAGCGTGGCGGCGGTCATCTCCCGGGCCCGGAGAAGGATCCCGTGCCGTTTCTTCACCCGGAGAAAATCCCGCAGCAGGAAGAACGCTCCCAACAGAGCGCAGAGAAAGGCCGGGTATAACACGGCGGCCACAGGAAGCCGGTACAGAAAAAAACTCACGCAGAAGACCGCGCAGGCCAGGAGGAACAGCAAAAGTCCCCTCCGGCGCTGCCTCATGTATTCTAAAAAGAATTGCATACGCTCTCCTTTCCAAAATGATTCAGGGTCGGGTTTCCTAACCTCATGGGTACTTTTCTCTGGAATCCGGATCGCAAACATGACATCCGTGTCACTCAATGAGATAGCCCACGCCCACCTTTGTCGCGATGAAATCCTTCAGTCCGGCGGCGTCCAGTTTTTTCCGAAGGCGGTTGATATTCACCGTCAGCGTATTCTCGTCCACAAACTGCTGAGTCTTCCACAGCCTCTCCATCAGCTTCTCCCGGCTCACGATCCTCCCCTTGTTTTCCATCAGGCAGAGCAGGATACGATACTCGTTCTTGGAGAGGGAAACGCTTTGCCCCTCGTAGATCAGCGTATCGTCCCCGGTGTTCAGGAAAGCGCCCCTATGCTCCAGGATCGGGACATCCGCGGAAAAGTCATAGGCCCTGCGCAGAAGCGCCTGGATCTTCGCGATCAAAACATTTCCGTCAAAAGGCTTCGCAATAAAATCGTCCGCCCCCATATTCATCGCCATCACGATATTCATGTTGTCGGAGGCGGAAGAGATAAAGATGATGGGCGCCTTCGAGATCTTCCGGATCTCGCCGCACCAGTGATACCCGTTAAAAAAAGGCAGTCCGATGTCCAACAGGACGATATGGGGCTGATACGCCGTGTATTCCGCCAGCACATTCCGGAAGTCCTCCGCGATACGGACATCCATCTCCCACATTTCAGCCTGTTCCCTGACCGCCTCCGCAATGCTCCGATCGTCCTCCACGATCAGCAGTCGATACATCCCTCTCCCCTCCCTTGGTGTTGTTCCGCTCTCTTTATATTATATCCAAAATCCGCGGACAGGGCAAATTACATTTTTGTAAGGCCGAAGATCGTTTGTAAGATTTGGAGATTGTTTGTAAGATTGGAGATTGTTTGTAAGATTGGAGATCGTTTCAGTAAGCTTTCTTGTTTCTTGTTTCTAAAATCTTACTTAATCTTTTAAAAGTGTTTTTACTTTTTCCGCAGTTACTTCACCTGTCAGTTTTGCATTGATTGTATCGCTTACATCCTCATTATAAACAAATTCATTCCCATCGTCTTCATAGATACGAATCTCTGTGTATGGGATCATTCCCTGAGGTCCTGCTCCGGAAACATACGAGACGCCTATAACGATCTCATCTTTCGTATCTCCATCAATGTCCTCAAAAAAGACAAAGGACACTCCCTCACATAAGCCAGTCTCTCTGACATTATGCTCTGACACATACGGAAACCGGCAGAGAACTTTTTCATCTTTTACCAAATAGAACGAAGCATCGGTGAGCGGATCTGCATCCTCATCATAAAAATCCGGCATACAAGATACGAATGTAACTTTTCCCCAATCGTTTAGAACCACTTCAAACGATTGATCCTCTATCCTGCTCCTGTCGATGACTTCCATCAACGAATCATCAACCGTACTTTTTGCTGCACTCATTTCTTCTTCCGTTAATTCTTGTCCAGCCAATGCAGACTCCGTTATTCCGCATTCCTTCTGATCAGTACCATCCTCCTCCGAACCTGTCATAGGATCGGTGCAGGCACACAACAGCAAAGCACATGAACATATTATTGTAAGGATCCTTATTTTTTTCATTTCAGCTTATTCCCTCCTCAAAAAGTTGCCATACCTGTCTCCGTTTTCATCTTGGAAAAGATAGATCGAATATCCGTTTTCTCTCTGTTCATATCTCTCCGGCAGATATTCTATCGGAAACACTACTTTATCTTCTCCCATGAATTGCAGAAAGACATAAGCGATCCTGTAATCTTCCAACAGCAATGCATATTCATAGCAATGATTATCAGCATCAATAGCTACATAAGCAGGATAGGCAAACGACTCCGTATCATATACAATTGGCTGCACTTTTCCTCTATATTCCTCCTGAATTTCACTTAACCGTTCCATTTCTTCGTCATAGCCTGCTTGATTGTAACTGCATTCTAAATAAATTTGAGCGGTGGAATCAAGGGATGTATCCGCATAGTAGTAATAATACTCCTGTATCTCCATGTCTTCATCGATTTGTTTTGGGAAAACATCAAGTTTACTATACCCGCGAAATCCCTCAAAATCGCCATATTTCGCTATATCGGTGGTGGTTTTTACATCATTCTGACCACCTTTCACCGCCCCAACAATCACATCTGCCATTAACAGAATGCGGATGATCGTCACTACCAGCACAATACCGATTATGATGATTCCCATGATACCAAAAACAGTGTTTCTTTTCTCATTTTTCCCCTTTACCTGCTGCATGGAAACAGGCTGCCGTTTTTCATATTCCATGTTGTTCATAAAATTTTCTAATGACCTCCTTGTTGAATTTTTGTAAAAATATTTCTGCATTCCTCACAAGCATCCATATGCTCCTGCACTGCCACAGCACTCTCTTTGCTGCAAACATCATCACAGTATAAAGGCAGTAAATCCCGGAATAAATTACATGGATATTTCACCTCCACTCTGCCATTGGGCAGGAGAAAAATACTCCTATGAAATTACCACAGCTATTGCCAGCTGGAACAAATCCCCTAAAAAAGCATGGGCAAATACGAATATGGGAATCGTAATTACGGTACGGAATCCCCCCTCATTTCTGGTATCTGCACATCTTTTAGCAAGGCAAAATCAATAGAGTCCGCTATATCCTCTAAAACGCTCTCTGTCATACCGCTATTACTCCCGCCCATGACATTCATGAAAATAAAGCAGCTTTCCGAATCCATATATATCAAAGCTTTATCTGAACCTAAAGCACACCCGACCCTTTCACCGCTGGAAGCAACATACACAAATTCCTTATAGTCCGAGACATTGCCTATATGCAGTATTGTCTCATCAAAAGTTCCCTTTACCTTCCGGGTAAACTGATAAGAAACCGTTCCATAATCCTGCAGTTCAATATCACCGTCAAATTGAAAAGTACCATCCTCATAAATAAAAGCCCAGTACCTTATCAAATCATCCTGCATAAAATCACCACCTACCCGGAACGCCAATTCCTCCTGGCTGACTACATTGATATCCGTGTGCAGTTTCAACCCATACTTCTGTATGATCTCCTCCAGCTTATCCGCCATGTCCTGCGTATAGACACTATATAAGCCATATCTTGTATCGTCTGTTTCTGCGGGTCCATTCCCGATCTCTTCCAAAATGGCATAATCTGTATCGTAAGAAGCCAGAAATGCCTGCCACTCCGCCAGCGCCTGGGCCTCGGAACTCCCCTGATATCCAGATAGGCCAATAAATTCGCTTGTCCCTTTATCACTTTGATCCGACATTCCGGGATCTGGGTTTTGCTGCATATCTCCGCTATGTTCCTCATATTGGGCTGGCGGGCCAGGCGGCACCTCAGGTATCAGTAAATCCCTGAGCCCAAACCAGTTTGCCGCAATCGCCACAACAGGCAGCACTATCAAGATCAGGAACAGACAAAAACACGCTGCCGCAGCTTTGCCCCAAGAAGCCATAAGGCGCTTAGGAGGCTTGCCTCTTGAAGTCCGCTCCTGCTCCACAATATCAAGGTATTTATCATCCACATACTGAAAGGCCTGATTCAAAACAGAAGCATTCATACTCTGACCCCTTCCTTTTCCAAATACACCCTCAGTCCGTCCCTGGCCTTGGAAAGCATATACTTAACCTGCCGCTGTGTGAGGGAATATTGCTCCGCCAGTTCGCTGATGGAACAGGCATAATAATATCTTCCCAAAAAGACAGCGCAGTCTTTCCGGCCAAGCGTTCCCAGATAACCATTCAGCAAATTTCCGATCTCTTTTGCCTCCCATGTTTTTTCCACATTCTGCCGCATATCCGGAATGCATTCGTCCAGTTCCACAAAAATGGCATTCCGCTTTCCCGCCATACGGTAATCGAGGCGGTCAAAGGAAAGATTGCGTGCGATCCGCGATAAAAAATGTTTCAGACTGTCCGGAATGGTCGGCGGGATGGCGTTCCATGCACCCAGATAGGTATCATCAATAATTTCTTCCGTATCCTGAGCATCGCGTAAAATGTTATACACCAGACGGTTCAAAAAGGCTTTATATTTTTTGTCCGTCTCCCGAATTGCAGACTCAGACCTTTTCACATACAACTCAATAATTTCCGCGTCTTCCATAAATTTGCTCCTGTGCTGCCGTAAGTAAAAACACAAATCTCCTTTCGCAATTATGCTTTATAAAATTCAGTCTTTCCTGTATGACATGATCTTAATGATATGCTACATTTGTCTATACTCAATGCGGTATAGACAAGCAAAGCAAATGGCCTTGATGGTATGTTGCCTCAAAATTTACGCATCAAATTCATCCCTCTACTTACTAAGTAGGGAAAAAAAGTCTCAGGCACAAAAATTTTTATTATGAAAGAATCAAATACCCCGCAGCATATTTGCGAGGTATCTGATTTCTAATGATTATTACACAGGATTCAAAATGTATCCTGCATTTAAGATGCGGCCTTTTAGTACTCCCAGCCAGCCCAAAAAGAATGATCCACATCTCGTCTCTTTATCTTATCCTGATGGTAAACTGTCATGCCATTCTCATAATGCTCTTCCATGTACTCCGTATACTCATCCTCCCGCGAGCTAAATAATATGCCAACCAATTCAACAGAAGGTTCTTCCGTAATCTCATATTTCCAATTTTCTCTGGAGGCCCCAAAATCCACTCCACCGAAAAGGCCCCCTGGAAGCACAACCGGATTATATATCTTCTCAAAACCTTCACATCTCTGATAAGTATCTGTCTGTGGATCATATATCAGGCATCCATATATTTTTACCTTCCCCAGTATTCCCAGGTCAATCCATATATCCATATTTCCATCCTGGTTTGCATCCTTCCATTTGATTTCTTCTGAGCCGCTCCGCTCCGAAAAATTCCAACTCTGTTCTTCCGAATTATCGTTATAAAATCTATATTGAACCGTCTGCTCCACATTTCCCGCATCATCCTCAAAGAAAATATCCGCGAACGCTGTTTTCCACAGATATCCTCTGACAGTTGTATAGTTTCTCCCTTCTTTCGAACCTTTTTCCTCCACAATAAAAGCGTCTATCACTGAATAATAATCTTCCAGATCCTCCAGTTCGCTGACAAAGCAAAAAGGGGAAAATCCGTCTTTTCGCTCCTTCAAACCGATACTTTCCAGTTCATATCGGATAAAATCTTCCGCCTCGTTCGTCGAATGATTACAGCCGGGAAAATTACCTTTCAAAAAAACAGGGAATATCGCACCAAATTCTTCATCTGTAAGCTGTACCTGATCCAGTTCCTTATACTCTTCCTGATCGTTCCCCGTGCAGAATCTTCCGTCCGCGTAGGTAAAATAAACCGTATGGTATTCCGGCGTTCTTGCCGCGATCACATTTCCCCAGCAGTAGACAGCGCCCATAACAGACATTTTCGCCACCGTATCGACCCTTTTCTCCTCCGCCGAATAAGAATAAATATGTAATGTCTCCGTTCCGTCCAGCAGCATCATCTCCGGGATCTCGTCGCCGTCAAAATCATGAAGCTGCACAAACGGAGCGTCTTCCTCCCCGCCGCCTGTTGTCCATGTCTGATACAGGTTTCGGTAGGCATCCTCCCATTTTCCCGAAGATACCAGCGGAGTCTGCTCCGCCCCATGCGAATTCTGTGCAAAAGTTTCCCCACTTCCCTCCGGGTCGGTCAAAAAGCAAAGCAGGACGATCCCACACAGGAACACCCCCGCCGCTGTAATCCAAACCCGCGGTTTCCGATAGCCCAGCACGGTTCGGATCCGTTTCTTCACGCTCACCTCCCCGAAAGCCAGGGGATAAGCCGTGATCCGTCTGCCCGGAACGCTGCAGGAGAGCAGCGCCATGGCATAGGCTTTCCGATAGGCGAGATCCTTCCCCTCTATCACCCTCTCGTCGCAGGCGATCTCCAAATCCCTGCAGAACAGGGCATACCCCGCCCAGATCAAGGGATTCATCCAATAGATGGAAAGCAGCACATAGCCGATTGCTTTCCGGCCGGAGTCCCAGCTTTCCAGATGCGCTCTTTCATGGGCCAGCACATACTCTTTTTCCGCTGTCCCAAGGTTGGAGGGCATGTAAATTTTCGGGCACAAAAGTCCCAGGATAAAGGGTGTGTCAATCTCATCACAATACCGGACTCCCGGAGTCTTCTCCACATAAATCCGCACTTTTCTGCGAAGCAGAAGATAGGACAGCAGAGATCCCGACAGCAGAACTACGGTCCCGGCCAGCCAGACACAGGAGGCAATCTCTAAGAGTAAGGGAGATGCCTGTATTTCGGGATTCGTTCCGGCAAGAATTCCGTTTTCTGCAGGATTCCTAGTTTCTGAGGGATTCCCGATTACGGAGGAGTTCTCGGTTCCGGTGGGGTTCCCCGTTCCAACAGAATTCTTGGTTCCTACGGAGCCTTCGATTTCTACGGAGTTTTCAATTCCGGCAAAATTTCCGGTTTCTACGGAATTTTCGGTTCCAGCAGAATTCCCGGTTCCTACAGAGTTTTCGGTCCCGGCAGAATTCACAGTTCCAGTTAGATTCCCGGGGTCGGCGGAATTCCTAATTTCTGTGGGGTTAGCGTCTCCAACAGAGTTTATTGTTCCCAACGGGTTTTCGTCCGCAAGAATCCCGGAAAGCGCATCCGTGTTTTTAGACGAGGATTCCCGCTCATCCTTCGTTTCAGTTGCTTCCCTTTTGGCTTTCGAAAGATCCGAGACTGTCTTTCCCTGGCTTTTCTCCAAAAGTCCTTCCAAAGCGCTGTCCAATTTTTCAAAGCCAGTTTGGATCCGCAGCACCCTCTGCCCGGCACGGTCCCTCCCATAACCTGCAGTCACATTTTGGAAATCTTCCTGCATCTTTTCCCCTGCCGCGATATCTGTCAGGGGAAGCGTTGCCATTCCTTCCTTTTCCGCCAGTCGAAATGTATCCCGGCTGGGGATCAAGCTGAAAGCACTCTCCGGGGAAAACGGGATCAGAAGCCGGACCGCCGCTAAAATCCACAGAAAACACACGATCCTGCGGGGAGCTCGCTTCAAAAACAGGCGCAGAATGATCACGGCAAGGATCAGCCAGCCTGCTGAAATACTTCTGTTGACTAAAAAAAGGAAAAGATTCTCTAACACAGCATTTTCCCCCTGTTTCCGTTATCTGTTCTCCCGAATGATCTGAATCAGCTCCTCAACTTCCTGATCGGAGAGTTTCTGCTTTGATACAAACGCGGCAACAAAAGCCGGCAGGGATCCCTGAAATAAGTCTTCCACTGCCTGGCCGCTCCTCTCCGCATAATATTCCTCACGGGAAAGGATCGGTTTTACCGTGCCGTTTTCATTTTTGAAAATCCCTTTCTTTTCCAGCGTTTTCAGCACCGTATAAGTGGTGGATTTTTTCCAGCCGAATTTTTCACCGCAGAGTTTCACCAGCTCCCCGGATCCCACCGGCCCCATATCCCATAGCATTTCCGCAAACTCGGTTTGAATCGGTCCCAATTCCAACTCTTTCATAATACACCTCCAGTTTTGGTTTATTCTAACTAGACCTGATATTTGTAGTTTATCATGAATAGACCGCCTTGTCAACATAAATGTTTTAACTTGCTTCTGAAGTCTACCGTTACCAAACAAACAATTGTTTTAAGTTTATTGAATCCCAAAATCTTATCTTCTTCTATAACTCTTTTTTTCATTCTATAACTCCTAAAAGCACAACAAATCCAACAAAAAAAGTCTCAGAATCGCTGATTCCAAGACTTTTCATAAATAAATATGAGAGGTGCGAGCCGGATTTGAACCGGCGGATAACGGTGTTGCAGACCGGGGCCTTACCACTTGGCTATCGCACCATGTTAAATGCAAATGACTCCAACGGGAATCGAACCCGTGTTACCGCCGTGAAAGGGCGATGTCTTAACCGCTTGACCATGGAGCCTGGTTAATTTGCTCTCTCCGGCAGCTGCCTTCCATACTGCTTTCAAGTTTTCTTTACCGAAAGCAACTATAAATTTGATAAAATTTAAGGCGCTGTTGCACAGCGTCTTAACTCCCCGAGCAGGGCTCGAACCTGCAACAACTCGGTTAACAGCCGAGTGCTCTACCATTGAGCTATCGAGGATCATCTTTTTTCAGGGCTCCTGCACCCTCAAAACCGAACGCTGAACTCCTCTTCTCTCCGTTTCCACTTCCCCGTCTCCCTCCTGGTTA
>CANQEV010000013.1 GCA_947595925.1 uncultured Acetatifactor sp. | reverse complement strand
AGAAAGGTAATATAAGATCAGAAAGAGGCCTCATAAGGAAAAACAGGAAAAGTGCCAACGAGTACTTGACACAAACCAAAGATGCCCTGTTTTGCAAAAACTGTTGACTTATATCCAGTTGTTTTGTATTATTTATAAGTAAGAATTTACTGTACTCGAAAGGAAAAGTAAAGAAAGAAGGTAAAAAATGGAAAACGACGAGATCAAGAAAAACGAGGAAAGTACGAATGCAACGGATCACTATCAGGACTACACAGCCCAGTATTCCGAGCCCATCGATTTAAACAACGACTCCAATGAGCCGGAGAGCAAGACCTATTCCGTACTCTCCCTCATTATGGGCATCCTGTCCCTGGTATTCTGCTGTTGTTCTATCGTCGGCATTATTCCGGGCATCGTGGGGATCATCCTTGCGAATAAGGCGAAGAAGAACGGGGAGACCAGCGGCATGGCTACCGCGGGCCTTGTGTGCTCCATCATCGGCATTGTATTCGGCGCGATCGTGACCATCTTCTATGCGATATATTTTGCGGCTGTGATGCAGGCAATCAATGAGTGGAATCAGACCGGCATGATCGATCAGATTCAGAATATGAACGAGTCTGAACTGGTAGAATTTCTTGAGAATTATCAGAATTATTGAATGGATGAGAGAGCGTAACCTGGAATCTACGTTGTATCTGGCAGGCTGGGCCGGGGTGATTTTTTTGATCCCGGCCGCCTTGTTTTATCATTATGTCTGGCTCGACAAGATTCATCTGCCCTGCGTGCTGAACGCTTTTTTCGGCATTTATTGTCCGGGCTGCGGCGGCACGAGGGCGGTGGAAGCTCTGCTGCACGGACATATCCTGCTGTCCCTGTGGTACCATCCCCTGGTGCTGTACACGGCGGTTCTCGGGGGCGGATTTATGATCACCCAGACGCTGGCGAGGTTGAAGGTGCCCCATATTAAGGGATGGCGGTTTCACGACTGGTATCTCTACGGGGCCGCTGGGATCCTGTTTGGCAACTGTATCCTGAAGAATGTTTTGAGATTGTGTTTCCACATCTGTATGTGACCGTCATGGGATAAATGCGCGGCGAAAGACCGCGAAGAGATCATTCACAGGCAGACAATTATAAAACAGCTATGACCCGCCGGTCATAGCTGTTTTTGAAAAGAAATATATTGCGCTTGTAAAGTTTTTACTACACGGAGTCCTCAGAGCTTTCAGAATTGCCGGGTGCTGAAGAATCCCCCTCCACCGGGGTCTCGTATGTAATGCTGATGTCATCCTCATCCGGCGTTTCGCCGCGCAGGAACGCGAGTATTATTTTGACACGCTTGATAGCCCTGGAATAGTTTTCCTGGGCATATTCCGCCGTGTACTCATTGTAGGAACCGTTGGAATAGGAGAGGTGGTAATATTCCACCGCCTCCGCCATGTAATCGCTGGCTTCGTCCGCCAGGGATTCCAGATAATCAAACTCGGCGGGAAAGTCCAGGTCTGCAAAGCCCTGAAAGCGTAGATCCACTTCGTCCAGGTATTCCAGAAGCTGGGTCGAAGCGTTGTCGGAACTGGCGTCGATGCCGTTCATGGATTTGTCAAGGTCCGAGAGACTGCCGCAGAAACTGTCTACATCATTCTTAAACTTGGTGAGTTCCGGATCCTCCGCCCCGCATCCTACCAGAAAAAGGGACACAGCCAAACCTGCTGCCAAAACCTGTATTTTCTTAAACATTGATCTGATCCTCCAAAAATTGATAAAACACATCTTGTTTAATTTAACATATTTCTTTCTTTTAATCAACCTTTTATAAAAAACTTGTGAAAATCGACTCTTTACGATAAAACCTATTGTATGTTATAATCGTCCTTGGTCTTAGATATGCTTTTGAGAATGGAAAGCGGAGAGGGCGTCAGTGCGCGGCACGCGGCGCTTTCCTGAAACGCGAGCATTACAGGAGGGAATTTTATGAACGGAGCGGATGCCATCATCAAATGTCTGGAGGCGGAACAGGTTTCGGTCGTTTTCGGCTATCCGGGCGTCGCGATCTGTCCTTTTTATAACAGTATCCTGGAATCACCGATCCGGACGATCCTGATCCGGACGGAGCAGAACGCCGCACACGCGGCCAGCGGCATGGCCCGGATCACCGGGCGGCCCGGTGTGTGCGCGGTGACCAGCGGCCCCGGTGCCACCAATGTGATCACGGGGATTGCCACGGCTTTTGCCGACAGTATCCCGCTGGTGTGCATTACTGGCCAGGTGAACAGCGAGCTTCTGGGAAGCGACGTCTTCCAGGAGGCGGATATCACCGGCGCTGTGGAATCCTTTGTGAAGTACAGTTATCTAGTGCGGGACGTGAAGGACATTCCCCGGATCTTTAAGGAAGCTTTTCACATTGCCAATACCGGGCGGAAGGGCCCTGTCCTCATCGACGTGCCCATCGACGTCCAGAACGCTTCTCTGGAAAAGTTTCATTATCCGGAAGAGATCAATATGCGCACCTATAAGCCCACGGTCAAGGGCAATATGGCCCAGATCAAGAAAGTGATCCGTGAACTGGAAAGGGCAAAGCGCCCCCTGATCTGCGCCGGCGGCGGCGTCCTGTTATCCGAGGCGGAACAGGAGCTGAGGGCATTTTCCAGAGAGTATCGGATCCCGGTGGTGTCCACCATGATGGGGATCGGCGTCATGCCGACGAAGGATCCCCTGTATTTCGGCATGGTGGGGAACAACGGCAAGGCTTACGCCAACCGTGCCATGAACGAAGCCGACCTGTTGATCATGGTGGGTGCCAGGGTGGCGGACCGGGCGGTGAACCAGCCGGAAGTGATCACCAGGAACAAGATCCTGGTACACATCGACGTGGATCCCGCGGAGATCGGCAAGAACGCGGGGCCCTCCATTCCACTGGTGGGGGATGCAAAGCATATCTTTGCGGACCTGGCCCAGGAGGAATTTTCCTGCGATACGGAGGAATGGATCCATACGCTGGAAGAGTACCGGGTTTCCATGGCGCCAAAGAGGAATCCCAATCCCGATTATGTGGACCCAGCGGCGTTTATTACCCTGCTCTCCGAAAAAATGCAGTCCAACGGCATTTACGTCGCCGACGTGGGCCAGAACCAGATCTGGTCCTGCGGATACCATATCGTCCGGGAGGGCAGATTTATGACCTCCGGCGGCATGGGAACCATGGGGTACTCCATTCCGGCGGCGATGGGTGCGAAGCTGGCCGCGCCGGACAGGCAGGTGATCGCTGTCTGCGGGGACGGTTCTTTCCAGATGTCCATGATGGAGCTGGCGACCCTCCGGCAGCACGACATCCCGGTGAAGATCATCGTGATGAAGAACAATTATCTTGGAATGGTGCGGCAGTATCAGCATTTCACATACAAGGATCATTACTCCGTCGTGGACCTCTCCGGCAGCCCGGATCTGGAAAAGCTGGTCAGCGCCTATGACATGCCGTATCTCAGGCTGGAGAGCATGGACCGGGCCGAAGAGGTGCTGGATCGGTTCCTTGCAAAGGACGAGTCCGTGCTTCTGGAGTGCGTGATCGATCCCATGGATCTGGTGTAGAAGGGAGGGGTTCCGGTGAAGAAGAAAATCTATTCCGTTTTGGTGGAAAACCGTTCCGGCGTGCTCTGCAAGGTGGCGGGGCTGTTCTCCAGAAGGTGTTTTAATATCGACAGCCTTGCCGTGGGAGAGACGGATGCTCCGGACGTCTCCTGCATGACCATCGTCTCCAGCGGGGACCAGCGCACGACTGAGCAGATCGAAAAGCAGCTGAACAAGAAACTGGACGTCATCAAGGTCAAAACCTTCGAGGAGGGCCAGTGCGTCAACAGGGAGCTGATGCTGCTCAAAGTAAAGTACAACAAGTCAAACCGCCGCGAAATCATGGAGATCTGCGAGATCATGAAAGCCCAGATCGTGGATATGTCCAAACATTACATGATGATCCAGCTCTGCGACGAGCCCGAGAGGATCCGGCTCATGATCGGCATGTTCCAGAGCTTCAGCATCGTGGAGGTGGCCCGGACCGGAACCCTGGCGCTCTGCAAATGCTCGGAGAATGACTGAAACTATTTTTATCAGTTTTGTTGACATTCTCGGGAATTGTTGTTATATTGATTTTCAAAGGTTTTGACTTAACGTAAGAGGTGTGACATGCAGAAAAAAGTTTTTCAGCTATTGGCAAACAATACTTCCGGCGTGCTGAGCCGCATTACGGGGCTGTTTTCCCGCCGGGGATACAATATCGAGAGCATTACGGCCGGCGTCACCGCGGATCCCAGGTACAGCCGGATCACCATCGTTGCCACCGGGGACGACGAGGCCCTGGAACAGATCGAAAAGCAGGTTGGGAAACTGGTGGACGTGCTTGACGTAAAGGAGCTGAAACCGGAGGAGAGCGTCTACCGTGAACTGGTCCTGATCAAAGTGAAGGCGGCTGCGGATCAGCGCCAGACCGTGATCTCCGTGGCGGATATCTTCCGCGCAAAGATCATCGACGTCGGGCCGGAGAGCCTGATCATCGAGATGACCGGCAACCAGAGCAAGATCGAGGCGTTCATCAGCCTCCTGGAGGGGTATGAGATCCTGGAGCTGGCCCGGACGGGAATCGCCGGACTCGGCCGCGGCACGAAGAACGTCGTGATGCTTTAAGTGTTTCGATAGCTTTAGGAAGACTGCAAAAGGCCTCCCTATTAGTTATAAATCCTACAAGATACATCATATATGGAGGTAAGAAAAATGGCAAAGATTTTTTATCAGGAAGACTGCAACCTGTCCATGCTGGACGGCAAGACGATCGCGATCATCGGCTACGGCAGCCAGGGTCATGCGCACGCATTGAACCTGAAAGACTCCGGATGCCATGTCATCATCGGTCTGTATGAGGGTTCCAAGAGCTGGGACAAGGCCGTGGCTCAGGGCTTTGAGGTATTTACCGCCGCTGAGGCCGCTAAGAAAGCCGACATCATCATGATCCTCATCAACGACGAGAAGCAGGCCGACCTCTACAAGAAGGATATCGAGCCCAACCTGGAGCCCGGCAACATGCTGATGTTCGCCCACGGTTTCAACATTCACTTTGGCTGCATCGTTCCCCCCGCGGACGTTGACGTTACCATGATCGCGCCCAAGGGACCCGGCCACACCGTTCGCTCCGAGTACCAGGCCGGCAAAGGCGTTCCCTGCCTGATCGCAGTAGAGCAGGACGCTACCGGAAAGGCACAGGATATCGCCCTGGCTTATGCGCTGGGCATCGGCGGCGCGAGAGCGGGCGTTCTGGAGACCACCTTCCGCACCGAGACCGAGACCGATCTGTTCGGTGAGCAGGCCGTTCTCTGCGGCGGCGTGTGCGCGCTGATGCAGGCTGGCTTTGAGACCCTGGTTGAGGCGGGTTACGACGAGAGAAACGCCTACTTCGAGTGCATTCATGAGATGAAGCTGATCGTGGACCTGATCTATCAGTCCGGTTTCGCAGGAATGAGATATTCCATCTCCAACACCGCCGAGTACGGCGACTACATCACCGGTCCCAAGCTGATCACCGAGGAGACCAAGAAGACCATGAAGAAGATCCTCTCCGACATTCAGGACGGCACCTTCGCGAAAGAGTTCCTTCTGGATATGTCTCCCGCCGGGAAGCAGGTTCACTTCAAGGCTATGAGAAAGCTGGCAAGCGAGCATCCTTCCGAGAAGGTGGGCGAGGAGATCAGAAAGCTTTACAGCTGGAACAACGAGGCCGATAAGCTGATCAACAACTGATCAAATTCTTACTGTATGGGGGATGCCTTGCGCATCCCTCTTTTTAATCATTCCGTTCATAAATTCCGTTAAATCCGTCTATTTCCTTTCCAAATAGGATGTGATATAATGTCCGCGTGGAGCAGAGCGGGCAATCTGGCACGCGGCGGTCAAGTTTCCGCACTGCCGAAAACTGCTTTTTGAAATATTAGAAAAGGATGGAGGAACCTGCCATGGGTATGACAATGACACAAAAGATCCTGGCCCACGCGGCCGGACTGGAGAAGGTGGAGGCCGGCCAGCTCATAGAGGCGAAGCTGGATCTGGTGCTGGGAAACGATATCACCAGCCCCGTCGCCATTAAAGAAATGGAGAAGATGAAGGTGGACGGCGTCTTTGACAGGGATAAGATCGCCCTGGTCCCCGACCACTTTGTCCCCAACAAGGACATCAAATCCGCGGAGCACTGTAAATGTGTGCGGGAATTTGCCAAGAGAAACGAGATCACCAATTATTTTGAGGTGGGAGAGATGGGGATCGAACATGCCCTCCTGCCGGAGAAAGGCCTGACCGTCGCCGGGGACGTGATCATCGGCGCGGACTCCCATACCTGTACATACGGCGCTCTGGGCGCGTTTTCCACGGGCGTGGGGAGCACGGATATGGCCGCTGGCATGGCCACAGGCATGGCCTGGTTCAAAGTGCCTTCGGCGATCAAGTTCAACCTGACCGGGAAGCCCTCCAAGTGGGTCAGCGGCAAGGACGTGATCCTGCATATCATCGGCATGATCGGCGTGGACGGCGCGCTCTATAAATCCATGGAATTTGTGGGCGACGGCATCGCAAACCTCTCCATGGATGACCGGTTCACCATCGCCAATATGGCTATCGAGGCCGGCGGAAAGAACGGGATCTTCCCTGTGGACGCGCTGGCAGAGCAGTATATGAAGGAACATTCCAACAGGGCTTACACGATCTATGAGGCGGACGAGGACGCGGTTTACGACGCGGAGTACACCATCGACCTGAGCGCCCTGCGGCCCACGGTGGCTTTCCCTCACCTTCCGGAGAACACCCACACCATCGACGAGATCCATAAGATGGAGGAGATTCCCATCGATCAGGTTGTCATCGGGTCCTGCACCAACGGCCGTCTGGACGATCTGAGGATTGCTGCGGAAATCCTGAAGGGGAGACATGTGAAAAAGGGAATGCGCTGCATCGTGATCCCCGCGACCCAGGCCATCTATATGCAGGCCATGGAAGAGGGGCTGCTTAAGATTTTTGTGGAGGCCGGAGCGGTGGTCAGCACGCCCACCTGCGGTCCCTGCCTGGGCGGCTACATGGGCATCCTTGCGGAGGGAGAGCGCTGCGTTTCCACCACAAACCGGAATTTCGTGGGGCGCATGGGTCATGTGAACTCCGAGATCTATCTGGCAAGTCCCGCGGTTGCGGCTGCCAGCGCCGTGACCGGCAAGATCTCCTGTCCCTGCGAGCTTGCCTGACAGTATTGGCAAAAACCAAGGCTTATAAAGAACGCATGAAGCGGAAAAGCTTGAAAACGGAATAAGAAAGATACAAAATCGCAAAGCAAAAGAAATGGATAGAACTGGAAGGCGGACGGCATTTTCGGAAAAAGACCGGATGCACGGCCCGGAAGGCCGCCCCAAACCAGTGAGAAAGGATAGGAGTATGAACGCAAAAGGAACGGTTTTTAAATATGGCGACAACGTGGATACGGACGTGATCATCCCCGCCAGATACTTAAATTCTTCCGACCCTGCGGAGCTTGCCACGCACTGCATGGAGGACATCGACAAGGATTTTATCAAAAACGTGAAGAAAGGGGATATTATCGTCGCGGAGAAAAATTTCGGCTGCGGTTCCTCCCGGGAGCACGCCCCCATCGCGATCAAGGCTGCGGGCGTAAGCTGCGTCATCGCGGAGACTTTTGCAAGGATCTTTTACCGCAACGCCATCAACATCGGACTTCCCATCATCGAATGTCCCGAGGCTTCCAAAGGAATCTCTGCCGGAGACCAGGTGGAAGTGAATTTCGACACCGGCGTGATCACGGACCTCACAAAGGGAACCTCTTTCCAGGGCCAGGCTTTTCCGGAGTTTATGCAGAAGATCATCGCGGCGGAAGGGCTTGTCAATTACATCAACAATAAGTAAGCGCAGGGGAAGGGGAAGCGCAAGAGCAAGAGCGGGGGGCAATTATCGTTTATCAAAAAAGAAGGTGGAAAAGTGAGCAGTTCGGAGACGAAATCTTCAAAAAAATATGAGATCGATATGTGCAACGGCCCGCTTTTGGGCAAGATCGTGGTCTTTTACATCCCGCTGATGCTCTCTGGGATTTTACAGCTTTTGTTTAACGCGGCGGATATCATCGTGGTTGGAAAATTTGCCGGGGACGATTCCCTGGCGGCGGTGGGCTCCACCAGCGCCCTGATCAATCTCCTGGTCAACGTCTTCATCGGCCTGTCAGTGGGAACCAATGTCCTGGTGGCGCGGTTTTACGGTTCCGGTCAGAAGAAGGAGCTGAAAGAGATCGTGCACACCTCGATCCTGACCTCCCTCCTGTGCGGGTTGATCCTGGTCTTTCTGGGCTTTTTCCTCTCGGGACCTGCATTGAGGATGATGGACACGCCCGCCGACGTGATTCAGATGGCCATACTCTATATGCGGATCTATTTTGCCGGGATGCCGGTGATGATGGCCTATAACTTTGGCAGCGCCATTCTAAGGGCGGTGGGGGATACCAAGCGTCCCCTGTATTATCTCCTGACGGCGGGGATCATCAACGTGGTCCTGAACCTGGTGTTTGTCATTGTCTTTCACATGGGGGTTGCAGGAGTGGCCATCGCCACGGTGATCTCCCAGGCCGTCTCCGCTTTTTTGGTGCTCCGTTGTCTGATGCGGACAGACGCGGATTATCGGTTGGATCTGAAGTGCCTGTCCATCAAGAAGGATAAGCTTTTGAAGATGATTCAGATCGGCGTCCCCGCAGGGCTTCAGGGCGCGTTGTTTTCCATTTCCAACGTGCTGATCCAGTCCTCTGTGAACTCCTTCGGGAAGATTGCCATGGCGGGCAACACCGCCGCGGCAAATATCGAGGGCTTCGTCTATACTGCCATGAACGCTCTGCACCAGGCCGCCATCAGCTTTACCAGCCAGAACTACGGCGCGAGAAAACCGGACCGGATCAAGCGGATCCTGGGGATCTGCCTGCTGCTTGTCATGGCGGTGGGGCTGATCCTCGGAAACGGCGCGTATCTCCTTGGAGGAACGCTCCTGAAACTTTATTCGAATACCTCGGAGGCCATCTCTTTTGGCCTCTTGCGGCTCAGCGTGATCTGTACCACGTATTGTCTCTGCGGGATGATGGACGTGGCGGTGGGGAGCCTGCGAGGGATGGGCTATGCGATCATGCCCATGCTGGTATCCCTGATTGGCGTCTGTCTCTTCCGGGTAGTCTGGATCTATACCATTTTTCAACAGTATCACACGCTGAAATGCCTGTATATTTCCTATCCCATCAGCTGGGGACTCACTTTCCTGGTCCATCTGATCTGTTTTTGGCTCGTCTTTCGGAAGATGGCCGCGTCCCAACTGATGAAGGAACGGGCGTAAAGGAATGTGCCAAAATAGTTTCGGTTCGAATCTTGATGCCTGCGTCCTCTGGTCACGAAACACTTGAAACATATGTTTGGATGTGGTAAACTGGATATAAATGCGAGGGAGCGGACCGGAATTTTCAGCCGGGTCCGCTTCGGAAACAGGAGACGTTATGATTGCATATGTAAACGGGATCGTTGACGATATCGCGGAGGACAACGTGGTGGTTGACGTAGGCGGCGTGGGAATGAACGTGAAGATATCTTCGGACACCGCCGCAAAACTCCCCGGCGTCGGCAGGCCTGTAAAGCTGTACACTTATACCAGCGTCCGGGAGGACGCCTTCTGGCTGTACGGATTCCTCAGCAGGGCGGACCTGGAGATCTTTAAGAAGTGTATCACTGTCAGCGGCATCGGCCCTAAGGGAGCGCTTTCCCTGCTCTCGGTGATGGACGCGGATTCCCTGCGCTATGCCATTCTCTCGGAGGATAAGAAGACCATCGCAAAGGCGCCCGGCATCGGCGCGCGCACGGCGGAGCGTTTGATCCTGGAGCTGAAGGACAAGGTGAAGTATGACGATGAGATGATCGGCCGGGAGATCGCGGAGGTCGCGGCGGGAAACCTTCCCGTAGCGGATACCCCGCAGAAAAAGGAAGCCGTGGAAGCCCTGGTCGCTTTGGGATACAGTCAGACGGAAAGCGTAAAGGCGGTCAATTCTATCCCGGATATCGAAAAGCTGGATTCAGGCGCTGTCTTAAAGGCCGCCCTGAAAAAAATGTTTTAAGGGGTTTTTTTAGGAATTTGGCAGCCGGGATACCGGGTCAGTTAGAAATGCCGGGAGAGTATCTGCTGCAGGGCGGATATCGTTGGATCGGAGACATGGGTTTATGTCGAGAAGAATGATAGAGACCGAAATGACTGAAGAGGACGCGAGAATAGAGGGTTCTCTGCGCCCGCAGGTGTTGGACGAGTATATCGGCCAGTCGAAGGTCAAGGAAAATCTGAAAATTTATATAGAGGCGGCTAAACAGCGCGGGGATGCGCTGGATCACGTGTTGTTCTACGGCCCTCCCGGGCTGGGGAAGACCACGCTGGCGGGCATCATCGCAAACGAGATGGGCGTCCATTTGAAGGTCACCAGCGGGCCCGCCATTGAAAAGCCCGGCGAGATGGCGGCGATTTTAAACAATCTGGAAGAGGGCGATCTCTTGTTTGTGGACGAGATCCACAGGCTGAACCGACAGGTGGAAGAGGTTCTTTACCCGGCTATGGAGGACTACTGTATCGATATCATGATCGGCAAGGGGTCTACCGCCAGATCCGTCCGTCTGGATCTTCCAAAGTTCACTCTGGTGGGGGCGACTACCAGGGCGGGACTGCTGACCGCCCCTCTTCGGGACCGCTTCGGCATGATCCATCACCTGGAGTTTTATACGGTTCCGGAGCTGCAGCAGATCATTCTGCACTCCGCCAAAGTTCTGGAAGTGGAGATCGAGCCCGGGGGTGCCCTGGAGATGGCAAGGCGGAGCAGGGGGACGCCGAGGCTTGCGAACCGGATCTTAAAGCGGGTCCGGGATTTCGCCCAGGTCAAGTATGACGGCGTGATCACGGAGGATGTGGCGCGGATCGCCTTGGATCTGATGGACGTGGACAAGCTGGGGCTGGACCACATCGACCGAAACATGCTTATGACCATTATTCAGAAGTTTGACGGGGGACCGGTTGGCCTGGATACCCTGGCGGCTGCCATCGGGGAGGATCCTGGCACGATCGAGGACGTCTACGAACCCTATCTCCTCAAGAACGGGTTCATCAACCGCACGCCGAAGGGAAGAGTGGCCACGGATCTGGCGTATCGGCATTTGATGCCTTAAATGTCTGAACCTTGGAATCCTTTTTGGAATCCTTTTGAAAAACTATTGTATCCAAGACAAATTTACTGTATAATGATATCAGTGCGTAAAAGACAAGCTGGATGTATGAAGGACGGATTCACGCTGTCTGCGGCGTCGTACGAACATAAGAACAAGAGGTATGTGTAATGGCATCCAAGACAGATACGGAAGTGGTGATCGGCGGCAAGGTACTGAAACTCAGCGGATACGAAAGCGAGGATTATCTGCAGAGAGTCGCCTCCTATATCAACAATAAAATCGCCGATTATAACCGCATGGAGGGTTTCCGCAAGCAGTCCATGGACATCCAGTCCGTTCTGCTGCAGCTGAATATCGCGGACGACTATTTTAAGGCGAAGCGGCAGATCAATATCCTGGAAGCGGAAATGCAGGCGAAGGAGAAGGAGTATTGTGATCTGAAGCACGAGCTTGTCTCTTATCAGATCCAGTTGGACAATGCCAAGAATCAGCTTCAGGAACTGCAGAGACAGTGTGACGAACAGAGCAGGACGATATTTCGGTTGGAAACAGAACTGAAAAACAAATAACTCAGAGCTGTCCGTTTTCGGGCAGCTTTTTTAGGAACGGAAATCCATAATATGCGAAACACTCACTGGCCGGAACTGCTTTCTCCCGCCGGCAGCCTGAAAGGATTTTACGGTGCTGTACACGCTGGCGCGGACGCAGTTTATCTCGCGGGAAAAGAATACGGGGCAAGGGCTTACGCGGACAATTTTTCGGAAGAGGAATTGCTGGGGTGTCTTCGCTATGCGCATATCTGGCACAGAAAAGTCTATCTGACAGTCAATACCCTGGTGAAAGAAGAGGAACTCGGCAGGTTGACTGCGTATTTAAGACCTCTTGCGGAAGCCGGGCTCGACGGTGTCATTGTGCAGGATTTCGGCGTATTGAACAGGATTAAAACCGATTTTCCAGATCTGCCCCTGCACGCCAGCACCCAGATGACAGTGACCGGGCCTTACGGCGCGAAGCTGTTAAAAAATCTGGGAGTGGTGAGGGTGGTTCCCGCCCGGGAGCTGAGTCTTGAGGAAGTGATTGCCATAAAGCGGGAGAGCGGCCTGGAGACAGAGTGCTTTATCCATGGGGCAATGTGTTATTCTTATTCCGGGCAGTGCCTTTTCAGCAGCATTGTGGGGGGAAGAAGCGGAAACCGGGGCAGATGCGCCCAGCCCTGCAGGCTGCCGTACCAGCTGGCGGGTTCCAATTCCTACCCTTTGAGCCTGAAAGATATGTGTACCCTGGAGATCCTTCCGGAGCTCATAGAAGCGGGAATCGACTCCCTGAAAATAGAGGGCCGCATGAAGAGGCCGGAATATACGGCGGGGGTAACGGCCCTGTACCGGAAATCTATCGATCGGTATATGCAGGAAGGAAAATTCTGTCCGGAGAAAGAGGATCTCGCGTTGTTAAAGAAACTGTATATCAGAAGCGAGGTTCAGGAGGGGTATTATCACAGGCGGAACGGGCGTGAGATGATCACCTTAAACAGTCCTGCGTACAGCGAAACCGAAGAGGATATCCTTGCCGAAATCCGCAGAAAGTATCTGGAAGAAAGGCCCCGGATCTTGGTGCGGATCAAAGCTTTCTTCCGAATCGGCAGCCCTGCCGAAGTGTGGATCGCCCAGGAGGCCCGCCCGGATATCTGGCATGTGGCGAAGGGGGAGACTGTCCAGGCGGCGGTCAATGTCCCGACTACGAGAGAGAATTTTATAAAGCAGCTGTCCAAGCTGGGCGACACCTGTTTTCAGCTGGACCCGGCCTATCAGGAGGGCAGGCCGGAAGTGCAGATGGACCCCGATGTTTTTTATCCGCTTGGGGCGGTCAACGAACTTCGGAGAAGAGCGGTTGTTCTCCTGGAGGAGGTGAGGATCCATGAGAGATAAATCCTGCACCCTGACGGGTATCTCTGCCGCTGTGCGGACTTATGAACAGCTGGTAAGCGTAATTGACCATATCGGTCGATACCGTGAGAAAAATGCGCCTGTCGTCCGCGTCCTTGTGGACGGTGACCTCTATCTCGGGGACAGCCGGGTCCGCGAGCAGATCCGGAATGGGCGGTCATGCGATTCGAAGCAGGCTGCGGAAGGAGTCGGTGGGGCTTTGACCATGCCGGAACCGGCTACGGAAGGCGTCGGTGAGGCTTTGACCATGCCGGAACCGGAGTGGATCCTCTCCCTGCCAGCGGTGCTGCGCGCTCCTGATCATGAGTATTTAGAGGAGGCGTTTCGCGCCGTCCAGGTTTCAGAAATATTTTCAGGCGTTATGACCGGAAATCTGGAGGGATTGGGTTATTTGCTGGAACAGGATTACCGCGGGAAGCTGTATGCGGATTCTAATTTTTATCTTTGGAACAGCGGGGCGGTTTCCCTCTGGAAAGATACCTTCTCCGGCGCCTGCCTGCCCCTGGAGCTGAAATCGGGAGAACAGCGGGAACTGATGAAAACATCCCCTCTGCCCTGGGAAAAAATGATCTATGGGCGGATCCCCATGATGGTCACCGCGAACTGTGCGGCAAAGACCATGGGAAACTGTGTAAAATACGCGCCCGATGTGAAAAAAAGTGACGTCCTGTGGCTGCGGGACCGTCTGGGAAAGAGTTTTCCGGTTCTCTTAAACTGCCGGCACTGCTTTAATATCGTGTATAACAGCGTTCCCCTCTCCCTGCACAGGGAGATCGGGAAATGGGCGGACCGGGCCATTCTCAGACTGCAGTTTACCGTGGAGAGCGGGGAGGAGACCGCGGCTTGTCTGGACTTTTTCCTAAAGCAGCTGCACAACGCCGCGTCGTCCGGCCGGATTTCGGAAGATTCTGGAAAACCGCCCTTTGGAGAATATACCACGGGCCACGAAAAGAGAGGTGTTCTATAAAGGAATGCAGTATGCCCTGAGTTATTTTACGGAAATTTCAAAATACATCATCATAGGAATGGTGGCAGCTTACACCCTGCTTGGCTTTGGCATGTTGTTTACAGGCCGGGGAAAGGCTTTTAAAATCATGGGAATCTGCCAGGAATGCCTGATTTTTGCCGTTCAGGCAGTCCAGTTTATGCACCTTGCCATCGTCTCCGCGAATCAGGATTATCTCTTTTTATACCTCTTTGCGCAGGTGATGCTTTTAGCCATCCTGGGCCTGGTCCACTTCATCTATGAGAAGGAAAACCTGATCCTCTTAAACAATATGTGCATGCTTCTGGGATTTGGCTTCTGCATGATCTCGCGGCTTGACCTTTCGAAAGCGTTTAGGCAGCTTGCCATCGTGGGTATTTCCTTTGTCATTTCCATTTTCATTCCGGAAATCTTAAAAAAGATTCATTTCTGGAGGGATCTGACATGGTTTTACGCGGTGATCGGCGTCAGCGCGCTCAGCGTTGTGCTCTTGCTCGGAGAGGTATCCGGCGGATCTAAAATTTCTTTTACGATCGCGGGCAGCATCACCTTTCAGCCCTCGGAATTTGTGAAGATCCTTTTTCTGTTCTTCCTGGCCGGTGCGCTCTGGGAGGAGCATCACTTCTGGAATGTGGCCCTCACCGCTGTTGTGGCGGGCATCCATGTGATCATCCTGACAATATCCGTGGATCTGGGAAGTGCCCTCATTTTCTTTGTGACCTATGTTCTGATCGTCTTTGTGGCAACCAGAAATTATCTGTATCTCTTTTTGGGAGCCGCCGGAGGGTGCGGCGCGGCGGTTCTCGCCTATCGATTCTTTCATCATGTGAGGGTCAGGGTCCTTGCCTGGCAGGATCCCTGGAGCTACATCGATCATGAAGGCTATCAGATCACCCAGTCCCTCTTTGCCATTGGCAGCGGGAACTGGTTCGGCATGGGGCTTTTAAACGGCAACCCCAAGGCGATCCCGAGAGTGGACAGGGATTTTATCTTTTCTACCGTCTGCGAGGAGATGGGAGTGATCACGGGCATCTGTCTTGTGCTGATCTGCCTGCTCAGTTTTCTCGCCATGTCGGAAATCGCCGTGAAAGTGCAGGACTGCTTTTACCAGCTGATCGTCTACGGCATAGCCGTGGAGTATCTTTTTCAGATCCTCCTTACCATAGGCGGGGGGATCAAGTTTATTCCCATGACGGGTGTGACCCTGCCCTTTGTCAGCTACGGGGGGAGCTCCGCCATGACCACAATGTTTATGTATTTTATCGTGCAGGGAGTCTGCCTTATGATGATACAGCAGGAAGAAGGGGAGAGCGATGAAAGAGACGGAAAAACCATTGAAAAAAACGCAGGCCGACGGCGGACCGAGAAAAAACGCCTCCAATAAGAACAGCCGAAAGTCTGCCGACAGAAAAAAGAATGCGGACAACGCGCTTGAGATCCGCCTGGTTTCGCTCCTTTTTTTCGGTCTGATCATCGGAATGCTGGTATTCCTGGGAAAGTTTACCGCGGAAAACGAGCAGGAGATGATCAATAACAGTTATAATTCCAGACAGCAGATCCTTCTCTCCAGGAACTACCGCGGAAAAATCTTCGCGGCGGGCGGCGAAGTCCTTGCGGAAACGGTCCTGGACGAGAAGCAGAACGAGAAGCGCAGCTACCCTTACGGGGAATTGTTTTCCCACATTGTGGGGTACTCCAGCCAGGGCAGAATGGGAGTGGAGGCGCTGGCGAATTATTATCTGATCAACACCAATATCGCCTTGAAATCCAAGATACAGAACGATGTGGAGGGACGGAAAAATCCCGGCGACAATGTATATACCACCCTGAACGTGGATCTTCAGCGCGCTGCGGACCAGCAGCTGAGCCTGTACCGCGGCGCTATCGTGGTGACGGAAGTCAAGACGGGAAAAATCCTGTCCATGGTGTCCCACCCGGATTTTGACCCCAATGAGATCTCGGATATCTGGGAGGATCTGATCAACGACAAGGACAGCACGGTACTCTTAAACCGGGCTACGCAGGGGCTGTATCCTCCCGGATCCACCTTCAAGATCCTGACCGCCCTGGAATATTACCGTGAGAACAAGGAAACCTACCGGAACTACAGCTTCCAGTGCGGCGGCGTCTTTACCCAGGGGACAAGCAAGATACACTGTTATCACAACGCCAGCCATGGTCGTGTGGATTTTGTCAGTTCTTTTGCAAAGTCCTGCAACGCCTCCTTTGCAAATATGGGTTCCCAGCTGGACAGAAGCGATTTTTCTTTGACTCTGCAGAATATGCTGTTCGGTCAGGAGCTTCCCCTGACTCTTTCGCACAGCAAAAGCGCTTTCTATCTGCCAGAGTATGACGATCCGGAGTACGAGATGATGCAGACCTCCATCGGCCAGGGGAAAACCCAGATCACGCCCATTCACCTTAATATGATCACCTCCGCGATCGCCAACGATGGGATCCTGATGGAACCCTATGTGCTGGACCGGGTAGTCAGCGAGGACGGTCAGACGGTCAAAAAGTTTTATCCGACCGAATATGGCAGGCTCCTCTCGGAAGACGAGGCACAGCTTTTGAGAGAGCTTATGGAGGCCGTTGTGTTAAAGGGCAACGCCCAGCTTTTGAAGGGGCAGGGGTATGTCGCAGCCGGAAAGACCGGGTCCGCGGAGTACAAGGATTCCTCGGATGACAGTCATGCCTGGTTTACCGGATACGCGCCGGCTGACGACCCGGAAATCTGTGTGACGGTCATCGTGGAATCGGCGGGAACAGGTGGCGATTACGCCGTCCCTGTCGCAAAGGGGATTTTCGACGTCTATTTCCACCAGATCGCCGCCGGAAATGCTTCGGAATAAACTTCTTGCATAGAACCGGGATTTCGTCTATACTAAAAACAGGTTGATATTGCTGCGGAGAAATCCGGCGCTGGAATTTTGAGGTCCGATTTCCCCTGAGCGAGATGTATCGTCTGCCGGAATTTGCGAATGAGAAACAGATCCTTGTGAAAGCGCGCAGCGGTGCCTGAAGCGGAAGAAAGATAAGACATGGGGTAATCACGGATTTGAAACGAAGCAATTTTTGGACAACCAATAAGGACAGGCTCCTGGATTTTTCACCTGATCTTTATCTGGGAGAGAGTATCAGATCTGAAAAACTGGATACGATAAAAAAGAAGCTGCTTACCAAGCCTTTATTGGCAAACGTGACGCTTCTGGTCCTTTCGGAGAACCCCTCTGATCAGGTGGAAATCCTCGGCTGCGCTCAGTTGACGCAGGATATATTCGGCAGATATCCCCTGTCTGTCGTGGGGCTGGCAGGCAATCGTGACGAGGCGCTGGATCTTGTGGCCCGTATTACGCGGGAATGTCTCTCGGAGAGGGGGGACTGTTCCCTGAAGGAGTTTCTGGCATGGCGGTAGTGGGTTGGATTCTGATAGGAATATTGGGACTGCTGCTGTTGTTTTTACTGCTGGTACTTTTTTTCCCGATCTCTTACCGGCTGGAGCTGGAAAAGACGCCGGAGAGCCTTTTGATAAAGGCGAAAGCGGGATGGCTCCTTGGTCTGTTGCGGATCCTGTTTCTCTATCCGGAGCCGGGAAGGCCGCAGGTCAGGATCGCCTGGTTTCACCTTGATCCAGGTGAGAAACAAAAAAAGAAAAAATCGGTCGCCCGTAAAAAGAAAGCCTCCCGAAAAACGGAGAACGCCGGACAGACTTCTCCAGACGATGCCAAAGAAAATTCCCGGGCTGATTCTGCTGCGGCAGGACCGCAGGGCGTAAGTCAGGACGATCCCTCCGTGGAACCGGGGAAAGACAGGGAAGTCCTGAAGAACGAGGGGGATTCGGGGGAGACTGGCAGGGCGGAGGATTCTGACCGCAAAAAGTCCGGCTCCCATAAAAAAAAGTCTGCGGGCGGTATCGCGGAGGTCTACCGGAAACTCAGGGCGGAAGCAGACTTTTACTGGAAACTCTGGCAGAAGGAGGAGACGAAAGCGCTTGTCTCTGAAATCTTTGCCCGTCTCCTGAAAATTTTTCGGAATGTGCTGCCGCGAAGGATCGAAGGAAAACTTGTTTTTGGCGCGGCATCCCCGGACGTCACCGGTTATGTCCTTGCGGTTTACAGCATTGTGAGATTCCAGTTTCCAAAACGTCTTACCCTGGAGCTCACGCCGGATTTTGAGGAACCGGTCCTGAAGGGAGAGCTCCTGATCAGGGGACGTGTGACGGTTGCGATTTTACTGTGGAACGCTCTGCGCGCCGCGACGGATAAGCGGCTGCGGAAGCTTTGGAGAGAGATTTCGGAACATATTTCATAGATGCAAAAGAAAATCATTGCGCCGTGAGGCGCAGAATGGAGGATTTTATGGCAGAGAATGAGAATCAGTTTCAGGGTGTGGTGGAATCCCTTCTGAAAGGCATGAACACCGTGCTGTCAACAAAGACAGTCGTAGGAGAGGCGACCAAGATCGGGGATACCATCATCCTTCCCCTGGTGGACGTTTCCTTTGGCGTGGGCGCCGGAGCGGGCAACAACGGCGAGAAGGGTTCTGCCTCCGGCGTGGGCGGCCTGGGCGGAAAGATGACGCCGAGCGCCGTGCTGGTGATCCAGAACGGCGTGGTAAAACTGGTGAACGTAAAGAATCAGGATACGGTGACCAAGGTTCTGGATATGGTTCCGGACATGGTGGACAAATTCCTGGACAAGAGAGCGGAAAAAGGAAAAGAGCAGGTCTCCGACGAGCAGGCCCTGAATATCGCTTTCCCCGCGGAGGAATAGTGCATTTTGAACGGTTCCCTCATATAGTATAAGTAAGAAACTCCCAAAGGACTGACGGTTATGATGCGCAAAATGGTGGGGATCGGGATCCTCGGAATCGCCTTTGGAATGTTCTTGATGTTTCTCCTGAGGGACCGCTTTATTGGATTTGTCTTCATCGTGATCTTGTCGGCAGCGGGGTATTTCTGCGTCTGCGAGTAGGTTTTTAAAATTCAAAAAAGACTCCGCAAAAGGAGTCTTTTTGAATTCTTTTCAAGAAGTCAGGGTTAAGCCCGCTCTACTTTGCCGGATCTTAAGCAGCTGGTGCAAACATGGAGCCTTTTATTCCCGCCGTTTACCACGCACTTCACACGCTTTACGTTCGGCTTCCAAATTGCGTTGCTTCTTCTATGAGAGTGGCTTACGTTGTTTCCAAAATGAACACCCTTACCACAGATATCACATTTAGCCATCTTGACACCTCCTCCACCAGAACGTACACAAAAGCCCTGTAATTTTTCACAACATTCATATATTAACAGAAAACCCATATAAAAGCAAGAAGAAAATTCTTTTTTTTGAAAATTGCATATTTTTCTATTTTTTTATTTCTTTTTTGGAGACAATCTGTTATTATTGTTATCAATAGTGTGCAGCAAACACAGAAAGGTTGGGTCTGAATATGAAGGGGTCTTCGATCGATACGCATTTGGGAAGCATTGCCATTGATAAGCAGGTCGTTGCGCAGTATGCGGGAAGCGTTGCCGTGGAGTGCTTTGGAATAGTTGGCATGACCGTCGCCAATGTAAAGGACGGTCTGGTTCGCATCCTGAAGATGGAGAGCCTGAGCAGGGGGATCAATGTAAATGTCAGCGCAAACCACAAGCTGATTCTGGATTTTCACGTGATCGTGGCCTATGGCGTGAGCATCATCGCCGTGTCGGATAACCTTGTCAGCAACGTGAGATATAAAGTGGAAGAGTTCACCGGTATCGAAGTGGAAAAGATCAACATTTTTGTCGAAGGCGTGAGAGTGATTGATTAAAAGGAATTAAGGAGGAAGTTACCGTGGCTTACCAGGAAATTGACGCTAAGTTGTTTTCCAAAATGTTCTTAGCCGGCGCCAAGAATTTGGAAAACCAGAAAGAATACATCAATGAATTGAATGTGTTTCCCGTACCTGACGGAGATACCGGCACCAATATGACAATGACCATCATGTCCGCCGCCCGGGAGGTGTCCGGACTCGGGGATGATCCCGGGATGGCCGCCCTGTGCAAGGCCATTTCCAGCGGTTCCCTCAGGGGGGCGAGGGGGAATTCCGGCGTGATTCTCTCCCAACTCTTCCGGGGATTTACCAAGGTTATTCAGAACGCGGATAAAATTGACGCCGCCGTTCTGACCGAGAGCTGTGAAAAGGCCGTGGAAACCGCTTACAAGGCCGTTATGAAGCCGAAGGAGGGCACGATCCTCACCGTGGCCAGGGGCATTGCAGAAAAGGCGAGGGAGCTTCTGGACGACGGCGTGACGGATCTGGAAGAGTTTGCCGGGCGGATCCTGGAGCATGGGAGATACGTGCTGAGCCAGACGCCGGAACTCCTTCCCGTGCTGAAGCAGGCGGGGGTCGTGGACTCCGGCGGGCAGGGGCTGATCGAGGTCCTTTCCGGGGCGTACGACGCGCTGTTGGGGAAGGAGATCGACTTCAGCATCAATCCGGCCGCTGCCCCGGGGCCTTCCGCAAAACCCAATATGGAAGCTCAGGCGGAAGCGGATATCAAGTACGGATACTGTACGGAATTCATTATATTGTTGAATAAAACTTTCAATATCAAGACTGAAATGGATTTCAAGGCATATCTGGAGTCCATTGGAGATTCCATCGTGTGTGTCTGCGACGGCGAAGTAGTCAAGGTGCACGTGCATACGAACGATCCCGGGCTGGCTATTCAGAAAGGCTTAAAGTATGGGCAGCTCTCCAATATGAAGATCGACAATATGCGGCTGGAGCATCAGGAAAAGCTTTTTAAGGCCGCTGAAAAAGAAGCGGCAGCTGCTCCTGCGAAACCCGCGGAACCTCCGAAAAAGGCAGGGTTCATTGCGATTTCGGCTGGGGACGGTCTCAGCGAGATCTTCCAGAGCATCGGCGTGGACCACATTATCGAGGGCGGGCAGACCATGAACCCCAGCACTGCGGATATTCTGAGCGCTGTGGACCAGGTAAACGCCGAGAACGTGTTCCTGTTCCCCAACAACAAAAACATCATCCTTGCCGCAAGACAGGCCGCGGAGCTCACCACGGAAAAGAATCTCCTTGTGATCCCCACGAAGACCATCCCCCAGGGGATTACCGCCATGATCAACTATATGGAAGGCAGCACTGTCGATGAGAACGAGGAGACCATGATCCGGGAGATAGAGAAGGTAAAGACCGGTCAGGTCACATACGCCGTGCGGGATACGGTAATCGACGACAAGGAGATCCGAAAAGACGATTACATGGGTGTCGGCGACAATGGCATTCTTGCGAATGGCGCTGATCTGGACACGGTGGTCCTGGAGACGACGGACGCCATGGTGGACGGGGAATCCGAGCTGATCAGCGTTTACTACGGGAGCGATGTTACCGCGGAGGCGGCAGAGGCGGTTCGCGCAAAACTCGCCGGCCGGTATCCGGATCTTGATGTGGAACTGCAGTACGGCGGCCAGCCCATTTATTATTACCTGATCTCTGTGGAATGACGAAAAACCGTCCAGCCGACATCCCGTTTGCCCCGTCATCCCCTGCAGAGGGGGAAGCGCGCGGACTGCTTTGCAAACGGTGCGGTGAAAACGCAGAGCGGAAGGGTTTTGGTTCCTGTAAGGGGTGAATTATGAACGATCAGACGCCCATCCTGGAGATCAAAGGGATCGGAGAGAAGACAGCCCGGTTGTTTCACAAACTGGATATCGATACCGTGGGGGATCTTCTGGCCCATTATCCCCGGGATTACGAGCGCTTTGATGGGCCGCGGCAGATCCGGGAGGTCGTCCCGGGGGAGACGGAAGCGGTCAACGGGACCGTATTGGCCGTCCCCAACATAAAAAAGATCCGGAATCTCAATATCATGAACGTACTGATCCGCGACGGTTCCGGCTCCATGCAGCTCACGTTTTTTAACATGCCCTATCTTTTAAAGCGTTTTCAGCCGGGAAAGACCTTTGTCTTTCGGGGAAAGGTGCAGACAAAGGGACCGGCGCTGATCATGGAACAGCCCAGGGTTTATTCTTCCGAGGAATACGCGAAGTTCACGGGCCGTCTCCAGCCCAGGTATGCCCTGACGAAGGGACTGACCAATCAGGCGATCCAGAAGGCGGTTCAGAAAGCCCTGGAGGACTATGCCTTTGAAGAGGAATATTTCCCCGGGGCAATCTTGGAAGAGATGGAGCTGACCGGCCTTTCGGAGGCAATCCGGGAGATCCATCTTCCCCGGGATGCCGAGTCTGCCAGGCGGGCCCACAGGAGGCTTGCCTTCGAGGAATTCTTTGCGTTCCTTCTCCTTCTACGAAAAAACAAAGATCTTTCCAACAGTCTTCCAAATGGATACCCCATGTTTGAAACTGCTGATACGGTGCGCTATATCGACAGTCTGCCCTTCCGTCTCACGGCAGGGCAGAAGCAGGTCTGGCAGGAGATCCGGGACGATATGGAGGGGCCGCGCTGCATGAACCGTCTGGTACAGGGGGACGTGGGATCCGGGAAAACGATCATCGCGCTGCTGGCCCTGCTGATGACGGCCGCAAACGGTTATCAGGGGGCGCTCATGGCCCCCACGGAGGTCCTGGCGGTCCAGCATTTCGAAAGCGTAAAGCGGGACACGGAGAAGTACAAGCTTGCCTTCCGGCCCGTGCTTTTAGTGGGTTCCATGACGGCGAAGGAAAAGAAAGAAGCCTATGCGAAAATCGCCTCCGGGGAGGCAAACCTGATCATCGGGACCCACGCCCTGATCCAGGAAAAGGTCAGCTATCAAAAACTGGCCCTGGCAGTCACGGATGAACAGCACCGCTTCGGCGTCAGACAGCGGGAGACCCTGGCGGAAAAGGGGCTCAGCCCTCACGTCCTGGTGATGAGCGCCACGCCGATCCCCAGGACGCTGGCCATCATATTATACGGCGACCTGAAGATCTCGGTGATCCGGGAACTCCCCGCGGACCGGCTGCCCATCAAGAACTGCGTGGTGAATACCTCTTACCGCGCGAAGGCCTATCAGTTCATTGCAAACCAGGTTTCCCAGGGGCATCAGGCCTATGTGATCTGTCCCCAGGTGGAAGAGGGGGAGATGACGGACCTGGAGAACGTGGCGGATTACGCGGAGAAGCTGCGCAGCGCCCTGCCTCCTTCCGTGATCGTGGCCCATCTCCACGGAAAGATGCGGCCTGCGGAGAAAAACCGGATCATGGAGGATTTCGCGGCCCGCAATATCGACGTCCTGGTGTCCACCACCGTGATCGAGGTGGGGATCAACGTGCCGAACGCCACGGTGATGATGGTGGAGAACGCCGAGCGGTTCGGACTGGCCCAGCTTCACCAGCTCCGGGGCCGCGTTGGCAGGGGAGACGCCCAGAGTTACTGCATCTTTGTCAGCGCGGACGAGAAGAAGGAGACCATGGAGCGTCTGGAGATCCTGAATCACTCCAATGACGGTTTCCATATTGCGTCGGAGGATTTGAAACTCCGGGGACCCGGGGACCTGTTCGGCGTCCGGCAGAGCGGCGATTTTGCCTTTCGCGTGGGGGATATCTATGACGATTCGGAACTCCTGAAAAAGACCTCGGACCTGGTGGACAGGCTTTTGGACCAGGACCCGGATCTCTCGCTGGAAGTTCACAGGCCCCTGCGGGTACACTTTGAAAATACCGACCGAAACAAGGTTGACTTTAGGACGATTTGACAGTAGAATAAACGTATGGTTCCGCCTCCATCTGAATTCGTATGGGCGAAGCCGCGTGGATTTCCCACGGACTTCTCGGAACGGGCAGGAAGCGGTCCGGCATGATTATGGTTTGAAAGGAATGAAAGTCTCATGGCGAAGGTTGCAGTTGTCACCGACAGTAACAGCGGTATCACCCAGGCGGCGGGAAAAGAACTGGGTGTTTTTGTGCTTCCCATGCCCTTTATGATCGGCGGGGAACAGTATTTCGAGGATATTAACTTGACCCAGGAAGAGTTTTACGAGAAGCTGAAGCAGGGGGAGAACATCTCCACCAGCCAGCCCTCCCCGGAGGCGGTTACCAATCTCTGGAACGAGGTTCTGAAAGAATACGACGAGATCGTTCATATCCCCATGAGCAGCGGTCTCTCCGGCTCCTGCCAGAGCGCGGCCCTTCTCGCAGAGGATTATGAGGGAAAAGTTCAGGTCGTCAACAATCAGCGCATCTCCGTAACCCAGAGGCAGTCCGCCCTGGACGCTCTGGAGCTGATCGGGAAGGGAATGAGCGCCAAAGAGGTAAAGGACTTTTTGGAGGCCGATAAATTCAACAGCAGCATTTACATCATGCTGGACACCCTGTATTACCTGAAAAAGGGCGGCAGGATCACTCCGGCGGCGGCCGCCATCGGAACCCTGTTAAAGCTGAAGCCCGTACTGCAGATCCAGGGGGAAAAGCTGGACGCCTTCGCAAAGGCGCGGACCACGGCCCAGGGCAAGAGCATCATGATGAGCGCCATCAAGAGCGACATCGAGAACCGCTTCGGCGGCATCACCCCGGCCCCCGGCGGCGTCTGGCTCCAGATCGCCCACACCCAGAATTATGAGGCGGCCCTGGCTTTAAAGGAAGAACTTCTCGCGGAGTATCCCGGGTACGACGTCCACATCGATCCGCTCTCTTTGAGCGTGGCCTGTCACATCGGCCCCGGCTCCCTGGCCATCGCCGTTTGTAAGAAGATATCGTAAAGAAAGACCGCTTCGGCGGTCTTTTTCAGACAGAGGAGATTTTGATATTGGAAAAGCACAATTTGTATGGTAAAATAGTTAGATAAGGCATAATTTTAGGGAACGGCCGAAAGGCCGCAAGGAGTTTATCAGATATGGCAAAGGAAAACAAAGCGGGCGGCTACGGCGCGTCGAATATCACCGTCTTAGAGGGTCTGGAGGCTGTCCGCAAGCGCCCCGGCATGTATATCGGCAGCGTATCCACGAAGGGCCTGAATCACCTGATCTATGAGATCCTGGACAATTCCGTGGACGAGCATCTGGCGGGGTACTGCGACACCATCACCGTGACGCTGGAGGAGGACGGCTCCGCCACTGTCTCCGACAACGGGAGAGGGATCCCGGTGGGGATGCACGAAAAGGGGATGAGCGCGGAGAGGCTGGTGTTTACCACCCTCCACGCGGGCGGTAAGTTTGACAACACCGCCTATAAGACCAGCGGCGGCCTGCACGGCGTGGGTTCCTCCGTGGTGAACGCCCTTTCTACAAAGCTCACCGTCAGGGTGAAGACCGGCGGGGCGATCTACGAGGATACCTACGAGAGGGGGATCCCCACCACGGAGCTGATCGAGGGGCTTCTTCCGGTGGTAGGAAAGACGAAGGAGACCGGCACCACAATCAATTTTCTGCCGGACGACACGATCTTTGACCGCACGCGTTTTAAGGAAGACGAGGTAAAGAGCAGGCTCCATGAGACCGCATACTTAAACCCCGGCCTCACCATCCTCTATGAGGACAAGCGGCCGGAGAGCCAGGAGAAGATCCAGTTTCATGAGCCGGAAGGGATCGTGGGCTTTATCAAGGACATGAATAAATCCAAGGAGACCATACACGATGTGATCTATTTCAGCGGCGAGAGCGAAGGGATCTCCGTGGAGGTGGCCTTCCAGTACGTCAATGAGTTTCACGAGAACGTGCTGGGCTTCTGCAACAATATTTACAACTCCGAGGGCGGAACGCATCTCACGGGCTTTAAGACCATGTTCACCAATGTGATCAACACCTACGCCAGGGAACTCAACGTCTTAAAGGAGAAGGACGCGAACTTCACCGGTGCCGACGTGCGGAACGGCATGACCGCCGTGATCTCCATCAAGCACCCGGATCCCCGCTTTGAGGGGCAGACCAAGACCAAGCTGGACAACCAGGACGCCGCGAAGGTGGTGAGCAAGGTCACCGGGGACGAAGTGGTACATTTCTTCGACCGCAATCTGGAGGTCTTAAAGGGCGTCATCGGCTGCGCGGAGAAGGCGGCGAAAATCCGGAAGACGGAGGAGAAGGCAAAGACGAACATGCTGACCAAGCAGAAGTATTCCTTCGACTCCAACGGAAAGCTTGCCAACTGCGAGTCCAGGGACGCCGGAAAGTGCGAGATCTTCATCGTGGAGGGGGATTCCGCAGGCGGCAGCGCGAAGACGGCCAGAAACCGCCAGTACCAGGCGATCCTGCCGATCCGGGGCAAGATCCTGAACGTGGAGAAGGCCAGCATCGACAAGGTCCTTGCCAATGCGGAGATCAAGACCATGATCAACGCCTTTGGCTGCGGTTTTTCGGAAGGGTACGGGAACGATTTCGATATCTCGAAACTGCGCTATGACAAAATTATCATTATGGCGGACGCGGACGTGGACGGGGCCCATATCTCCACCCTGCTCCTGACGCTGTTCTACCGCTTTATGCCGGAGCTGATCTTCGAGGGCCATGTCTATATCGCCATGCCCCCGCTCTATAAGGCCATGCCGAACAAGGGAGCGGAACAGTATCTCTACGACGACAAGGCGCTGGAGAAATACCGCAAGACCCACAAAAATTCCTCTTTCACCCTGCAGCGCTATAAGGGACTTGGAGAGATGGACGCCCAGCAGCTCTGGGAGACCACCATGAACCCGGAGACCCGGATGATGAAGCAGGTGGAGATCGAGGACGCCCGGATGGCCAGCGAGATCACGGAGCTTCTGATGGGAACCGAGGTGCCGCCCCGCAAGGCATTCATCTACGATCACGCCACCGACGCGGAGCTGGATATGCAGGCATAGGAGATACGCCATGAAACGATCCGAAACCCGAAGAAGAAAGAAATCCCCCTACCGGTTCCTGCTGGCGGTGCCCATTCAGCTGGCGGTGAACATAGCGCTGTTCCCCATAGGGATTGAGCTGGATCTCATGCTCTTTGAACAGTCAAGACAGCAGCAGATCGCGGAACAGGGGTATTATGAGCTGGGCCATGGTTTGCCGGTCTTAACCATCGTGCTCTCCTTTGCGGGACTGATGGTGACCGCCGCGGTGATCCTTGTCTCCGTCATCGTGACGGTGATACTGGTCTGCAGGGAGCGCCGAAACAGGGAGGCCGCGGAGGCTGAAAGAGAAAAGGAAAGATAAAAGATGGACGACAGCAGGATCATTAAAACCGAATATTCCGAGGAGATGCAGAAAGCCTTTATCGACTACGCCATGAGCGTCATTATCGCCAGGGCCCTGCCGGACGCGCGGGACGGCTTAAAGCCGGTGCAGAGGCGGGTTCTCTATGATATGCACGAGCTTGGGATCCGCTTTGACCGGCCCTACCGGAAAAGCGCCCGCATCGTCGGTGATACCATGGGTAAGTACCACCCCCACGGCGACAGTTCCATTTATGACGCCCTGGTGGTCATGAGCCAGGATTTTAAGAAGGGAATGGCGCTCATCGACGGCCACGGAAATTTCGGCAACATCGAGGGGGACGGCGCGGCGGCCATGCGTTACACGGAGGCCCGCCTTCAGAAGGTGACCCAGGAGGCGTTCCTGGCGGATCTGGACAAGGACGTGGTGGACTTCATGCCCAACTTTGACGAGACGGAGAAGGAACCCACCGTCCTCCCTGTAAAGTTCCCGAACCTCCTTGTGAACGGTTCGGACGGCATCGCCGTGGGTATGGTGACCAGCATCCCGCCCCACAACCTGGCGGAGGTGATCGACGCCATGAAAGCCTACCTGAACGACGAGAATATCTCCACCCGGGAGCTGATGCGGTATATCAAGGGGCCGGATTTCCCCACAGGCGGCATCGTGATCAACAAGGACGAGCTCGCAGACATCTACGAGACCGGCACGGGCAAGATCAAGATCCGGGGTAAGGTGGAGTTTGAGAAGGCAAAGGGCGGAAAGACCAATGTGGTCATCACCGAGATCCCCTATCCCATGATCGGCGCAAATATCGCCAAGTTTCTGACGGACGTGGCGGCGCTGGCGGAGAGCAAGAAGACTGCGGACATCGTGGACATCTCCAACCAGAGTTCCAAGGAGGGGATCCGCATCGTCATTGAGCTCAGAAAAGACGCGGACGCCGAAAACTTTGTAAACATGCTGTACAAAAAGACCCGCCTGGAGGACACCTTCGGTGTGAACATGCTGGCCATCCACGAGGGCAGGCCGGAGACCATGAGCCTGCGCCAGATCATCAAGGCCAATGTGGATTTTCAATTCCAGGTGGCCACGAGGAAATATACCAACCTTTTGGAGAAGGAGCTGGAAAGGAAGGAAATTCAGGAGGGCCTGATCAAGGCCTGCAATGTGATCGACCTGATCATCGAGATCCTCAGGGGTTCCAAGGACCGGGCCATGGCGAAGGCCTGCCTGGTGGAGGGAAAGGTGGACGGCATCAAATTCCGCACCAGGGAGTCCCGGATCATGGCCGCCCAGCTCTGTTTTACGGAAAAGCAGGCCAACGCCATTCTGGAGATGCGGCTGTATAAACTGATCGGGCTGGAGCTGGAGGCGCTGATCAGCGAACACGAGGAGACCCTGGCAAACATCTACCGCTACGAGGATATCCTGGACAGGCGGGATTCCATGGCCCAGGTCATCATCAGCGAACTGGACGGCTTTAAGAAGGAGTATGGCAGAAAGCGCCGCACCGTGATCGAGAACGCCCAGGAGGCCGTCTATAAAGAAAAGGAGTTCGAGGAGACGGACGTGGTGCTCTTGATGGACCGCTTCGGCTATGCGAAGACCATCGACACCGTCACTTATGAGCGAAATAAGGAGGCTGCGGACAGCGAGTTCCGGTACGTGGTCACCTGCAAAAACGTGGGAAGGGTATGTCTCTTTACGGACAAGGGCCAGATGCACACGGTAAAGGTGATGGATCTGCCCGCGGGGAAACTCCGGGACAAGGGGATCCCCATCGACAACGTGAGCAATTACGACTCCCGGGAGGAGAGCATCGTCTACATGGCTTCCCAGACGGATCTAAACCTCTGTCAGCTGATCTTTACCACAAAGCAATCCATGATAAAGCTGGTGGACGGCGGGGAGTTTGACGTCCGGAGCAGGACGGTAGTGGCTACAAAGCTGGGAGAGGGCGATAAGCTGGTGGGAGTGGAAGCCCTGAGAGATCAGAAGAACGTCGTGCTCCAATCCAAGGCCGGATATTTCCTGCGTTTCCCCATCGAGCAGATCCCGGAGAAGAAAAAGACCGCCATCGGCGTGCGGGGAATGAAGCTGGGAGCCGGAGACGAGGTGGAGGCGGTGTATTACACCAGAAACGCCGTGGAAACCGCCATAGAATACCAGGGAAAAACCATTGTCTTGAACAGCGTCAAACTGGGAAGCCGTGATTCCAAAGGCGTGAAGATACGGGTGTAAAGAAAGGAAATCAGTGCGTATGAGAGTGATCGCCGGAATTGCCCGGAGCCTGCCCCTGAAGGCTCCGGAGGGGATGGACACCAGACCCACAACGGACAGAATCAAAGAAACGCTGTTTAACATTCTGCAGAACGACGTCCCCGGAAGCGTGTTCCTGGACCTGTTTTCCGGGAGCGGCGGCATCGGCATCGAGGCATTGAGCCGAGGCGCCCGGAAAGCGTATTTTATCGAGAACGCTCCTGCGGCGATATCCTGCATCCAGCGGAACATCGAGTTCACGAAATTTACGGAAAAGGCGGTCGTTCTGAAGCAGGACGCCGTGGCCGGGCTGTCTTTCATCCGGGAGAGCCATGTGGATATCGTCTTTCTGGATCCGCCTTACGGCGAGGGACAGGACCGCAGGGTGCTGGAGGCGCTCCGGGAAATGCCTTATATCGATTCCGAGACGCTGATCATCGTGGAGGAAAAACGGAACGCCGACTTTTCTTACGTGAAGGAACTCGGTTATTCCGTCCGGAGAGAGAAAAAATACAAGACGAACAAGCATGTGTTTCTGTGCAGGGAGGAAAATATATGAAAAAAGCTGTGTATCCGGGGAGCTTCGATCCCATGACCCTGGGACACCTGGATGTGATCAAAAGAGCGTCAAAAATGTTTGACGAACTCATCGTGAGCGTTCTGAACAATAAAGAAAAATCTCCGTTGTTTTCTGTGGAAGAACGTGTTAACATTATAAAGGAGGCAACGAAGGATCTTCCGAACGTGCAGGTGGACAGCTTCAGCGGGCTTCTCATCAACTATGCCGCCAGCCGGGATATCCATGTGGCGGTCAGGGGCCTGCGGGCGGTTACGGATTTTGAGTATGAACTGCAGCTTGCCCAGACGAACCGGCAGCTGTCCAACGAGGCGCTGGATACCGTGTTCCTCACGACCAGCCTGGAGTATGCCTACCTGAGTTCCTCCGGCGTGAAGGAAATCGCCTACTTCGGCGGAGACGTGAGTCCCTGCGTTCCGGATTTTGTCGCGAAATTAATATACGAAAAATATCATAGAAAGGCGTAAGGACAAATGAGCAACAGCATAAAGAAAATGGAGCAGATCATCGACCAGGTTGAAGATTATCTCAGCAACTGCAAGTTCAGGGCTTTTTCCAGCACGGAGATCATCGTCAACAAGGAAGATATGGACACCTACATGCAGACCCTTCGCCGCGGTGTGCCGGAAGAGGTAAAGCAGTACCAGAAGATCATCGCCAATAAGGAGGCGATCCTTGCGGATGCGGTATCCCGCGCGGAAAATATGAAGGCAGAGGCGGAACAGCAGGCGAAGGATCTGCTGGATCAGGCAACCGCGGAACATAATCAGATGATCAGCGAGCATGAGATCATGCAGCGCGCCCAGGCCCGTGCGGATGAATTTGTCAATATGGCGATGAACAAGGCCCAGGGGATCATAGACAACGCCACCATGGAGGCGAACGCCTTAAAGGACGCCGCCAATCAATATATGGAGGAAGTCCTGACGCATCTGAATAAAATCATCGGCTCCGCCCAGGAGAGCTTTGTCGGCAATTTCAACAGGTGTATGCAGGCCAGCGAGGAAAGTTATCAGAAACTTTATTCTTCCCTGGATGAATACCACAGGCTGATCGAAGGGAATATCCAGCAGCTTCATCCGGAGGAGCAGTCTCTTTCGGAAATTGAGGAGATCCCCGAGGAAGAGGACGCCTGAAAAAGACATGGTTACGCATGAGAAGATAGATAAGATACTTTTGTTAAACCAGTTTTCTGCCAGAAAGCTGGTTTATCTGTAATTATCCAATCTTTAAGGAGTGATTTTGGTATGTGGACTTTGCACGCAGCGCCTGTAAAGAAATCCTGCATTTTTATGACATTGGTTCTTTTGTTCCTTCTCTTCATGGCTTCGGTTCCGGTGCATGCCGCCGGGAGAGCCCAGGAGCCGGGGGATAAGGTGGTCGTCGTGATCGATCCCGGACACGGCGGGGAAAATCTTGGGACCACACAGAACGCCGCCTATATGGAAAAAGATCTGACCATGACCACGGCGCTTGCCATGTATGACGAACTCAGCCGCTTTGAGGGGGTTGAGGTGTATCTCGCCCGGACGGAAGATGAAGATCTCACCTTAAAAGAAAGGGCGGAGTTCGCGGCGGAAAAGGACGCGGACCTTCTGGTCAGCATTCATTATAATGCTTCTGAAAGCCATGCTTCCTTCGGCTCCGAAGTCTGGATTTCCCTGGAGCCGGAATATCACGCCTACGGATATCAGTTTGCGACGGTGGTGATGCGCCAGCTTCGGGATCTTGGAATGCATCTGCGCGGCATTAAGACGAGGGTGGACAGCAAGGGAAAGGATTACTACGGGGTGATCCGGGAGTCTGTGGCGCTTGGAGTTCCCGCCGTGATCGTGGAGCACTGTCATGTGGATCAGGCGGAGGACGCCCTGCACTGTGACACGGAGGAGGACCAGCGCGCCTTCGGCATCTCGGATGCCCATGCGGTTGCAAAGTATTTTGGACTGAAGAGCGATTCCCTGGGAGTGGATTATTCGGATTATCCGACAACGCTTCCCGATGTCTCGCTGACAGAAATGGTGCCCCGGGCAAAATATGATGATACGCCGCCGGAGGCCTGCACCATCGAACTCGACGAAGCGTTCTATTCGGAGGGAAGAGTTCTGCTTTTTGTGAACGCTTCCGACAAAGACTCCAATCTCATCTATTACACCTACAGCCTGGACGGAGGGAAAACTGTTTCTAAACTGCAGGCCTGGCCGGTAGGGGATATCCTGACGGGGGTGTATGAGGAAGGATTTCTTTTGGAACTGGAGATTCCTGACGGGGTGACCCCGGACATCTGTGTCCGGGCTTACAATGCCTATGATCTCTTTACAGAAAGCAACGTTCTGCACTTTACCCAGGCATTTGACGGGGCGGAGAGCCAGGAAGAAGGCAGCGGACAGGGTCAGGGGGAGCTCGCTATTGAAGGCACGGACCCTTCGGAGGATGCTGAAATGCAGGACGGAACTCCCCTCCTGGTACCGGCGGGCACCCCGCTGTCAGAAAAATCATCCGCTGTGGAGGATGTGCTCTCTGTGCTTAGATACCTGATTCCTGTGGTGTTTCTGATCTTTATGATCCTGCTGATCCTGTATCTCTTTTCCGGAGGCGGTCATTCCGGACAGACGCGGTAACCGCTTCCGCGCCTTTGTTTCAGCCGGCCTTGTGTCATGCGCCGTTACAGAAAGGCTCCGCCCGGGGACAACAGATACCAGGCCAGATAACAGAGGGCGGTGAGGCCGGTCAGCGCTAATTTGTGCAGAAAGTATTCGCCGATGTGTTCCGTGAGGTCCGTTCCCTTCAGGGAACTGTATGTCTGCGCCAGACAGGACAATCCTCCAAAAGCCAAAAGGACAAGGCAGTAGACGGGCATTTTCCCCTCCATGGCCTGGATCCCGGAGGTGATCTCCAGAAAGGGACCAAGGAGTGGCATCGGGCCGCCCTTTAAGATATGGGGCAGAAGATTCATCAGACAGAAGAGGATCATATAGCCGCCCAGCATCAGCATGCTTTGGACGGCGCTGTAGATAGACTGTTCCACCGCTTCCAGAATGGACGGGGAAATCGGGGGTGCCGTGCAGGCCGCGGCGGCGGTCTTATCTTCGCGGTAGATCGTATATCTTAGGACTGCGCCGTAAAGAAGTGGAAGGCCGTACAGGATGCAGAGACAGGGCAGGGGCCTTTGGATGTGCAGCGTGGGGATGACAAAGCTGCAGAAATAGACCGGGCCGATATTGTTGCAGAAGGCCAGGAGCCAGAGCGCCTCTTTTTTTGTCAGTTCCCCTCTCCCATAGAGTTCCGCCGCCGTCTTCGCCCCCATGGGAAACCCGCAGAGGAATCCCACGAAGATCACGTAACAGTCCGCCCTGGAGGCGTTCAGAGGTCTTCCCAGCAGGGGATGAAGGATGGAGGCGAATTTCCCGGCCATCCCTTTCCGCACCATGACGCCGGACAGGATCATAAATGGCAGTAAGGCGGGGATCATGTTTTCAAACCAGAGTTTCAGTCCCAGGGAAGCGTAGTGCACGCTGATCTGGGACCTGGTGAGGATGCCGACGGTAAAACAGAGAAACAAAAGGATATAGAACATGGTTTTTCCTAGACCGTTTGGCAGATTTTCACAGTAAATATATTCCACATAGGACGGAGTCATTCATGCGTTTGGACAGATTTCTCACGGAAATGAATATGGGAAGCCGAAGCCAGGTAAAAAAGCTGCTTGGCCAGGGGCTTGTCACGGTGAACGGGAAGACCGTCACGAAACCGGAAACCCGGATCCGGGAGGACGAGGATCAGGTCGCCTTTCAGGGAAATGTCCTGCGCTATCAAAAATATGAGTATTATATGATGAACAAGCCTGCGGGCGTTCTCTCCGCAACCAGGGACGGGAAGGAGAAGACGGCGCTGGACCTGCTCCCGGCGGACCACAGGCGGGATCTCTCCCCTGCCGGGAGACTGGACAAGGATGCGGAGGGGTTTCTTTTCCTCACGAACGACGGAGAGCTTTCCCACCGGCTTCTCTCCCCGAAACACCATGTCTCCAAGACCTACCTTGTCCGGATCGCCCATGAGCTCAGTCCGGAAGACATCCTGCGACTGGAGAACGGCATCGATCTGGGAGAGGACGGCGTCACCCTGCCGGCCCATGTGACGGTGCTGAGAGAGGGCCCGGAAGGAGCAGGGCCAGGGGGAGGCATTCAAGAAAACCAGGGTACGCCTTCCCCGGAAGCAGGAGAAGGAAGTTCGTTCGAAAACCCGAGCACGCCTTCCCTGGAAGCAGGAGAGGGGTCTTCGTTCCGGGAGGAGGGCGTCTGGATCCACCTGACGATCCGGGAGGGAAAATTCCATCAGGTGAAGCGGATGCTCCATGCTATAGGAAACGAGGTTTTGTACTTAAAAAGGATCCGCTTCGGCGCACTGAATTTGGATCCCTCCCTGGCCCCCGGGGAGTACCGGGCGCTCACGCCCAAGGAACTGGAGAGCCTGCGCGCTTCGGCGGAGAGGGAGCGGGATAAGAAAGCTTTGATCCGCGGGAAAAAAGCTGTCATCTTTGACCTGGACGGGTCCTTGGTGGATTCCATGTGGCTTTGGGCGGACATCGACAGGGAGTATCTTGGAAAATTCGGGATTCCCCTGGAGGATCACAAGGCGCTGCAGAGAAAGATCGAGGGCATGAGCTTTCATCAGACCGCCTTCTATTTTAAGGAAAACTACGAGATTTCGGATGACATTGACCAGATGAAAGAGACTTGGAACCGGATGGCCTGGGAAAAGTACGAGAGGGAGGTTCCGTTAAAATGCGGAATCCCGGATTTCCTGGAGGGATGCGTGAGACAGGGCATCCGCCTGGGGATCGCCACCAGCAACTCCCGGGAACTGGTGGAAAATATCCTGCGGGTACACCGCCTGAAAGAGATGTTCTCCTGTATCAGGACGGGCAGCGAAGTCCTGAACGGAAAGCCCGCGCCGGACATTTATCTGGCGGTCTGCGCGGAGCTTAACGTGGCTCCGGAGGACTGCCTGGTCTTTGAGGACATCCTGCCGGGACTGATGGCGGGCAGGGCGGCCGGCATGACCGTCTGCGCGGTGGAGGACGAGTACTCCGCGGATTCCCGGGAAGAGAAAAAAGCCTTTGCGGACGGTTACATAGAGGATTATTACGATTTCTTTTAGAGGCTTTTTAAGGTTGGAATATTGGCTCGGCTTTTTGAACGCAGGGCAGGACAGCGTCCTCAGGATTTCGCAAGTGAATAATGGAAAGAGACATTTTTTATGAATATTGCATTAATTACCGGAGCGTCCTCCGGGATCGGCAGGGAGTTTGCCCTGCAGATGGATCCTTATTTTCATCATATCGACGAATTCTGGCTGGCGGCAAGGCGGGAGGATGCCCTGCGGGAACTGAGCGCTTCCCTCAGACACAAAACCCGGATCTTCGCCATAGACTTGACGAAAAAAGGCCATCTGGACCAGCTGGAACGGGCGCTTTGCGCGGAGAAGGCAAGGGTCTGTATGTTTGTAAACGCCGCCGGGTACGGTCTCATGGGAGAATTTCAGAAGGCCGACCGCAGGGAGACCCTCGGCATGATCCGCTTAAACTGTGAGGCCCTCACCGACCTGACCCACCGCGTGATCCCCTGGATGCCCCGGGGCGGGCGCATGATCCAGATGGCTTCCAGCGCCGCATTTCTTCCCCAGGCGGACTTTGCCGTATACGCGGCCAGCAAGGCCTATGTCCTGAGCTTTTCCAGAGCGCTGGGCCGGGAGCTGAAAGACCGGGGGATCTCCGTTACGGCGGTGTGTCCCGGGCCCGTTGACACCCCTTTTCTGGAGATTGCGGGGAAAAACGGCAGCACCCTGGCCATCAAAAAATATGCCATGGTTTCTCCAGAACGGGTCGTCCGACAGGCCCTCCGGGACGCTTATCACAAGAAGAGCCGTTCCCTGTGCGGGCTTCCGATCAAGGCGCTGGACGTCTGCGCAAAGCTCCTTCCCCACGACCTGATCCTGGCTGGCATGGATGCGCTGAAGGGTATGGAGAACCAGGCGTAACAAACACGCGAACTAGATGCAAGAGGGGGAGATCGGCGCAAAAGAGAAGCTTGGAAAGCGTTAGAAGAGTATTTGCGCAGAGTGATCACAGCTCTTTCAAAAGACTGATGAGAAGACAGAAAGGAAAATTTACCTATGCATTTTTTTCGGATCTTTTCCGGGGAGGCTTATAAAGGGACCAAGGGTTATCTAAAGACACAGAAGGGTTACGAGATCCTGAGGACGGTACTGTATTTTGGAATCTCCCTGAGCCTCTTTGCAGGGGGATATCTCACCACGGGAACCCGGCTGAACCTTTTGACCATCGTTGCGATCCTGGGGTGCCTTCCCGCCAGCAAGAGCGCGGTAAGCGCCGTCATGTTCTGCAGATTCAAGGGACTGGATGAGGAAAGCGCGGCGCAGATCGAACCCCATGCCGGATCCCTGCTCACGCTGTACGACATGGTCTTTACCGGGTATGAGAAAAATTTCGTGGTGGAACATATGGCGGTCCGGGGCAGCCAGGTCCGGGGCTACGCCTCCGCTAAAGATTTTGACAGACAGGCTTTCTTAAGGCACATGGATCCCCTCTTAAAAGCGGATTCCTTTTCCCATGTCGACATCAAAATATCCCTGGACAAAAAGCAATATATCCGGCACCTGGAGGAACTGCAGACGATGGAGGATGACCCGGAGCTCTCCGCCGGCATTGCGGCGACCTTAAAGAGCGTCAGCCTGTGACATTTTTTTGAAAGAGCGAACGGATGCCGTTATACGAGGACGGAAGAGATGCAGGAGTTGAAGATCGGTTTAAACGAGGCGGGGCAGCGGTTTGACAAATTTCTCCGCAAGGCCCTGCCGGAAGCGGGGAGCAGCCTTATCTACAAGCAGCTGCGGAAAAAGAACATTACCTTAAACGGCAGGAAAGCCGAGGGAGGGGAGATCCTCCGGCTGGGCGATACGGTTCAGTGCTTTTTCAGCCAGGAGACCTTTCTGAAATTCCGGGGCGGGGGGAGCAATATCGGTATGCGAAATCCCGGTAGGCGAAATCCCGGGACAGCGGATTTTTCCGCACAGGGAGGTTCTCGGCAAAGGCTTCAAGAGACTGTTGCATCGGAGTTTTTAAGGGCTTATCAGAACCTGAAAGGGGTTTCCGTCCTCTATGAGGATCCGCATATATTGATTTTAAACAAGCCTGCCGGCATCCTGACCCAGAAAGCCCGGCCGGAAGACCTGAGCCTGAACGAATGGATGATCGGGTATCTCCTGCAGAAAGGCGTCTATACGGAGGAGGCTCTTTCTACCTTCCGTCCTTCCGTCTGCAACCGCCTGGACAGGAACACCAGCGGCCTGGTCCTCTGCGGGAAGACTCTGGCGGGCACCCAGGCCCTCAGCCTGCTTCTCAGGGAACATCTCCTGGGGAAGTTTTACAGGACGATCTGTCACGGCATGCTTTTAAAAGAGCAGATGTTGGAAGGGTATCTCGTCAAGGACCCTGTGAACAATAAAGTGACCGTGCTGGTCAACGGCGGGGAAGCCGCGGCGAGGGAGGAAACTGCCGGAAAGGATCCCGCCCCCATACGCACCAGATATGTTCCGCTTCGGTGGACGGAGGACTATACCCTCCTGGAGATAGAGCTTTTTACCGGGAAGACCCATCAGATCCGGGCGCACCTGGCTTCCGTCGGGCATCCCCTGCTGGGAGACGCCAAATACGGCGAAAAGAAGGATAATCTTGTGACAAAAAATGTCTTTCATCTGAACCATCACCTTCTCCACGCGGACCATGTGCGGTTCCCGGAGTGGGAGAGCCTCCGTGCCCGGTATGCAGCCCTGGCCGCTTACGAAGAAGTTCTGAAGCCTCTGAGCGGCAAAACGATCCGGGCGCCCCTGCCGGACAGCTTTCAGCGGGCGGAGAGAAAGTTGTGGCCGGAGTAAAGCATGGACAGTGCTGGGCATTCGGCGCGTATGTAAGAGAAAGGCCCGCCGCAAAGAGGAGACTTCCGGATGAGACTGTATGATATTCTGAAAGATCTGTACGCGTTCCCTACGGGATCGCAGCAGCCATACGATAATTTGATCTGGGTTTTTCTGATGTGGGCCTGGTTGATCATCGTGAGCTGGGTTCTGGATATCGCCTCCCTGTTAAAGAAAAAGAGCCCTCGGGAGACCATGGCGGTGATGGCGCTGCCGGGCTGCGTGGCGTTTGTTGCAGGCATTTTATCCGCTATACTCCTGGGGGTCACATCGGACAAGAAAATGCTCCTGAAAGAGCTGCCGGTTTTTCTGGAGAGGGAGACCTGCCGGGAAATGCTGGGGACGGCGCTTGTGTATCTGGCCCTGTGGCTGACCGCCGTGAAGATGCGCGGCCGGAAGAATGACACCTGGAAACGGAAACTTTTCTGGGCGGTTTCCTATCTGCCGGATCTCGTCACGGCGGGGGTTCTGCTCCTGCTGTCCCTGACGATGCTGACGCCCACGGGCGCGTCTTTTCGGGAAGATCTGCTGGAATACGCGAAAAGCTCTTCCGAAATCCTGCCGTTCCTGATCTGGCTTTTTGTCTACGGGATCCAGCAGCTTTTGATCCGGATGCTTCTTCTCTTGACGGTGGTGATCGCAAAGCTTGCGTCTGTCAGGATCCCCCTGGGGAAATTTCCCGCCGGCGGCCATCCAAGGTGGCGGATCTTTGTATATGCCGCCTTTTGTCAGAACGCCTATGTAAGGGGTGTCCTTACCCTTGCCCTTCCCGCCGGTTTCTTCTTCTCTTTGCTCGTGCTCTTCATCTGGAGGCAGGAACCTTCTCCTGTGGTCCTGCCCTTTTTGTCGCTGCTCTATTCTACGGCGGCACTGTATATCATGATCACCCTGAGACCGGCGGTGCAGACTTTGAGAGGCTTTTCCGCCTGGGGGGACCAGAAGTTTATGGCGGAGCAGTTCTGCCGGGAATTTTTTAACGAAAAGCCCGTCTTCCGCTCGGTACATTTTACGGTCACGACCCATTATCTGGTGGACGAGAGAAGCGTAGCGGAGATCTTTTATCTGGAAAAGTTGGAGACATGGAGCTTCGTGACGGTACTGCCCGGGGACAATGTCACCGTCAGCAGCCGCCAGGCTTATACCGTGGACAAAGCGGAGAGGAGCGGCTGGGAGTGGATCATCCGCTTTTCGGACGGCCGGGTCTGCTGCATCGAGAAAGAAGACGGGGACGTAAATAAGATATTGGGGATCTTAGGGCAGTATAAGGAGCTCCAGAGGCTGAACGCCGGCGCGCCGCAGGTTCCGCCCCGAAAGACTCCGGCGAGGGAAGGGGTTTTTGACATCCTTTTTCGCGCCGTGGTGATCTGGGTAGCAGTTTCTTTCATGCTGCTTACTACTTTCTGCACAGACACATTGTAAACTATTTTCGGCAGGACAACGAATCTGTGGACTGGACTGTTACAGGATTGCGATTTTTGTATGTTTCATAGGTTTGCAGAATAGAATACGCTGACACGCAGAGCAAAATACGCTTGGAGGAAGGCAAGGGATGGCGACCTGGAATTCCAGAGGCCTCAGGGGATCCACCCTGGAGGATATGATCAATCGGACAAATGAAAAGTACGCGGAGAGCGGGCTGGCGCTGATCCAGAAGATCCCCACGCCCATCACCCCGGTGAAGCTGGACAAGGACACGCGGCAGATCACCCTGGCCTATTTTGACCAGAAGAGCACGGTGGACTATATCGGCGCGGTTCAGGGGATCCCCGTCTGCTTCGACGCGAAGGAATGTGCCTCGGACACTTTCGCCCTGCAGAACATCCACGAGCATCAGGTGGACTTCATGGAAAAATTTGAAAAGCAGGGCGGCGTCGCTTTTTTTCTGATCTATTACACCCACAAGGATGTGCTCTACTATCTGCCCTACGAAATGCTGCGGTTCTTCTGGGACCGGGCGAAGGAGGGCGGACGAAAGAGCTTCCGCTACGAGGAACTGAATCCCGCCTACGCGCTGCCGAAAAAGCACGGGATCCTGGTCCCATACCTGGAAGGGCTGAAGATCGACCTGGAGGACCGGGACGGGGAGTAAAAAACTGCTTGACAGGAACGATTTAACATGGTAGTATGGTAGCACGCTACCACGCTAAATTGATCAGGCATGAAAAAACCTGGAAAGATAAAGGAAAGAGAAAAGAGATAGATCATGAGCAAACGGTTACTGCACACTCCCGAGGGAGTGCGGGATATCTACGGAAGGGAATACGCGAAAAAGCAGGCGGTGGAACGGGTCCTGCACGATCTCATCGCCAGTTACGGCTACGAGGGCATCCAGCCCCCCACCTTCGAATTTTTTGACGTGTTTTCCCGGGAGATCGGGACGAAGCCCAGCAAGGAGCTGTACAAATTTTTCGACAAGGAGGGGAACACCCTTGCCCTCCGGCCGGACTTTACCCCCTCCATCGCCCGGTGCGCCGCCAAATATTATATGGAGGAGCGGATCCCCCTGCGCTTTACTTATAAAGGGAATACCTTTTCCAACACCTCGAATCTGCAGGGCAAGCTGAAGGAAGTGACCCAGATGGGCGCGGAGCTGATGAACGACGGCTCCGTGGAGGCGGACGGAGAGATGATCGCCCTGGTGGTGGAAGCGCTGCGGGCTGTTGGCCTGAAGGAATTTCAGGTCTCCATCGGGCAGGTGGAATATTTTAAGGGTCTCTGCCAGGAGGCAGGGCTGGACGAGGAGACTGAGCTGGACCTCAGGACCTGTATCTCCGGCAAGAATTTTTTCGCCGCCCAGGAGCTTTTAAGCGAGAGGAACGTAAAGGAACCCTACCGGGGGATCCTGCTGAAGGTGGCTGATCTCTTTAACACCATGAATTCCCTGAGCGAGGCCAAGGCCCTTGTCAGAAATGACCGCTCCCTGGCCGCCATCGAACGGCTGGAGAAGCTGGACGAGGTCTTAAAGCTCTACGGTGTGGAAGACAGTGTTTCGTATGATCTGGGGATGCTCAGCAAGTACAATTACTATACCGGCGTGATCTTCAGGGCCTACACCTACGGCGTGGGAAGCGCAGTGGTGACGGGGGGACGCTACGATACGCTCCTTGGCCATTTCGGAAAGGACGCGTCCGCCGTCGGGTTTGCCATCGTCATCGACGACCTGCTGGAAGCCCTTTCCAGACAGAGGGTGGAGATACAAACCTTTGCTCCGGAGACGGTGTCTTACGACCCGCAGATCCCCGGGGATTTTGAAAAAAAACTGGAACTGGTCCAGACAATGCGGCGGCAGGGTAAGAACGCCGCGCTGACGGCGTCCGCAGGGAAAGGGAGGGATGAGAGCCATGGCTGATCAGAGGTTCAACGACGAACATTACCTGACCTTCGCCCTGGGGAAGGGGCGTCTTGCCAGTAAAACTCTGGAGATCCTGGAACAGGTGGGGATCACCTGCGAAGAGATGAAGGACAAAAATTCCCGGAAGCTCATCTTTGTCAACGAAGAGCTGAAGATGAAGTTTTTCCTGGCAAAGGGACCGGACGTTCCCACTTACGTGGAGCTCGGCAGCGCCGATATCGGCGTGGCGGGGTCCGATACCGTGATGGAGGAGAACCGGAACGTTTACGAGGTTCTGGACCTTGGATTCGGAAAATGCAAGATGTGCGTCTGCGGCCCGGAATCCGCCAGGGAGCTCCTGCAGCGCCATGAGAGGATCCGGGTGGCCAGCAAGTACCCCAATATCGCAAAGGATTACTTTTACAATAAAAAGCACCAGACCGTGGATCTCATCAAATTAAACGGCTCCGTGGAGCTGGGGGCCCTGGTGCAGCTCTCGGACGTGATCGTGGATATCGTGGAGACGGGATCCACCCTCCGGGAGAACGGGCTGGTGGTCCTGGAGGAGGTCTGCCCCTTAAGCGCGCGGATGATCGTCAATCCCGTGAGCATGCAGATGGAGAAGGAGAGGATCCGGGATCTCGTTTTAAAGATCCGGAACTATCTCGCAGAATAAATTATCAAAGAAATGAAAGGAAATCAGCTATGAAAATCCTGGAGTTAACTTCACAGACCAAAAAGAATCTCTTAAGCGACCTCTTAAAAAGAAGTCCCAACAACTATGGACAATATGAAGAAACAGTCAACGAGATCCTGCGCAATGTCCGGGAAAACGGGGACAAGGCGGTCTTTGACTACACCTTGAAATTCGACCGTTTTGCCCTGACGCCGGAAAATATCCGCGTCACCCGGGAGGAGATCGAAGAGGCCTATGAAAAACTGGACCCGGAACTGATCAAAGTTTTGAAAAAGTCCGCGGAGAATATCCGGGCCTTCCACACAAAGCAGCTCCGCAGCAGCTGGTTCGACGCAAAGCCCGACGGGACGATCCTGGGCATGAAGATCACCCCCATTGAAAAGGTGGGCGTCTACGTCCCGGGCGGCAAGGCGGCTTACCCCAGCAGCGTTCTGATGAACGTGGTTCCCGCAAAGGTTGCCGGCGTGGACCGGGTGATCATGACCACGCCCCCCGGAGCAGACGGCAAAGTAAACCCCGGAACCCTGGCGGCGGCAGATATCGCCGGGGTGGATGAAATCTATAAAGTGGGCGGGGCCCAGGCCATCGCCGCCCTCGCCTTCGGCACGGAGAGCATCCCGAAAGTGGATAAGATCACCGGCCCCGGAAATATCTTTGTGGCGCTGGCGAAAAAGGCCGTGTACGGCTATGTCAGCATCGACTCCATCGCCGGGCCCAGCGAGATTCTGGTCCTTGCGGACGAGAGCGCAAACCCGAGATATGCGGCGGCGGACCTTCTCTCCCAGGCGGAGCACGACGAGCTGGCAAGCGCGATTCTGATCACCACCTCCCAGGAACTGGCCCAGGCTGTCAACAGAGAGGTTGAGGGCTTTGTGCAGGTTCTGGAGCGCCGGGAGATCATTCAGAAATCCCTGGACAACTACGGCTATATCCTGATCGCGGAATCCATGGAGGACGCCATAGACGCCGTGAACGAGATCGCCTCCGAACACCTGGAGATCCTGACAAAGAATCCTTTTGAGACCATGACCCGGATCCGCAACGCCGGCGCGATCTTCCTGGGCGAGCATGCCTCGGAGCCTTTGGGTGATTACTTCGCGGGCCCCAACCACATCCTTCCCACAAACGGAACGGCGAAATTTTTCTCACCGGTGAACGTGGACGACTTTATCAAAAAGTCCAGCATTATCTCATATTCCCGGGAAGCCCTTGAAAAGGTCAGCGGAGATATTCAGCTCTTTGCGAAAAGCGAGGGCTTGACGGCACACGCCAACAGTATTAAAGTAAGATTTGATTCATAAAACAGCATCGAACAGGAGGACGACTGCCCATGAAAGACAGGATCGCTGAGATGAAAAGAAAGACGAAGGAGACCGACATCGCCCTGACCCTGAATCTGGACGGAAAAGGCGAGAGCGCCGTTCAGACCGGCATCGGTTTTTTTGACCACATGCTGGAGGGATTCGCAAAGCACGGTTTTTTTGACCTGGATTGTAAGGTAAAGGGGGATCTTCAGGTGGACGGCCATCACACGGTGGAGGACACCGGGATCGTCCTGGGACGGGCCATTGGACAGGCCGTGGGAGAGAAGCAGGGCATCCGCCGCTATGGGTACTTTATCCTTCCCATGGACGACGCCCTCTGCCTGTGCGCCGTGGATCTCTGCGGCAGACCCTATCTGAATTTTGAGTGTGAATTTACCGCGGAGAGAGTGGGAGAACTGGAGACGGAATTGGTCAGGGAGTTCTTTTACGCCGTGAGTTACAGCGCCGGGATGAATCTGCATATCAAAGTCTTGTCCGGCAGCAACCAGCACCACGTCATCGAGGCCATGTTTAAGGCTTTTGCCAAGGCGCTGGATATGGCCGTAGGATTTGACGAGAGGATCACGGACGTCCTCAGTACGAAGGGCAGTCTTTGATCGAACGGAAAACGGTTTTGACGGTTAATGGACAAACAAAAAAACGCGGGGCGGGATCCCCACGGGAGATTCTATGAGGAAGCAGGGCCGCGCAGACGGCCAGGGAGCATGAAAATGAGCAAGAAATTTATTGCCAGCATATATCTGTGTCAGCAGCACGCTGTCATGAACTTAAATGATACGAACGTTCGGGACACCGATCCCGTCAGGCTCGCTAAATATTACGACGATAGCAATATCGACGAACTGATTATTTTTGACATGTCCCGGGGAGACCAGGAACATGAATACGCTCTGGACATCATCCGCGAGATCTGCTCCTCCGTGCGGGCTGACGTGATCGGTGCGGGCAATATCAGGCGGATGGAGGACGTCAAAAAATTATTGTACGCGGGCTGCAGGAGGGTGATCCTGAACTATGAGAAGGAGAGCAACGTGCAGCTCACCCGGGAGGTCTCACAAAAATTTGGCAGGGATAAAATCTGGGCCTGTACGGGAAATCCTGCACATATCTCTGATAACCTGGGACTGGCGGAGGAATTTCTGTCCGGTCTCGTCCTCCTGAATCCTCATATCATTCACGAGACGGTTGCGGTTACGTCCCTTCCCTGCGTTGTCATGATCAACCAGGTCGCCCTGAACAAGCTTATTGAAATCTTTGGGCTGGATTCCGTGGAAGGGATTACGGGAAATACGATCAACGATAACGTGAAGGAAATCCCTTCCTTAAAGGAACTTTGTCTGCAGAACGGCATCGACGTATCGTCTTCGAGCTACGCCTGCGAGTGGGAGGATTTTAAGAAAAACAGCGACGGACTTGTACCGGTGGTGGTGCAGGACTGCAAGACCATGGAAGTGCTGATGGTGGCCTATATGAACGAGGAGGCTTACTACGACACTCTGCGCACCGGGAAGATGCATTACTACAGCAGGAGCCGACAGAGCCAGTGGATGAAGGGAGAGACCAGCGGACATTTCCAGTTTGTGAGATCCCTGACGGCGGACTGCGATATGGATACGATCCTCGCGAAGGTCACTCAGGTCGGCGTCGCCTGTCACACCGGTGCCAGGAGCTGCTTCTTTAACGAGATCACAAAACAGGAGCAGGAGGGGGAGCAGGCAAATCCCCTGCAGGTGTTTGAAAACGTGATGGCCGTGATCCAGGACCGCAGGGCAAACCCCAAGGAAGGTTCCTATACAAATTATCTCTTCGACAAAGGGATCGATAAGATCCTGAAAAAGATCGGGGAGGAGGCTACGGAGATCGTCATCGCCGCGAAAAATCCGAACGCCGGAGAAATCAAATACGAGATCTGTGATTTCCTGTACCATATGATGGTTCTGATGGCGGAAAAGGACCTGACTTGGGAAGAGATCACTTCCGAGCTTGCAAAGAGGGAATGATGCGAACAGAAAAATCAAACTGCCGAGGGAATTTGTTCACCTTCGGCAGTTTTCTATGAGCGCCGTAAATTTTTCCGTCAGAACGTCCTCATAATCCAGCTCGATCATCTGGAAGATCCTGTCTGCGTCCAGAGAGCCGATCCGTCCGCCGCACTTGTCCAGAAAGACAATGCCTGCCACCAGAAAGACCACGGCCAGCAGCCTCAAACGCGCCAGGAATCTTCTGAGGCCGGCTTCCTGCTCGTCCTCCGCACAGGCAGGGGACTTGTAACAGCCGCGGCCGATCCGATAGCCGTTTTCCAAGCTTTGGCTTCTCATCTTTTGGGCGAGTTCCATCCGGGAATCCATTTCCTCTTCGTACATTTTCCGCCCCCGATCTATTTTTATACAGATTATGTATCTGATGGACAAAAAAGAACCGGTGAATTTTCTGCTATTCAAACCGCGGAAATTATGTTAAGATATATTCATGGAAAAGGAGTTTGCAATGTCGGAAAAGGGAAAGATATTTTATGAAAAACTGAAAGGCAACCTGAGCCGGGTCATCGTTGGAAAGGAATCTCTTCTCACGCTTCTGGCTACTGCGCTGGTGGCGGATGGACATGTTCTTTTGGAGGATGTGCCGGGAACCGGAAAGACCAAGCTGGCGAAGGCTCTGGCCCGGTCCATCGACGCGGACTTCTCCCGGATCCAGTTCACTCCGGACCTCCTTCCCAGCGATATCACCGGACTGAACGTGTTCGACCCGAAGAGCGGCACTTTCCTTTTGAGAAAGGGCCCCGTCTTTACCACGATCCTCCTGGCAGACGAGATCAACCGTGCGACGCCCAGGACCCAGGCAGGGCTTCTGGAAGTTATGGAGGAGCGCCAGATCACCATCGACGGCCAGAGTTATCCGCCCGGAGAGTCCTTTTTTGTGATAGCTACCCAGAATCCCGTGGAGACGGCGGGCACTTTCCCCCTGCCGGAAGCTCAGCTGGACCGTTTTATGATGAAGCTGTCCATGGGCCTTCCCAGCCACGAGGAGGAGATCTCCATCCTGGAGAAATACATGGAGTCAGATCCCCTGGATACCCTGGCTCCCGTCACGGATCTGAAGGAGCTGGAGGAAGTCCGGCGGGAGGCGGCCAAGGTTTATGCCGCGCCCTGTATTTTGGATTATATCGTGAGACTTGCGGAGGCCACCAGGGAAAGCGGCGATGTTCTGATGGGTGCCAGTCCCCGGGGGACGCTTGCACTTTTGTACGCTGCAAAAGCCCACGCCTGCCTTATGGGGAGGGATTTCTGTACGCCGGACGACGTGAAGGCCGTGGCTCCCGCCGTGCTGGTCCATCGCGTCATTCTGGGCTACGGCAAAAATACGGACTGCGAGAGATTTATCCGGGACATCCTGAAAAATACGGCGGTTCCCACCGAGGGCCTGACGCCATGATACAGCTGTTTATCCTTTTGGTGATTCTTGCGCTGGTCTTTTTCATTCAGCGCGGTTTTTACGAGAGATTTTGGAGGGAAAAACTGAAGGTTCAGACCCGGTTCCTCACGCCCGAGGTCACGGTGGGAGAGGAAGGGGTCCTGCAGATCTCCGTGGAGAACGGAAAAAGGCTGCCCCTCTCCATGCTGATGGTGAAATTTCAGACCGACCGCTCCCTGGAGTTTGAGAAGGGCAGGGGATCCGTCACCACCGATCAGTTCTATCACAACGACGTCTTTCATGTGGGCGGAGGAGAGCGGGTCACAAGAAATCTGCGGTTCCGCGGAGGGAGAAGAGGGTACTTCAAGATCAACAACATTGATCTCACGGCGGCGGATCTCTTTCTGTTTAATGAGTTTCACGCCTCCATGCAGCCGGATGAGAGCGTCTATGTGCTTCCACAGCCGCTGGAGAGCCGGGAATTTCAGTTTCTTCTGCAGGAGTTAAACGGTGAGCTTCTCACCAAGCGCAATCTTTACGAGGATCCCTTTGAGCTTCGCGGCATTCGGGAGTACCAGCCCTACGACGACATGCGCAGCATCAACTGGAAGGCCACCGCGAAAACGGGAAGGTTCATGGTCAATCAGAAGAATTACACCGCTCCTAAGACGGTAAGGATCTACATGAACCTGGAAGACAAAGATATATTAAAGAAAACGGAGAGCGTGGAGGACTGCATCCGCATCGGCGCAGGACTGGCAAAAAATCTGCTGGATCGGGGGATACAGGTTTCCTTTTACTGTAATGCTCCGGATGTCAGGACCGGCGATCCCATGATGTGCCCTGCCAGAAAGGGAAAAAACCAGCTCTCCGTCGTGCTGCGCAGCCTGGCGCGCCTGGACACGCAGAAAGAGGCCCTGTCCTTTGAAAAACTGTTCCGGAAGAAGATCCTGAACGAGCAGGAAAACACCTACACCTGCTTTATCTCCCCCAATCACTACGAAGATTTCCTGCAGATCCTGCAGGAATTTTCCCTCCAAGGCAGAGGGTTTTCGTGGTTTTATCCCGCCGCAGGGAAGGGGAATCTGAAGGATCTGCCGCTTACCCTGCGTCAGAAGATCAAATTTATCCGCGTATAGCGCCTTTTCACAGGCAAGCGAGGTCGTTATGGATCAAGACTATACCTTCGGCCTGCGGGAGTTTTTTGCTTCCCAGGCAAATCACTGGTTTTTCTTTGTAGCCGTACTGTTTTTCTCTTCGGAGTGGAACATCCAACCCGGGGCGGGGGATATCCTCGCGTGGGTTTTTCTTGGCCTTCTGCCCCTGGCCCTGTATCTGGTCCGAAGGAAAACGAGAGGGTTTCTGGTCGTACTTCTCTGTCACCTCCTTGCGGTCGCTGCCGTATTGCTCCTGCCTCTTTCCTTTTATGGGTTTCGGATCCTGTATCTGGTCTTTGCCATGGGGTATGTGCTGGTATCCGTCCTCCATTATCTGCAGCCCAAGGAGACGCCGACCCGCATTGTCCCGCCGTATGTGTCCATGGGGCTCTGCTTTCTCGTCCCGTTTCTGCTGAGTTTCCGGAGAGAGGAGTTGCATGTTTTCCCTTACTGCCTGGTGATGATCCTGCAGGCAGGAATGTACTTCCTCGCCTTTTTTACAGATAAATTTCTTGTCTTTACCTCGCTGAATACCGGGACCGCTTCGTCCATGCCAAAGAGGGAGATCTTTGCCTCAGGCATCCGAAGCGCTTCCGTCCTGGTGCTTTCCGTCTCGGGACTGCTGTTTCTGATCTCTCTGATGACGGTGCCAAAAGAGTGGTTCCAACGGTTCCAGGACTGGGTGAGAGAAGGCTTTCGGAATCTTTTTCGGTTTCTCTTTGGCTGGATAGGCCGTCAGCAGCAAAATTCAGGCCCTAAGCAGGAATTTTCCGACGGGCTTTCCGGGGCAGCGCAGCTCCCGGCCCAGGCCGAAACCGCCGTCGTCTGGTTGATCCTGGAGAAAATCTTTATCCTGCTGATGGTCATCGGACTGATCGCTTTTATGGTTTATGCGCTGGTGCGGATCCTGCGGTATCTGCGGGGCCTTACAGTCGTTGCAAAGCCGGAGGAGGAGCTTTTGGAGGAAAGGGATATCCACGAAAAAATCCTCTCGGAACCGGTGAGGACCCCAAGCGCACAGGAGGAAGGCTGGCTGTCCCCGAGGCAGAAGATCCGCCGGCTGTATAAGAAAAAACTTTTGGAGAGCGGCGATGAAAACGTCCGGCTGATATCTCTTACCGCCCGGGAGTTCGCCCTGGCACAGGACAATCCCCCGCTGGGAGAGATCTATGAAAAAGCAAGGTATTCCCAAGAGCCCTGTGACAAACAGGACGTGAAGAGGATGCAGCTTGCGTGCAGGAGGAAAAAGCGTTGACAACGGAGCATTTGGCCCTTTCAGATGATATTTTAATGAAGATTGAGAAGCCTGCCCGCTATATCGGACAGGAATATAACGCCGTGATCAAGGGAAAAGATGAGGTGGACGTCCGCTTCGCCATGTGTTTCCCGGACGTTTACGAGATCGGCATGTCCCACCTGGGAATCCAGATTCTCTACGATATGTTTAATCACATGGAGGGCGTGTGGTGCGAGAGAGTGTATTCGCCCTGGCTGGATCTGGACGCCATCCTGCGAAAGGAGCACATCCCGCTGTTTGCCCTGGAGTCCCAGGATCCCATAAAGGAATTTGACTTCCTGGGAATCACGCTACAGTATGAAATGTGTTATACGAATATTCTGCAGATCCTGGATCTCTCCCAGATCCCTCTCCTCGGCAGGGAACGGACGGAGGAGGATCCCATCGTCATCGGCGGGGGCCCCTGCGCCTACAACCCCGAGCCCATCGCGGATTTTTTCGACCTCTTTTATATCGGAGAGGGAGAGACCCGCTACCGGGACCTGATCGAGCTGTATCGAAAGTGCCGGGAGGAGGGGGCCGGAAGAAAGGGGTTTCTCCTGCGGGCGGCACAGCTCCCCGGGATCTACGTTCCCTCCCTCTATGAGACCGTTTATCACGAGGACGGCACCATCGCCTCCTTTCAGCCTGTCGTGGAAAATATCCCGGCCCGGATCCGCAAGGAGGTGGAGACGGAGCTGACGGACGCCTGCTACCCCTTAAAGCCTGTGGTGCCCTACATTAAGGTCACCCAGGACCGGGTGGTCTTAGAGATCCAGAGGGGCTGCATCCGGGGCTGCCGGTTCTGCCAGGCGGGCCAGATCTATCGGCCGGTGAGGGAACGGGACTTGGAACGCCTGGAGGAACATGCCTTGGAAATGCTGAAAAACACCGGGCATGAGGAACTGACCCTGAGCTCTCTGAGCTCCAGCGATTATTCCAGGCTCCCGGAGCTGATCGACTACCTGATCCGGGAATGCGGGCAGCGGCATGTCAATATCTCCCTGCCCAGCCTGCGGATCGACGCCTTCTCCCTGAATGTGATGAGCAAGGTGCAGGACGTCAGAAAATCCAGCCTGACTTTTGCGCCGGAGGCCGGGAGCCAGCGTCTTCGGGACGTGATCAACAAGGGACTGACCGAGGAAGATATCTTGAGGGGGGCGCATCTCGCCTTTGAGGGCGGCTGGACCCGGGTAAAGCTCTATTTTATGCTGGGCCAGCCCACGGAGACCGAGGAAGACATCCGTGGGATCGCTGAGCTCTGCAATAAGATCGCTGCGGAATTTTATGAGACCGTCCCCAAGGAAAAGCGGGTGAACGGGAGAGTGCAGATCGTAGCCAGCACTTCCTTCTTTGTGCCAAAGCCCTTTACCCCCTTTCAGTGGGCCCCCCAGTGCAGCAAGGAAGAATTTCTGGAAAAGGCCTATTTCACACGCCGTTCCATCGCGGAACAGCTGAACCAGAAGAGCATCAAATACAACTGGCACGAGGCGGACGCCAGCGTCATGGAGGGCGTCCTTGCCAGGGGTGACCGCCGGCTTGGAGAGGTCATCTTAAAAGTTTATCAGAAGGGGTGTTTTTACGACGCCTGGAGCGAATACTATAAACACGACATTTGGCTGGAAACCATTCGCGAATGCGGACTTTCCGTAGATTTTTACACCACCCGGGAGCGCTCCCTGGACGAAATCTTTCCCTGGGACTTTATCGACGCGGGCGTTTCAAAGGAATTTTTAAGGAGAGAGTGGCTGAAGGCCCAGGAGGGGAAGACCTCCGAAAACTGCAGGGTGAAATGCCAGGGCTGCGGCGCCGCCGTCTTTGGCGCCGGGATCTGTTTTGCGGAAAGGAGCCAGAGAGATGAGTGACCACACGAGACTCAGGATCAAATTTCAGAAGACCGGACCGATCCGATACATCGGCCACCTGGACGTCATGCGCTTCTTTCAAAAATGCGTCCGCAGGGCGGGGATCGATATCTCATACACCGGCGGCTTCAGCCCCCATCAGATCATGTCCTTCGCGGCTCCCCTGGGCGTCGGGTTGGAAAGCCTGGGCGAGTACATGGACATTGAGGTAAATGACCGTCTGGAAGCCGAAGAAGTTTCCACCCCTGAAAAGAAACCGCCATTTCGGATTCATTCTGAAATTCTTGTTCAAAGATTAAACGAGGCCAGCGTCCCCGGCATCCGCATCGTCAGCGTGAAAAAGCTGCCGGAAGACGCTGAAAACGCCATGGCCAGCGTGGCGGCCGCGGAGTATCAGGTCACCTTCCGGGAGGGGCGTGTTCCACTGCTTTTTCAGGGGGATGCCGACACCATCCAGAGCGCGGTCCGGGATTTCCTGGCGCTCCTTGCGATCCCTTATTTGAAGGAGGGCAAGAAGGGCACTCGGGAGATCGACCTTCGCCCGGGGATCTATCGCCTTTCCTGGGAACCGGAAAAAAGTGCCCTGTTCATGCTCCTGGACGCTTCCAGCGCTGGAAACATCAAGCCCGGCCAGGTGGTGGAAGCCCTTTTAGACCGGCATGGTCAATCCCTTGCGGAAAACGCCCTGAAGATCCTCCGGCTGGAGACCTATACCGCCGTGGAACCGGAGGGAAAGGGAGAGCGGAAGCTGATTCCCATGGACGAAGTGGGAGAGTCATTCTGAATTGGAGATGAAGGGAAAAGCGAAGAAAATTTTGGAAGGAAATAGGGGATGGGAGGCAATATAAAAGGCGAAATGAAAAGCGAAAAAGAAGATCGGCTGACTTCGGATAAACTTTTATATACGACGGTGGGAACATGCCCCGGAGCCTTTCTGATGCGTGAAAACAGATTGCTGTCCGCCTCCCTCTTTTCTTCGGAAGAACGGATCACCGGCGGGATCTATATCGCCCGGGTCAAGGAATCGGTGAAGAATCTGGACGCCTGTTTTGTAGAGATCCAAAAGGACCGGGTCTGTTTCCTGCCCGGAAAAGAGATGGAGTCTCCCTGTATCTTAAACCGCACGGGTCAATCATCTTTCGGAACGGAAAGTGGATTAAAGCCCGGGGATCTGGTGCTGATCCAGGGGCTCAGAGAGGCCCAGAAGACAAAGTTACCAGCCGTCACCACAAAGATCTCCCTGTCGAATCCCTTCTTTGCCATATCTTTAGGCCCCGGCAGGACGGGCTATTCCGCAAAACTTACCAAAGAAAAAAGGGAGGAGATTCGGCAGATCTTGACCGGGACACCGTTTTTTGAGGCAGACGGCTCCTTAAAACCGCTTTTCACCTTCGCGGAGGAACCGGCGCAGCAGGAACTCCTGAAAAAAGTGCCTTCGGCCGGGCTCATTGCCAGGACAGAATGTGCCCATGCATCGCCTGAAGAACTGCTGACCGCCTTGGAGGAACTTCTGAAAGAGTTTCGGGAACTTTTGCTAGCAGCGTTTTACCGCAGCGCATTTACCTGCCTGAAACCGGTTTTAAAGCCCTGGCAGGAGGCATTGACTACCCTGGTCATTCCGGGGGAGGCGGCGGAGATCGTAACGGACGCCCCGGCGCTTTATCAAGAAATTGCGGACTCCGGCCTGGCAGCTCCACCCCTGACTCTGCGCCTTTACGAAGACGCGGAATATCCACTGGAAAAACTCTACGGCTTAAACACAAAACTGAGCGAGGCCCTGGGAACCCGTATCTGGCTCAGATCGGGAGCGTACCTCATCATCGAGCCCACGGAAGCGCTGACCGTGATCGACGTCAATTCCGGCAAATTTGAGGCCCAGAGGGATAATGCCGCCTTCATCCGCTCCGTAAACTTGGAGGCTGCGGACGAGATCGCGCGTCAGATCCGCCTTCGAAACCTCTCCGGCATGATCCTTGTGGATTTCATCAATATGACGGATCCCGGGGATCAGGAGGAACTGATCCAGAGGATGCGGGAAAATGTCCGTCTGGACCGGGTAAAGACCGCTGTGATCGATTTTACGAAGCTGGGACTCATGGAGATTACCAGGCTGAAGAAATCCCCGCCCCTTGCGGAGCAGGCCAGGGCAGCGGGATTTTTGAGAAGGAAATAGGGGATCGTGGCACAGGACAATCTTTTCAAGTATTAAAGGCGAGGGAGAAAACAATATGAAATTTCTGATACAGAGAGTTTCCCATGCCCAGGTAACCGTGGAGGGCGCTGTGACCGGCAGCATCCGTCAAGGCTTTCTGGTCCTCATCGGCATTGGACAGGAGGACACCCGTGAGACTGCCGACAGGCTGATTCGGAAGATGCTGGGACTTCGGATTTTTTCCGATGAGAACGGAAAGACCAATCTGGATCTGAACGCTGTGAACGGAAGTCTGCTTTTGATCTCCCAGTTTACCTTGTATGCGGACTGCCGCAAGGGGAACCGGCCCTCCTTTGTAAATGCCGGGAAACCGGAGATGGCGGAGGACCTTTACCGCTATATCATTCAGAACTGCGAGGGTGCGCTGGGTGCGGGCAGGGTACAGACGGGATCCTTCGGCGCGGATATGAAGGTAGAGCTCTTAAACGACGGACCCTTTACGATCCTGTTGGACTCCAAGGAACTTTAGACCGGGTTGCAGCAGGTTTTTGTTTCCTGTCAAATTGGCTTAAATTTATTTACTAATATCAGATTTCTTCCGTTTTGGAAATCCGGTAGAATTTTTGAATTTGCGAAGATTCGAAGATATAACTTGGTTATCGTGCGTTTTTTGTACTTTCCCAGGTTCTAAAGTGCAGAAAAGATTCTATGCAAATTATAAGAAAACTGCTAAAATACACTTATCAGGCAGAACGATCTGCCTGAATACGAAAGGAGAGAACTTTATGCCACCTATTGTAATCACAGCTCTGATCCTGGCCCTTGTGGTCATCCTTCTTCTGATCCTGATAAGCGGCTATGTCAAGGCTTCGCCGGACACGGCGGTCATCATCTCCGGACTTCGGAAGAATCCGAAGGTGCTGATCGGTAAGGCGGGGATCAAGATCCCTTTTCTGGAGAGAAAGGATGAACTGAACCTTCAGCTGATCCCCATCGACGTTAAGACCAGCAATGCCGTCCCCACCGCCGATTATATCAACATCAACGTGGACGCCACCGTGAATGTCAAGATCAGCGACAACGCCGAAAAACTCCGGCTGGCGGCACAGAACTTCCTGAATAAAAAACCAGAGTACATCGCTCATGTAGCCAGGGAGGTCCTGGAGGGCAACGTCCGTGAGATCGTCGGCAAGATGGCTTTGGAAGAAATGGTTTCAGACCGCCAGAAGTTTGCCACCCTTGTAAAGGAGAACGCAGAACCGGACCTGGCCGCCATGGGTCTTGACATCGTTTCTTTCAACGTCCAGAACTTTGTCGACGGAAACGGCGTCATTGAAAACCTCGGTGTGGACAATATCGTAAAGATTCAGAAAAATGCGGCGATTTCCAGGGCGGAGAGCGAAAAGGAGATTGCAAAGGCACAGGCCATGGCCCGCAAGGAAGCCAACGACGCCCAGGTGTCCAGCGATCTGGAGATCGCCAACGCCCAGGCTAGAGCTCAGAAGGAAAAATCCATCGTTCTGGCCAACGCCGAGAGAGAGGCCCAGGAGGCGAAGATCAACGCGGACACCCTGATCGCTCAGAAGGAAAACGAGCTGGCCATCACCAAGGCCGAGCTGCAGAAGGCAGCCGACACAAAGAAGGCTATCGCCGACGCCGCCTACCAGATCCAGCAGGAGACCGAGCGTAAGACCGTGGAGATCACCACCGCCGACGCCAACATCGCCCGCCAGGAAAAGGAAATCCTCTTAAAGCAGAAGGAAGCCGAAGTCATGGAGCAGGCTTTGGACGCGGAGATCAAGAAGAAGGCGGAGGCGGAGAAGTTTGCCCGTCAACAGCAGGCAGACGCTCAGCTCTACGAGATCCAGAGAAATTCCGAGGCTCAGCTCTTCGAACGCCAGAAACAGGCGGAAGCGGAGAAATTCGAGCGCGAGAAAGAGGCGGAAGCTTTGAAGGCCACCGCCGAAGCACAGAAGTACACCATGGAGCAGGAAGCTGAAGGTATCCGCGCCAAAGGTATCGCGGAGGCAGAAGCCATCCGGGCGAAGTCCCTTGCGGAGGCGGAAGGTATCGAGAAAAAAGCGGAGGCAATGGCAAAGATGGGAGAGGCGGCCGTTTTGGATATGTACTTTAGGGCGCTTCCCGACGTTGTCAGGAATGCTGCGGAACCTCTTTCCAATGTGGATAAGATCACTATGTACGGTGACGGCAATTCCGCGAAGCTGGTGAAAGACATTATGGGTACTGTCGTACAGGTTACGGACGGCTTAAAAGAATCCACAGGCGTGGATCTCGGCGCTGTCCTTGCCGGATTCCTTGGCGGGAAAGCAGCTGGTGCAGGCGCTTCCTCCGGGACGTCAGCCGGGCCTTCCGCATCGGGGAGTGGGAGAGAAGATATAAACTAGTTCGTATATTCATACAATGGTTATTGGGCCCGCCGGCGGATTCGATTCGCCGGCGGGCTTTCACTTTCATTTCGTCCTTAGCTTGTTATGGGATTTTATGAAAAAATGTTGCAAAAGCAGGTAATATATTATATACTTTTAGTCAGAAACATTTTTGTCTATTTTTTTTAAGATTCATATGCAAATGTAAGATTGGTATTAGATGCCATACTTGTTTATTTTAAATCTGCCACTATCTGTTCTGGAGGTTAAAAAGCTATGAGATTAATGAGAAGACTTTTTATAATATATTGCATAGTATTGTTTATATTTTTACTTACTAAATTTGATTTATCAATAGATTCTATGATGAATAAAATTAATTCTGTTAGATTCAGCAGAGAGCAAGGAGCATGGAATATCAATCTGATACCGTTTAAGACCATTTTTCCACAATTGCAACGCTTAAAGAGTATACCAATAATTTTCATTAAAAATATAAATTGGTAATATAGTTATTTTTATCCCATTTGGATTTTTGCTTCCAATAGGATATGAGAAAATGAGAAAATGCTACAAAACACTTTTGACTGGAATAGTTTTTATTTTAGCTGTTGAAGTTACTCAATTTGTATGTATGTTAGGATCATTTGATGTTGATGACATTATATTGAATGGCATAGGCGTTTTGGGAGGTTATATTGTATTTAAGTTGTTTATGAAAAAAAAGCAGGCAAAGGAAATGACTACAGAATCAAAGGAAATGACTACAGAATAAGGATTTAGATGCTGCGTGATTGTACCATGATATAGTAATATGTTCCCAAGAGTTATTATCTGAATAAAATATCACAGGTTTGTAAAGAAGTTTCAAATTAACTTTGATTTAGAATCTTTGAGCAGGCAAAATATGACGAAAACAGTGGTCGTAACAATATGACAAAATCTTTGGCCAAAAAAATCTATTGCAAACATCTGAATATCTGTTTATAATGAAATCACACAAAGAAAGGAGAGGTGCATATTATGACAGACAGCGAAAAAATGGATCTTTTATTGGAGAAAATGTCGTGTATGGAATCCAGGATGACAAACATGGAGGCCAAGATGTCTAATATGGAATCCAAGATGTCTAACATGGAGTCCAAGGTGTCTAACATGGAGTCCAAGATGTCTAACATGGAATCTGAAGTGTCAGATATAAAAACAAATAATGCCGAATTGGGAAAAAATATCACCTCCATAAAACTTACTTTGGAAAACGAAATCCGCGTCAACATCCAGCGGGTTGCCGAAGGCCACCTGGACCTGTCCAGGAATTTGCACGAAGCAATGCGGCCCAGTAACGAAATTGAAATGCTTTCGATCAGGGTCCGGGCCTTGGAGTCGGAAGTTCGGGACTTAAAAAGACAGATATCATAATGTATAAAAGCTGTTATGCTAAATTCTTTCGGACAAAAAATGAATGCGTTAAATATGGCGGAAATGCCGTATTTAACGCATTATTTTATACAAAGAGAAGTGATTGGGGACTGGAAAAGCGGCATGCAACTATGCGCAAAAGCCAACTTTAACGAATAGTTGGCAAGGGAAGCAGCCCCTGTAATGGCACATATCTGGTATATCTTGAAAAAACTGCAAAATTACAGCGGTCACATCTTATCAATAACCTGAATCCCTAAAATATACATTGCTTTTTCTAATACCGTGTTAACGAGTTTGCACAGAATCAATCGCGCATCTGTCAGCGCTGAATCTTCAGTAATGACCCTGATATTATTATAGAATTTATTAACCAGGGCAGATAACTCCAGCGCATAACGAGCGACATGACAGGGTTCATATTCTTTCTGCGCCAAATCCAAAACAGTCTCAAATTCATCCAATTTCAAGATAAGCTTGACTTCATCAGTTTCCACAAGTTTTGAGGTTTTCTTAGCATCCATTTCAATTGCTTTATTCGCTTTTGAAATGATGGTTTTCAATCGAACGTCGCTATACTGAATATATACACTGGTATTTCCGTCGAAATTGATAGCCTGATCCAATGAAAAAACAGAATCCTTTAATCGTTCTGTCTTCAAAACGCTAAAAACAACCGCGCCAATTCCAATGGCATCTGCCGTATTTTCACTTACTTCACGACCCTGAAGCTCAGCCTTTGCCTTTTCCACACTGGCGTCAAATATTTCCTTCACTATGGGGGTATGACCTTCTCGGCCTGATATTTTGCCATACTCAGTAGACATTCTTCCATAGCCGATATGTTTCAAATTCTTAGCCCATTCGAATCCGGCGAGTTCCAAAACCTTATAAAATGACTCAAAATGGTGCTTTTGTTCAATACCGGTAACATATAAGCTCTCATCAAAAGAATAACAATTGTATCTGTCAATTGCTGCAGCCAGATCTCTTGTTGTATACAATGTGCCCCCATCACTTCTTTGGATCAGACACATTCCCATGTTATAATCATATAAATCAACACATAAAGCGCCTTCACTCTCAACCAGCAGGTTTTTGTCTTTCAACATTTGAATGACTTTTTCAGTCTGGGTGTTGTAAAAAGCCTCACCCCTCCAATCATCAAAATCTATTTTTAATTTTGCATACATATCCTTCGCTTCCTTCAAAGCGATAGAGATAAATGCATTACAGAGAGTGACCGCTTCCTCATCCTTATTTTCTATCTTTAAACTCCACTCCCTGGCTTTTTCGATGAGTGCAGCATCCTCTTTTTCTTTTTCGGCAAACAGTGCATATAATCGCTGAACATCATATGCATTCATTTCTTCTATTTTCTGGCCGTCGCCAAAACACTTATAAACAGTAATGATCTTTCCAAACGGGGTACCCATATCCCCCAGGTAATTGATCCGAACTACTTTATAACCGGCATTTTCAAATAATTTTGCCAAACATTCACCAATAACTGTTGTGCAAAGATGGCCGATGTGGATCTGTTTTGATAAAGTAATACTGGAATAATCAATACAGACAGTTTTTCCTTTTCCGCTATCATTTTTACCGAATTCCGGATTGGAAATAATTCTGCTGCAAACAAACGCAGACGCGTTTTCTCTGCATAGAACGACATTGATATATGCTCCGGCAGCAACTACGCTTTCTACTACGCCTTTCGGCTGATAATTCTCACAAAACTCTGAAGCAATGAGTGCCGGCGCTTTTTTTCTCTCCTTTGAAAGTTTGAAACAGGGAATCGCAAAATCACCTTGATAATTCTCAGGAACCCCAGCCACATCATCTGCGGTGAACCATTCTTCCAAACCCAGATCCAGCAATAATTTCTCCTTAATATTCATAAAACCGCTCCATATCAATCTTTTCTATAAATCATATTTTCTGATCTCATTGCCTGTCCTCCCAAAATAAGTTCTATGGGATAGTATTTCTCGTTTAAGTCCGCTTTTAAAATCGGTAGTTCTTTGTTTGGATGATGATTGGGCTATAACTGAATCCAATAACGCTGCTCAATATGTCCATCATCTTCAACTTCATTTTCTAATATACCACCATTATTGATTATTGATTTCGCTGAACCTATGTTATTTTTGTCGCAAGTCATCAAAACTCTCTTGATGCCAAGTTTTTTACATTCTTCTAACGCTAAAGCAATCATTGCTGTCGCATACCCTTTTCGTCTTTCGCTGGGTCTGATGCCATCTCCTATATGCCCACCAGATTTTAAAAGTTCATCATTTAAATAATGACGGATATTAACAGCTCCTACAAATATATTTCTGTCTTTATCAAGACAAAACAAAGTCGTATCAGGAACCCAACCATTCTCATCCTTTTCCATCGTATCAAGGCTTTCTATATAATACTCTAAATCATGAAAATCATTAGCCCATATTTTCCATGGAGACATGTCGGTGTGATTTTCTATGATATCATTCTTCCACTCTGTCAGCATTTCAAATAACTGCTCTCTATATTCGGTGGTTAATCTTATAAGTTCAATATTCATTGATCAATCCTCCTAAATAAGAATCTCTTTTACTCTGAAAAAATTTATTCATCTATAAATAATTCCAAATAAGACTGAACCCTTGCTCGGCCATATAGTTCATCCATCAGCCCAAATTCTGGATCATAATATTTTCCATAATAATACAAAACCCAATGACTATATTTTGGTAATAATACTTTCAGAATACACACTGATGGCAATGGTGTGGAATTATCTGCCTTTGTCATTGTTTTCGCCTGAGTGATACCATAATGCTCCAATGCTTTTGCAATATCTTTTTTTCCAGTTCCTTTATCATTATGCATCACCTGAATAACATCATCTACCGGAACATTCGCAATCATCGCAACACATGCCTGTCCGCACAAATATTCCGTTGGTTGTTTGATATATTTGATTTCTCTCATTCCAGTCTCCTAACGACTATTTCTGCACACTAATGCACATAGAGCCAATTTCATCACTCAAACTCGGCGTGTTCTTTGTTGTTCTTAACTATATTCGTTTAAGTTTTATGCAAATATACGCCTGTTTTTACTTCAATTACATCATTTATTATGGCTTGCTGATTTTCTGTTGCCAATATGTTGCCACGACAATATTATAGCAAATCCCGGCAATTTGGCAACCTGTTTTTAGTCAACCTTGCATAAAGCCTGACGGGTTTACAGTTCCATAAAGCTTGCGAAATTGTAGCAGATGTTGATATCCCGTTCCATGTGGTCATCCACTTGAAATTTCTCTCCGACCTCGATTTTCTGGATGAGCCGGACAAGGGTGGGACGGTCAAACTCCTTAAGCTGGGTGTAGTCCTGTATCATGTCCAGCCAATCGTCAACCGACGGCCCGTTTGCCCGGCTGGTTGCCAGCTTTGTAGTGCATCAAAATCAGTTTGGATAGGTGGTTTTATA
>CANQEV010000012.1 GCA_947595925.1 uncultured Acetatifactor sp. | reverse complement strand
ATATCATGGAATGGACACAAACGCAGTAAATTCAAGTATTTTTGAACATTTTTATTGTTTTAAGCAGACATTAAATAATTGTCTTATTTTAATTTGGATTCAGCTTTTTTTCTATGATCTCAATCTTATTTTTCAGGTCGGCGTTTGTCTCCATTTCTTCCTTAATTTTATCATAACCATGCATGATGGTGGTATGATCCTTCTTGCCGAGCAGTTTCGCTATATTCTTTAAGGAAGTGTTCGTATATTTTCTACAGAGATACATCATGACATGGCGGGGTGTGACAAACTCGGCGTTTCTTTTGCTGGAAATGATATCTTCCGGCTTGACGTCAAAGTGCTCCGCCACTACTTCGATGATCAGTGAGGGTGTGATCTCATAATTCTTATTTGGATCGATCATGTCCTTTAAGGCTTCTTCAGCTATAGGAAGGGTGATTTCTGTGTCCAGTTTGTTCAGTTTCGCAAAAGCAACGATCTTATTAAATGCGCCTTCCAGCTCCCGGATGTTGGATTTGATATTGTTTGCGATATATTGTATGACTTCTTCCGATATTTTTTTATCGCAGGTTTCGGCATTCTTTCTCAGAATGGCCATCTTTGTCTCATAATCAGGCGGCTGTATGTCCGCGGTAAGGCCCCATTCAAACCGGGATCGGAATCTTTCGTCAAGGGTCGTCATCTGCTTCGGATGCTTGTCTGAGGAGAGAACGATCTGCTTTCCCGCCGTGTGAAGGGCGTTAAAGGTATTGAAAAATTCTTCCTGTGTACTTTCCTTTCCGACAATGAATTGAACGTCGTCAACCATAAGAACATCTACAGTTCTGTATTTTTCCCTGAGCTTTGTCATGGAAGCAGCATTTCCGCTTCGGATGGATTCTATCACTTCATTTGTGAATTCCTCACTGGTGACGTAGAGAACCTTCATATTTGGATTGTTGTCAAGAATCATATGTCCGATGGAATGCATTAAATGAGTCTTTCCAAGTCCCGGTCCCCCATAGAGGAAGAGAGGGTTATAAACAGTACCGGGAGATTCCGCTACCGCCAGGGAAGAGGCGTGGGCAAATTTATTGTTGCTACCTACCACAAAAGTATCAAAACAATACCTGGGGTTCAGGTTGGCATTTTCGTAGTTAGAATTGGAGATATACTTTTCTGCCAATTTTTCGGCTGCGCTCTTGGTATTAAAATCAACAATGTCATTTTCCAATAAAAAACTAACCTCATAGTCGTGATCAAACATTTCTGTGATTGTGACCTGAAAGAAAATTTTATACTTGCTTGAGATATAATTTAAAGCATGAGCCTGGTCAGAGGGAATGATGATATTGACTATGTCGTTTTCTACATTATAAAATTCCAATGGTTTGATCCAGGTATCATAAGAAATGTTGGAAATGCTGTATTCTTTTCTTACTGTATCCTTGATTTCTTCCCATTTTTCTTTGATCAATTCCATAACCCTTCTATCTTCCCTTCAAAATTGTTGCGTTTTCGCCCCTGATGATGCTGAGTTTATGACAATCCAGTCTTCATTATTTGCAAAATAGCGCGTAACATTCCCCTTTTATACCAACATTTATAATGATATAATAATTTTAGAAATATTTCAAATGGTAGTTTTGAACATATCTTGGAATAAAGTTATCCACATAATGTTGATAATTATGTTTATAAGTTAGAAAAAATAGTGTTATGTGGATAGAAATGATGAAATGTGAATAATTTTTTCATTTATTTGAAACTATTTATTTCATTGCGTTTCTTACAATAAAATCAATTTTTTTACACATTTAAACGGTAAAAATAAATGAGATATCCACATTAGGTGAATAATATGTGGATATCTCATTTATGAGACAAATATGTGTATATGTATGTGGACAACTTCTAAAAATTCTAAAAAAATTTTTTCAATCCTTAATTTTTCTTTATTTTTCAGGATATTTTTAAAATTTTTCTTGACATTGCACATTATTTTTTATAAAATCAAATATGCTATTTTCCTGTAAAAGTAAAGGAGGTGCCTTTTCATGAAAATGACATATCAGCCTAAAAAGCGTTCCCGTTCCAAGGTTCATGGTTTCAGAGCGAGGATGAGTACTTCCGGCGGAAGAAAAGTGTTGGCTGCAAGACGCGCAAAGGGAAGAAAAAAATTATCCGCGTAATCATTTGAGATTTCCGAGCATAGGTCACAGTGATGTGGCCTTTTTTTCTCTCTGATTTTGCCTGAGAAGGCAGGTGACAGAGGAGGGTTCATGCTATTTTCAGAATCTTTGAAAAAAAATCACCAGTTCCGATTCGTCTATCAAAACGGAAAATCTTATGCCAATAAATATTTAGTAATGATAATAAAGGAAAATGGCCTTGGCATGAACAGAATTGGAATCAGCGTGAGTAAAAAAGTAGGAAACAGTGTGGTGAGGCACCGTGTCACCAGACTGATCCGGGAGAGTTACAGACTGCATGAGAGCGTATTCAATAGTGGTTTGGATATTGTAGTCGTCGCGAGAAATACTGCGGCTGATGTGGGATACTTTGAAATTGAAAGTGCGATGCTGCATCTTGCGAAGCTCCATAAGATCATCAAGGTCTATTTGTATTGAATTTTTATGATTGGTGTATGAAAAAAATTTTTATCGCTATTATAAAATTTTATCAAAAATATCTTTCTCCGATGAAACCTGCAACATGTCGCTATATACCTACCTGTTCCCAGTATGGACTGGAAGCCATTGAAAAATATGGCGCGATAAAGGGAAGTATGATGGCCGCTTGGAGGATATTGAGATGTAATCCTTTTTCCCATGGAGGGTATGATCCCGTGCCTGAAAAGACGGAAAAAGGACATGTTAAGATGAAATGGATGTCTAAAAAATGAAATGATAGCGATGCCAGGAGGATAAATGAATATTATTTTGTTGACTCAGGACTCTTCCGCTATTATAGGTTGGGTGGCAAAACTGCTCGGTCTGATCATGGAAGGAATTTTTACGGTCCTCGATTTTATCGGGATACCGAATATTGGCCTTTCCATCATTCTCTTTACGATCGTAGTCAACCTGCTGATGATGCCCCTTACCATAAAGCAGCAGAAGTTCTCAAAGCTGTCTCTTAAGATGCAGCCGGAGATCCAAGCGATTCAGAATAAGTATAAAAATAAGAAGGATACGGATTCCCAGATGGCGATGAATCAGGAAATCCAGATGGTTTATGCCAAATATGGTGTTTCGCCTACGGGCAGCTGTCTTTATCTCTTGATCCAGATGCCCATCCTTTTCGCACTGTATCGCGTGATTTATGCGATTCCGGCATATGTTTCAAAAATCGGTGATACTTTCGGCGTCCTTGCAGACCGTATTATCACCCAGGACAACGGCGAATTTCTGAGAAATTCAGGAGTTACCACTATCTCTTCTGTCGTGGCCCAGTTTTCTAAAAACATGAATAACAACCTGAACAAAGGTATCATCGATGTTTTGAACAGACTTTCAACCACGGATATGGCAACTGTCGCGGAGCATTACGGGTTGAGTAATTTAAGAGCTTCCGGCGGTGAGCTGATCCTTGGTCCAGATGGTTTGATCAATACTTACAATAATTTTCTAGGGTTAAACATCGGAAATTCACCTTCAAATATCATCAGACAAGCTCATGCAGTTGGAGCCTGGGGATTGATAATCGGTGCAATTATGATTCCTGTCCTCTCTGCTGTCACCCAATGGATCAGTGTAAAACTGATGCCCCAGCAGCCTAAGAGTGGAAATGAACAGGCAGATTCCATGGCGGCGTCCATGAAGACTATGAACATGATCATGCCTCTGATGTCCGCATGGTTCTGTTTTTCCCTTCCCGCAGGTATGGGAATCTACTGGGTGGCCGGCAGCGTGGTCCGCACGATCCAGCAGATCGCCATCAACAAGCACATTGACAAAATGGATTTCGACGATATCATCAGACAGAACGCTTCCAAGAGCGAGAAGAAGATGGAAAAGTTGAAACAGCAGCAGGAGCTCATGAATACTTACGCAAACATGAACACCAGAAATATCCAGACAAATCAGCCGAAAAGAACCATGCAGGACAAGGCGGCAATCTCTTCTTCCCTTTCCGAACAAGAAAAGAATGAAGCGATGAAAAACGCTTCTTCCAATTATGGAAACGGCAGCGCTGCACCTGGCAGTATGTTTGAAAAAGCAAATATGGTTAAAAAATATAACGATACGCACAAGTAATTTAGGAGGATAAAAAAATGGAATATATTGAAGTGACTGCAAAGACTGTGAGTGAAGCAATTACCGAAGCATGTCAGAAACTCGGTGTAACCAGTGATCTTCTGGATTATGAAGTTGTGGAAGAGGGCGCTTCCGGATTTCTCGGTATCGGTTCCAAGCCCGCTGTGATCAAGGCAGCTGTAAAAGAAACAAAGGTAGAAGTATCTCTTGAAGAAAAGGCAAAGGTATTTCTGAGGGATGTATTTGAGGCCATGAAGATGGAAGTGGCCATCGATGTAAAATATGATGATGTAGAAAAGAGCATGGACATTGATCTCAGCGGTGAGGATATGGGAATCCTGATCGGAAAGAGAGGGGCAACTCTGGATTCTCTGCAATATCTGGTATCTCTCGTAGTGAATAAGGGTTCTGAGGACTATATCCGCGTTAAGGTTGACACGGAAAATTATCGCGAGAGAAGGAAGGAAACCCTGGAAAATCTTGCGAAGAATATCGCTTATAAAGTAAAGAGGACAAAGAGGCCCGTTGCCCTTGAGCCTATGAATCCCTATGAGAGAAGGATCATTCACTCCGCCCTTCAGGATGATAAGTATGTTACCACCCACAGCGAAGGAGAAGAACCCTTCCGAAAAGTGGTAGTTTCCTTAAAAAAATAAATATTATGTAATTTGTATCAATTAGAAACAGATCAGCTAATGACAAACGGAAAGCCGCGCTGATGTACTGATCGCCTCATATGCGGTTTGTCTGAATGATAAAATAAAAAAAGTATGTAAAAAGGTCGGATATATGATATAATTTTTATGTCCGACCTTTTTTATTGTCTGGTTGACCGAGAGATGGTAAAAATATTTTTTGGATCTTTGATCAGATGATGAGGGCGTGTTATTTGATAGGATGATTCAATGCTTTTAGGATTTGATAAATTATTTGATGATTTAATGTTTTCAGATCTGATAAATTATTTTATTATACGATGTTGTTAGGATTGAATAAATTTTGTAGATAATTCAAGAAAGGCAGTACAGGCGGCATGTTTCGGACAGACACAATCGCGGCGGTGGCAACCGCGTTGAGTGATTCGGGAATCGGTATTGTAAGGATCAGCGGCGAAAAGGCCATTGAGATCGCGGATTCTGTCTTTTTTACAAAATCTGGCAGGAGGATCTTAAAAGAAGTTCCCAGCCATACCATTCATTACGGATTGATCAGGGATTTCAGGGACGGAACTGTCATTGATGAAGTGATGGCGTCGGTTTTTATCGCTCCGAAAAGTTATACGGCGGAGGATACGGTGGAAATCAACTGTCACGGAGGCGTCCTGGCGGTTCAAAAGGTTTTGGAGACGGTGCTGCAGGCCGGGGCAAGACTTGCGGAGCCCGGAGAATTTACAAAGAGAGCTTTTTTAAATGGCAGGATCGACCTTTCTGAGGCAGAAGCGGTGATGGATGTCATTCATTCCAAAAATGAAATGGCGCTGAGAGCTTCCGTGGACCAGCTTCAGGGAAAGCTGGCGGAAAAGATCAGAGGGATCCGCCAGGAAATCCTTTATGAGATCGCTTTTATCGAGTCCGCTTTAGACGATCCGGAACATATCAGTCTGGACGGATATCCGGAGAGGATCACTGAAAAGCTGGACAATGTCATTTCAGATATTAACAGACTTCTGCAGACTGGCGACAGCGGCAGAATGATAAAAGAGGGTATTTCCACAGTCATAGTCGGAAAGCCAAATGTCGGTAAATCTTCGCTTTTAAATATGATTCTCGGGCAGGAGCGGGCCATTGTCACAGATGTTGCCGGTACAACCAGGGATATCCTGGAAGAATCTGTAAAACTGCGGGGAGTGCACCTGAATATCATCGATACCGCCGGGATCCGTGAAACGGAGGATACGGTGGAGAAGATCGGAGTCGAAAAGGCGAGAAGATACGCGGAGGATGCGGATCTGATCCTCTATGTGGCGGATACTTCCCAGGCTTTGGACGAAAATGATAGGGAGATACTGGACCTTATAAAAGGGAAAAAAATGATTTTCCTGTTGAATAAGTCGGATCTGGAACAAAAGATCAGTGAACAGGATATCCTCTCCCTTGCCGCCGGAGAAAATATTCGAATGGTTCATACCTCCGCAAAAGAAAAGGAAGGCATGGAAGATCTGGAAAGGGAGATCGAGGAACTTTTCTTTTCCGGTCACCTGAAACAAAATGAAGAGGTCTGGATCACGAATCTCAGATATAAGGAAGCGCTTCAGAATACCTTAGATTCCTTATTACTGGTGAAAAAAAGCGTGGAGGACCGGATGCCGGAGGACTTTTATTCCATCGATCTCATGGCGGCTTACGCTTCCCTGGGAAGTATTCTGGGAGAAGAAGTCGGGGAGGATCTGATAGAAGAGATCTTTTCGAAGTTTTGTATGGGGAAATAATTGGTTTTACTTCGAAATTATTTTTTAAGACGAAGCCGGAATATTTCCTGGTCGGTAATTTTTTTAGAAATCAGAAGATGGCTGATCCGTTTCATGAATGTGAGATAAAAGGCAGAATCTTAGAATCATAGGGAATCTTAATAGAGAGAAGATACATTGGGCGAAATTTTCAGAGATCAGAAGACGGTTGAATCGTTTCAGGATTGTGAGATAAAAGGCAGAATCTTAGAATCATAGGGAATTTTAACAGAGAGAAGATACAGTGAGCGAAATCAGAGAAAAAGTAGATGTATGCGTGATAGGAGCCGGGCATGCGGGATGTGAAGCCGCCCTTGCCTGTGCGAGACTGGGTCTGGAGACGGTGATCTTTACGGTCAGTGTGGACAGTATTGCCTTAATGCCATGCAATCCAAATATCGGCGGCTCTTCCAAAGGGCATCTTGTGAGGGAACTGGACGCCCTGGGCGGGGAGATGGGGAAAAATATCGACAAGACCTTTATCCAGTCGAAAATGCTGAATGTTTCCAAAGGGCCGGCAGTCCATTCCCTGAGGGCCCAGGCGGACAAAGCGGAATATTCCAGAGCGATGAGAAAGGTTTTGGAGGGACAGGAGCATCTGACGATCAAACAGGCGGAGGTCTGTGAACTTTTGTGGGAAGATCTCTCAGAAGATTCTTCTGCTGTCTCTCTGTCTCAGGAAGGTTCTTTAGATTCTGATGGCAGTGATAACAAGGATCTTATTAAAAACGGTAAAGCAGTCGGCGCAAGCGGAACTGCCGAGAAAAAAGTTACAGGCGTGAAGACATTTACCGGCGCGGTTTATGAGTGTAAGGCAGTGATCCTTTGTACGGGAACTTACTTAAACGCCAGGTGTCTCTGTGGGGAGGCGATTACCTATACCGGTCCCAACGGGCTTCAGGCCGCCACACATCTCACAGAATCTCTCGAAAATATGGGTATCGTGCTCCGCAGGTTTAAGACGGGTACTCCCGCCAGAATGGACGGAAGGACTATCGATTACTCAAAAATGGAAGAACAATTTGGAGATGAGAGGATCGTTCCCTTTTCTTTTTCTACGGACCCGGAGACAATCCAGAAAGACCAGGCTTCCTGCTGGCTGACCTATACGAATCAGGAGACCCATGATATCATCCGGGCAAATCTGGACAGATCTCCTATCTATGCGGGGATCATTGAGGGAACGGGTCCCAGGTATTGTCCTTCCATAGAAGATAAGGTTGTCAAATTTTCGGACAAGGAGAGGCATCAGGTCTTTTTGGAACCTGAGGGACTTCACACCCACGAGATGTATGTGGGAGGGATGTCGTCTTCTCTTCCGGAGGATGTTCAGCTTGCAATGTACCGTACGGTTCCCGGTCTGGAGAACTGCAAGATCGTGAGAAACGCCTATGCCATCGAGTACGACTGCATCAACGCCAATCAGCTCTACCCTTCTCTGGAATTTAAGAAGATCCGTGGACTTTTCGCCGGCGGACAGTTTAACGGAAGCAGCGGTTATGAGGAAGCTGCCTGCCAGGGATTGGTAGCAGGGATCAACGCGGCTATGGAAATCTTTGGGAGAGAACCCCTGATCATGGACCGGTCTGAGAGTTATATCGGAGTGTTGATAGATGACCTTGTGACGAAGGATAACAGGGAGCCCTATCGTATGATGACCTCCAGGGCGGAATACCGATTATTGCTTCGTCAGGATAACGCGGACCGCAGGCTCAGAAAAAAAGGTTATGAGATTGGGCTGATTTCGGAACAGCAGTATCAGGATCTTCTGATGAAAGAAGAACTGATCGAAAAGGAAATTGCCCGGCTGAAGGAGACAAAGGTGGGCGCCGGTCAGGAGATCCAGCGTTTTATGGAGGCTCATGGGAGCGTTCCCCTGAAAACGGCTGTCAGCCTTGCGGAGCTGCTGTGTCGTCCGGAACTGAACTATGAGAATATAGCAGAGATTGACCGTGAAAGATCCAGTGTTTTTGAAGAATATATATCTTATGGGCGGTATATGACTTCCGATGGAAAACTTTCCCAGGAGATCATCGATCAGATCGAGATCGAGATTAAATATGAAGGATATATTGTCCGGCAGAAGCGTCAGGTAGAACAGTATAAAAAATTGGAGAAGAAAGAGATTCCTTCAGATATAAATTACGATCAGGTTCCCTCCCTTCGATTGGAAGCGCGGCAAAAACTGAAGGAATTTCGACCCATATCGCTTGGACAGGCTTCCAGGATATCCGGCGTATCACCGGCGGATGTATCCGTTCTGCTGGTCTACTTGGAAAAAACAAAGAGTAATTCTTAGAATGTGAAAATAGATATGTTTGATCCATGGAAGCTAAAAATATTTTCGCTTTTCTTTGGATTTGAAAATATTTGTAATCGTTCTATAGTAACTTAAATTTATTTATCGTCTTGTATGTTTGAAATATTGTAGGTGCATGTTTGTAATACAATATTGACATCTTCTATATTTTTTATATGCGGAATGATATAATCCTCATGGAAAATTGATAAGATAGCATATTTTGTATGATCTATGCTTAAAAGAAAATGAGAGGAACCAGTGTAAATATGAACTATGACGCCTCGCAGTTTCAGAGAGATGCGGAAGAACTTGGTATTTCTTTGACAGATGAACAGATCAGGCAGTTTTTGAGATATTATGAACTGTTGATCGAGTGGAATGAGAAGATAAACCTTACTGCGATCACGGAATATCAGGATGTCATGAAAAAGCATTTTATCGACAGCATTTCTCTGGTCAAAGCCTGTGACCTGAATCAGGAGATCAGGCTGATCGATGTGGGGACAGGCGCAGGATTTCCTGGTCTTGCGCTTAAGATCGCTTTTCCGAATTTGGAAGTCACCCTTTTGGATTCTTTGAATAAGAGGATTCTTTTTTTAGAGGCAGTTGTTCGGGAATTGGGGCTTTCCAAAGTGGAAACTGTCCATGGGAGAGCGGAGGATCTTGCAAGGCAGAAACCATTCCGTGAAACCTTTGATCTCTGTGTTTCCAGGGCGGTCGCAAATCTTTCCACTTTATCGGAATACTGCCTGCCTTTTGTAAAGACAGGCGGTCAGTTTATCTCTTATAAATCGGAAAAAATCTCAGAAGAGATTGAAAATGCTGAAAAGGCGATCAGGATACTTGGGGGCCGGGTGGAACGGCAGGTAGAATTTTGTCTTCCGGCATCAGACATTTATAGAAATTTATCTGTAATAAAAAAAGTGAAGGAAACAGATATGAGATATCCCCGGAAGGCGGGTGTACCTGGCAGAACTCCTCTTTAAAGTGAGATCTTTACGAGATTTAATTTATGTAGTTCAGCATACATTGTTCAAAAACGCAGAAAAGAGCGATCCCGGCAGGAAGATTTTTCCTGCATGACCTCTCATCCATACTGTTGTAAACCTATCTTTAATACTACTTACTATTCGAACAAATGTTCTATATGGAAAGGTACTGTCTATGAATGAATCTTCTAAGATGAAACTGCAGAATCTTTTAAGCGACTTTCAATCCAAAGCGGGCGAAATTTCTCTGAAACAGGAGGAATGTCATAAAGAGATAATCCGTATTTCAAAATTATATGAAACCCTGAAAAATCAATATACGGAATATGAGTATGTCTTTTCTCCCAGATCAAAAAAGGGAGAAAATGAGGAGGTAGAATATTGCCGCGGCCAGCTGGAAGATCTGCAGACGGAGTATGATTCTTTACAGGAGCAGTATGATAAGATAAATGAAAATATTGAGATGATAGTGGAAGTCTTAGCGTCTGACACAAATACGAATCCCGCCAATACATTGGGACTGAAATATTTGGAACAGGAGCGTCAGAGAATTGCAAGAGATCTGCATGACGCGGCGCTTCAAAATATAGCGTACATTATTTCTAAAATGGATTCCTGCTTACAAAATATTGACACGAATCCAGTTCAGACAAAAATGGAACTTTCCATTGCAAAACAGAGTTTAAGCGATTCCGCGGATGAGATCAGAGGTATTATCTATAATCTTAGGCCCATGGTGATAGACAATATAGGGATGGAGTCTGCTCTGCATAAATTATTGGAACTATTAAATGAAAGCGAAGATTATTTTATCGATTCGCATATAGATGAAATTACATGCAGCGATCAGCTTATTCTCACTTCTGTTTATCGGATCATAGAAGAATGTTTTCAAAACATAAAAAAGCATGCGGAAGCCTATTGTATTCATTTTATCTTTCAGCAGCAGTCTAATCAGATCTACATTTATATTGAGGATGATGGAAAAGGTTTTGATCCCACAAAAATAGAATTAAACGATGGTTTCCATTTTGGATTGAACATGGTTAAGGAGAGAGTGGCACTTCTCAGCGGCAGTATTCAAATAGATTCCGCTTATAATGCGGGAACCAGAATTAAAATTTTGATACCAATTATATAGGTCAGAAAAAGAAGATTTTGATCTATATTATAAGCAAGAACTTTTGAAGCAAATATAATTAAAGTTTCATGTGAAACATTTTTTAGAATTTGTGTTGTATTAAAGATTATTATGTTGATATATAGTGTGTTTTTTTCGGAAAGAAGTGCATTGTTATGCGTGTAACCTTGAGTCAAGCCAAGAAAGAAGATATGGAAGAAATTTGGAAAATGCAGGTTGAGGCATTTTCTGATCTTCTAAAAAATATCGGGATTATGAAATAAGTCCTGCAGCGGAAAACCTTGAAAAGATTATGGCAAGATTCAGTCAGCCATGGACGATGTATTATTTTATATTAGTAGAAGGCCAAAAAGTCGGTGCTGTCCGAATTGTCGATAAAAAAGATGGCAGCAGAAAAAGAATATCGCCAATGTGGATCCTGCAAGAATATAGAAATAAGGGATATGCCAGGAAAGGATTCTTGAATTAGAGCGTATATATGGTTCTGACTATTGGTGTTTGGATACACTTCTTCAGGAAAAGGGTAATCTGCATCTGTATGAAAAGATGGGATATCATCGAATGGGTAAGATAGAACATATCAATGAATGTATGGATATTGTTTTTTATGAAAGAGCCAGGTTTAAAAATCATAACCACAATATCTAGTTTTTGAAATGTTTCACGTGAAACATGAAACATGAAACGGGAACACTACAAAATAAGGTATTTACTAATTTGATTTTTTCTATATTTTGTATTTTTGAGTTTGAAAGAAGATCATTTTTAAAATCCTTATTTTGCAGAGAAAACCACAAGATATGGTATCTATTTTAGAAAAAAGAACCCACATCATTCTGTGAGAAAAAAGCAGAACTGCGTTAATCTTGCAGGCACTGTTTTTAGAAGGATGTGGGTTTATACTTATTACATGGGATTTACATCTAATTTATCATCGTCTTCTTCCAATCCAATCTTATTACTGATGTTACGAAGGGCTAGACTGAGGCAAACGCTTATGATGGTGATCAATACGCTCCATCCAAATATAGGGGTAAAATAATCGCTTTGTTCCTGTGCAGTTGTCATTCCAATCTCAAATAATTTAAAAGACCAATAGAGCCAATAAAGAGTTGCTGCCGTTGCTGTGATCCATAAGACAACTCGGAGAATAAACATGCAGCGTATCGCTTTGTTCTGAACATTTTTCTTTATCATGTCACTTATGCTTCTCAGGATCAGGCTGATGCACAGGCTCGCCAGTGAAATTAAAAGGCATCTTCCAAAAACTGGACGTAAATTGACGCTATATTCGTGGAAATCATGTATTCCCATCTTATATAAATTGAAAGACCAATAAATCCAGTAGACAGTGGCTGAGGCGGCTGTGATCCATAGGATAACTCTGATGATAAACAGGATGCGGACAGCGATATTAGTCTTTTTTGGTTTATCTTGTAAATTTTCATCTGCTTCAGATTTTTTCGAGTTTTGCAATGAAAAATCCTTCATAGAATTCGTTTGGCGCAATACAAACAACTCCTTTCTGTTTAACTGGGAGCAATGTAAGATCATTCCATTCCTCCGTTTCGATTGATACAAGTTTCAATTTTTTCTTTGAGACGGCATAGGATATGATATCTTCGTTTTCACATGCCAGGATGGAGCATGTAGAATAAACCATCTGCTGTCCCTTTTTTAACAGTTCTGCGGCTTTTGAAATAAGGGCCTTCTGTGTTTTTACTGATTTATCGATTAGTTGCCTGGTATAATGGGTATTTGCATTTTTATCAAGAGTGCTCAATACACCGCTTCCACTGCAGGGGGCGTCTAATAGGATCTGATCAAATGCAAAGAAATTGTCCAGCTGTCTCGCATCCTTCTGCATAACCAGAACACAGGAAGCACCCTGTTTCTGCACATTGTATCTCAGCCTTTCCGCCCTGACAGAATTTAGCTCGCACGCCGTAATATGGGCCCGGTTTTCTGTCATTGCAGCCATTTGTGTTGTTTTTCCGCCGGGCGCCGCTGTCATGTCCAGGATATCTGCACCTGCCCTGGGGTTCAGAACAAGGGGCGGGATCATGGAAGAAAGACTTTGCAGATATATCTTTCCCTCTTTATATAGTGATAATTCCCGGAGTACATTTTCATCCGTGTTGTCAAGGATCAGGGCATTTTCATACCAGGGAACGGTTTGATAGGTTATACCGGAATTTTGAAGTACTTCCAAGGTCTCTGCCAAGGAAGATTTCAGGGTATTTACGCGCAGGGTCACATGGCGCTTTTTAGTATATCCCGATAGGATCTTTTCGGTCCATTCACTTCCATATTGATCTTGTAACAATTCAATAAGAAACAAGGGCAGGGACTCTCTGAATTGATCTGTCTGTTCCATGGATATTTTTCCGTTTCCTAAGGTTTTTCTATTGTCTATGATTATAGCGTATATACTAAAAAAAGAAAAGCAAAAATGAATATTTCACAAAAATTACATTTTAAGAAGTTGCAGCGGCACGGTTCGTTTTTCCTCGCAGGCGGTTTTTCTTTCCGTCCAAATGATTTTTATAAAACCACAATATCTAGTGGTGCAATTTTATAAAAAAATATGCTAATAAAGATATCTATATCATGTTTCACGTGAAACATAAAAACACAAGATATGGTAGTGTTTTGATCTTAAAAAGGAACTAAAAAAATACTGCAAAAATACCTCTATATCTTGTGTTTGGTTATTTGTGTTCTAATCTTTCAATGATATTTTGCGAAATCTTTCGTACTTCTATGTAGCTTTAGCTTTCTGTCAGTTTTTTAGGTTCCTATATTTTAGGTTTTCATAAGAGTTTTCTGTTCCGTCTGGGTTGTCCGACGAAGGATATGGATGAAAATTCTATGTCGCGGGTCCGTTTCTCTCTGTGAGTCGAAAAGTAAATTATTTTTCTGTTGACTTTTTTCTCCGCTGATGAAATAATCAGTAGATATATGGTATTAAAAGTGTTATAATGATTGCGCAGAGAAAAAACGATTCCTCTGGATGCCGGAGATCGGGAAAGATCCGTACAGGCAGGATTTTTTCGGAATTTGGCGGCTGAATCGTTTCAAATTCTGGACAGGCCCGCGAAAAACAGGAAAACGGAACGGCAAGCGGCTGAATTGTAAGGATCAGAAAGTACGGAACCCGGCTGCTGAGAAATTCCTGGCAGAAAAGAAAAAGGCGTAGAGGCCGCCCGACCAACTGGGTAAGCGGTGCAGCAAGTGAAATGCCTGACAGAAAAGAGAAAGGTGTAAAGGTACGGATGGGAAAAGTAATCGCGGTTGCAAACCAAAAGGGCGGAGTGGGAAAGACGACCACTTCTATTAACTTAGCGGCGGCATTGGCTGCAAATCAGAAGAAGGTATTATTGATTGACACGGATCCCCAGGGAAATGCGACCAGCGGGTTTGGCGTAGACAAGAACAATGCAGAAAATACCATCTATGAGCTGATCCTGGGAGGCTGTACCATAAATGACTGCCTGATCAAAAGTGTAGTGGAAAACGTGTCCCTGATCCCTGCGAATGTAAACCTTGCGGCGGCAGAGATAGAACTGATCGGCGTGGAAAAAAAGGAATATATCCTGAAAAATGAAGTGGACTATGTTAAGGAGGACTATGATTATATTATAATCGATTGCCCGCCTTCCTTAAATATGCTGACAATAAACGCCATGACTACGGCGGACAGTGTTCTGGTCCCCATCCAGTGTGAGTTTTATGCCCTGGAGGGACTGAGCCAGTTGATCCATACCATCAACCTTGTAAGAGAAAGGTTGAATCCGGGACTGGATATCGAGGGCGTGGTGTTCACCATGTACGATTCCAGGACGAATCTTTCTGCACAGGTAGTGGAAAATGTAAAGGAAAACCTGAGACATCATATTTATAATACGATGATTCCCAGGAATGTCAGGCTTGCGGAAGCGCCCAGTTATGGTATGCCCATCACGCTTTATGATCCAAAGTCGGCGGGAGCAGAAGCTTATATGCAGCTGGCCAAAGAATTGATTGACGGAAACGGAGCAGAGGAAAACTGATAAAAGAGGAGAGGAAGCGATGGCGTTAAAAAGAGGAGGACTTGGAAAGGGACTGGATTCCCTGATTCCGGAAAACAAGGATGTAAAGAAGGAAAATGGGACGACAAGCTCTGGCAGCAGTGCGGAAGAAAAGGGTTCTGAGGTCATGGTAAAGATCACTCTGGTAGAGCCCAATCGAAGGCAGCCGAGAAAGAATTTCGATGAGGATGCTCTTCAGGAACTTTCGGATTCCATTAAACAGTTTGGTCTGCTGCAGCCCATCCTGGTGCAGGATCGCAAGGATCACTATGAGATAATTGCCGGAGAGCGCAGGTGGAGAGCGGCAAAGCTGGCGGGTCTGAAAGAAATACCGGTAATTATCCGGGACTACTCGGAACAGGAGATTGCGGAGATCTCACTCATTGAAAATATTCAGAGAGAGGATCTGAACCCAATCGAAGAGGCGCAGGCTTACAAACGCCTTCTGGAGGAATTTCATTTAAAGCAGGATGAAGTTGCCGAGAGGGTGTCCAAGAGCAGGACTGCTGTCACAAACTCCATCCGTCTTCTGAAACTTTCTGATGAAGTACAACAGATGGTGATCGACGACATGATCAGTACAGGTCACGCCAGGGCTCTCTTGGCAATAGAGGATCATCAGCAGCAGTATGCCATTGCCCAAAAAATTTTTGATGAAAAGCTGAATGTCCGCGAAGTGGAGAAGCTGGTAAAAAATTTGAATAAACCGCCCAAGGAAAGGGAAAAGAAAGAGGAAGAGGATAAATCTCTGATGATCGTTTATCAGGATGTGGAGGAGAAGCTGAAAAAGAGGCTTGGAACCAAAGTATCCATTTCTCCAAAAGGAAACGGCGCGGGTAAGATAGAGGTAGAATTCTACAATCATGACGATCTGGATAGACTTTTGGAAATCTTTGGAAGCTGAAGGAGAATCATCATTCCGTGACATATACAAGGGAGCGATAATTTGAATACGAATTATAGTGAATTATTGAACAGTATTGGTTTAGGAGATCTGGATCCGGGGTTTCTGTTTTTAGGAATTTTTGTCTTACTGCTGGTTCTGTTAATAGTGATGATCGTTTTATCTCTTAGGCAGAAGCGGGAAATTAAAAAATTACAGACAAGGATGAAACTTCTGATGTCCGGCAGTGACGCTGCGAGCCTGGAAGATGAGATTCATGCCCTGGTGAAAGACAATCGGGAGCTGAAAGATACGGTCGCAGGAAATATCAGCGATATCGAGGCGCTGTATAAGGGCCTTAGGACCGCTTATCAGAAGACAGGGCTGATCAAATATGATGCCTTTCAGCAGATGGGAGGGCAGCTCAGCTTCTGCCTTGCGATGCTGGATCAGGACAACAACGGATTCATCATGAATTCCGTGCACAGTACGGAAGGGTGTTACTGCTATACGAAAGAAGTCAAAAATGGTGTCAGCGAACTTTCTCTGGGAACGGAGGAGGAAGAAGCGCTGTCTCTGGCTATGGGAGAGACGAGAGAATAAAATAAAAGGGTAAGATAGAAAGAGGGAGAGATCATGATCGACATTAAATTTTTGAGAGAAAATCCGGAGATCGTAAAGGAAAATATCCGAAAGAAGTTTCAGGATGAAAAGCTGCCCCTGGTGGATCAGGTCATTGAACTGGATGCGGAAAACAGGAGGGTGAAGCAGGAGGCGGATACGCTCCGTGCGGATAAGAACGCTCTTTCAAAGCAGATCGGCGCTCTGATGGCTCAGGGAAAAAAAGAGACGGACGAGGCAAAGAAAGCGGAGATAGCGGCAGGCGTTGAGGCGAAAAAAGCGGAAGTGGCCGCAAACTCCAAGCGCCTGGCGGAGCTGGAGGCGATGGAGCCGGAGCTTCAGGCCAAGGTGACCGAGATCATGATGAAGATCCCGAACATCATTGACGAGTCGGTTCCCATCGGCAGGGACGACAAGGAAAATGTGGAGATCGAAAAGTTTGGCGAGCCGGTGGTGCCGGATTTTGAGGTCCCTTACCATGCGGATATCATGAACAGTATCTGCGGGCTGGATAAGGACGCTGCGGGAAGGACCAGCGGAGAGGGCTTTTATTACCTCATGGGCGATGCCGCAAGGATCCACTCCGCGATGATCAGTTATGCGAGAGATTTCATGATCGACAAGGGATTTACTTACTGTGTACCTCCGTTCATGATTCGGAGTGACGTTGTCAAAGGCGTCATGAGTTTTGCAGAGATGGAGGCCATGATGTATAAGATCGAGGGAGAGGATCTGTACCTGATCGGTACCTCGGAGCACTCCATGATCAGCAAGTTCAAAGGGGAGATGGTGAAGGAGGAGAGTCTTCCCATTACCATGACTTCCTATTCCCCCTGTTTCCGGAAGGAAGTAGGCTCTCACGGAATGGAGGAGAGGGGCGTCTACCGCGTACACCAATTCGAAAAGCAGGAGATGGTAGTGCTTTGCAAGCCTGAGGAATCCATGGACTGGTACAATAAAATGTGGAGTTATACCGTGGAATTCTTCCGCAGTCTGGACGTGCCGGTCCGCACGCTGGAGTGCTGCAGCGGCGATCTCGCGGATCTGAAGGTAAAATCCTGCGATGTGGAGGCCTGGAGCCCCCGTCAGCAGAAGTATTTTGAGGTGGGTTCTTGTTCCACCATGGGGGACGCTCAAGCGAGAAGACTGGGAATCCGCACAAAAGGGGAGAATGGCACATATTATGTTCATACCTTAAATAATACCGTGCTGGCGACTCCCAGAGGCCTGATCGCTTTCCTGGAAAACAATGTGAACGCAGACGGAAGCATCAACATTCCGAAGGCTCTTCGGCCTTATATGGGCGGCAAGGAAAAGATCGTTCCCCTGAAAAAGTGATCCCGCCGTCTTGAAGGTTGCTTCGCGGCTGACGGAGCGGTTCATCTAAGCAAAGTGAATGAAATTACAGCGATTAATTCATTTAGGAGGGAAAAGGCATGAGCAGTGTGTTGGAAGCAGTGGAAAAGCGCAGTTCTACAAGAGGATACACCGGGGAGGCCCTGACAGGAGAGGAAATTCACAAGATCCTTCTGGCCGGACTGCAGTCCCCTACCGCGGCGAACAAGCAGGAAATCCATTTTTCTGTTCTTAACGGGGACGCCCCGATCTTAAAGGAGTTGGAAGAGGAAAAAAACCGTCTCCGGGGAATTGAGAAAGCGGAGCACAATTTTTATTATGAAGCTCCGACCCTGATCGTGCTGAGCGCGGATAAAGAATTTAAGTGGAGCCCTCTGGACGCCGGAATTGCCGTACAGAGCATGGCGCTGGCGGCGGAGGAACTGGGCCTTGGAAGCCTGATCATCGGCTGTATCCTTGATGCCATGAGAGGGGAAAAAAGGGAATATTTTGAAAAAGGAATGGGGATCCCGGAGGGCTATGAGTATGAGATTGCCATTGCGGTAGGGCATAAGGCAGTTACAAAAGAGCCCCACACCTTCCAGGAGGAGAGACAGGTGACTTTCTGTTCTTAAAAGAAAAAATGTTTCGATAAATCCTTTACAGAACGGCAATAATACAGTAATATTGTCTGAAAGCACTCAAAGCTTTTACATGTGCAACCGGTTATGCCCGAGTAAAATTCAGCCGGATACGGAGTTTTGCCATAAACGGCGTTTGTGTAGATTTTACCGGATCCGCCGGCTGAAGGAGTGCGAATTTTGAGAAGGAGGTGAGATTCTTGCATAAATATCTGAGAGCCATCGGGTTCAGTGAGCTGAAGGACCGGGCACGGCTGAGGGATATTCTGACGGATGCCATCATGACTTCGGACCGCCGTGGTTATACGATGAACACGGACAATATCCTGTTGGGAGAATTTTGCAAGGATTTCGCCCAGGATATTGGAATTGCAGTCTGCGGAGAGTTTGACGAGCAGGATAAATTTATTTATGAGTATTATTTTCCTTACCTTCGGGGAAGCGGGGTCACCACCGGGGAGGATGTTTCCGTGGAACGGCATATCGCCAGGGACTCCTATGTGGGCGTTTGCGACGATGTAAATGTGGGAATTTCTTTGATTTTCTACCTGCAGAACATGATCCCCTATGTCAAGGCCCAGACCGCGGGAAGATTGCCGATCACCGGGACTACTCTGACTCTTTGCGGATTGTCCCTGGAGGGAAAAATTCTTTTTCCGATCCTGACGGACGAGAGGAAAAAGGACCGGATCCGCCAGCGCACCAGGGAGCGCCTACAGTTGATCGACGAGGCGAGAAAGGGCAGCGAGGAGGCTATGGAGACTCTGACGCTGGAGGACATGGATACCTATTCCCTGATCAATACCCGGATCCAGAATGAAGATATACTGAGTATTGTAAATACCTGTTTTATGCCCTATGGCATGGAATGCGATCAGTATTCTATCGTTGGAGAGATCGTGGGAATGCGCCTTGTGACAAATTATGTCACGGAAGAACAAATTTATATTTTGACAATTTGCTGTAATGAATTGACATTTGATGTTTGTATCAATATAATAGATTTGGTAGGGGAACCACAGATAGGCCGAAGGTTTAAAGGGACGATCTGGCTGCAGGGCCGGATTAATTTCCCCGAGGATGATTTATAGGATTTATACGGAATGGATTTTCTGCTAAAAGCAGGATTTTCATACATGTTGGTGTAGCACAGTGGATAGTGCAGTCGCCTCCTAAGCGAAAGATCGGGCGTTCGAGTCGCCTCACCAACGTTTGAGAGTATGGAAACATAAGTTTCTGTGCTCTTTTTGTTTATACAAGTAAATATGTTTTAGCGGGAAATAAAATTCAGTAACATATGGATAAGATTCGGAAATATATTCTAAAAATATCGATATTTTTCCGAAAATAAGGTATAATTGGCGGAAGATGGACACAAAACGGAAAACCTGAAAACCGAAGAGATAGGCTAATGAAGACCAGTAAGGAAAATTTTTGTCAAACCGGAAATCCGGAGGCGAAAAGAAGTGAAACGGGGGATCTATCTGACAATGACAAAGAGACAAAAGATTTTGTTAAGCGTTTGCGGCGGACTGCTGCTGATCGGGTTGTGCATCCGGCTTGCCATGCATGATGGACCTGCCGATTCCTTTGACTATACTGTGGACGACGGCAGTATCACCATTGACCAGTATCACGGGGAGAGTGCGCTGGTGCGGGTACCGGATAAGATAGAGGGGCTTCCGGTCACGAAGATTGGCGTTTATTCGTTTTCCGGCTGTGATTCCCTGAAAGAGCTGCAGCTGCCCGACAGCATAACGGAGATCGGCGACTGCGCCTTTCAGTCCAGCAATTTGGAGGAAGTCAATATACCGGCTTCTCTGGAAAGGGTTGGATACCGGATTTTTGGCGGATCAAAGGCGGAGAAATTGTATCTGGATGAAGAATACGCCGTTCTGAACGGCCATATCCTGTACCTCTATAATGGCACTTCGGAGAGTGTGACCCTTCCGGAATCCATTACTTCTATCAGTGGCGGAGCATTTTCAAAAGAGAATGCAAAAAGTGTGAAAGAGATCGACATCCTGGACTGCGTGACTTTTATTGGGGAAGCTGCCTTTCGCGGATGTGAAAACCTGGAGCGGATCCATCTGCCGGAAGCTGCCGTTATGAAAGGCAGTTATGGGTTTGAAGACTTCGCGTTTCTGCGGGAAGTTACATTGCCCAGGGGTACGGATATTGGTCCGAGTATGTTCCAAAACTGTGCCGGTCTGCAGAAAGTAACGGTCACCGGTACGCCGTCGTCAATCGGAAAAAGAGCATTTCAGGGGTGTACATCATTGGAGGAGATACAGCTTCCGGAGAGTGTGACGGAGATCGGAAGCGGCGCGTTTGCCGAAAGCGGTATCCGGCGGATATCTGTTCCGCAGGGTGTAAAGGCAATTCCGGAAGATTGCTTTTCCATGTGCGGAAATCTGGAAGAAGTTACTTTTTCCGGCGGTATACAAACCATTGGCGATAAAGCCTTTTGGAACTGCGGACAGCTTTCGGATCTCGCTGTTCCGGAATCGGTGGAGACCATCGGTAAGTATGCGTTTTCCGGGACCGGGATCCGTTCTGCCCTGCTGCCGGATACACTGAAGGAGCTTGGGGACGGGGCGTTTATGCGCTGTGAAGCGCTGACGGATATCCGGCTGCCGGATTCCCTGGACACGGTGCCCACGGATTGTTTTAACGGCTGCACGGCGCTGCGGGAGATCGTCATTCCGACAGGTTATAGGACGATCGATACGAATGGGTTTTATGAATGTACCGCGCTGCAGAAGGTCACCCTGCCGGACGGTTTAGAGGTCATCGGTCTGAACGCGTTTGGCAGCAGTGATATCGACGCCGTCTTTCTCCCGGACAGTCTGACGGAATTCGATAACCAGGCGTTTATCAGACATGACGGAGGGGTGCGGCTGATCTATACGGAGAATTGCAAGGCTGCCGATCAGATCAAGGAAGCGTATCAGCACTGGATCGTACATAGCTATTATTACCTGGAAGTTGTGGAAAACCGCGAGGCGGCGGAAGCAGAAAACGCAAACTGAATAAAGTGGTAGATATGATCCTGGTTCATTTGCGGAAGTAGTGTCTTCCGGTCTCGGAAACCGTATTGCCGGTTCATGAATTTTTTCAAACTGGGCATTATAATGCCGGATAGATCAGTCCGCCGGCAGGCGCGAAGCTGTGTTATTATAAGTGACGCGGGCTGCTCCGTTATCATGTTTTCAAGAGGGAGTGCGGGATGAGAACAGATCTCCAAGGAAAGAACAGCAGTCAGAAAAGTAATGTGAAAAGAAATCAAAAAAGAAAGAAAAAGAATATTGCAGCAAGATGGCCGGTACTGATCACAGCGCTGACATTGGTGCTGACAGTATGTGTTTTTGGCATAGTAATTTTCCTGCGCGGTCAGAGAGAAGCCGCGTCAAAAAACCCGGCCGGAAGTTTGGGCGGTGCGGGAAGCGTACAGGGTTCGCCGATCCGTGATTCCGAAGGAAGAAATACGCAGGAAACTTCTGAAAACAATTTCGGATCGGGTAATTCGACCCAAGCGTCGGGAAAAGGTTCCGAAGCGGGAAATATGCAGGAAATCACTGAAAACCATTCCAGCACGGGGAACTCCTGGGAAACACAGGAGGGACAGGACCAAAATCCGGGCAGCGGGCAAACGCTTCCTGGGCAGTCGGAAGTCCAGGGATCAGAAGAATTTCTTGACGAAATTGCACAAAAAGCGAAGAACATTTTGTCTAAAATGACGGTAGAAGAAAAAGTCGGACAAATGTTTATCGCGCGCTGCCCTGAGACCAATGCGGTTCAAAAAGTGACGGAGTTTCATCTTGGCGGGTATATCCTTTTTGGACGGGATTTTTCCGGGAAAGAAAAGGCGGAAGTGGTCCAGACCATCCAGAGTTATCAGGAGGTATCGGAGATTCCTCTGCTGATCGGCGTTGATGAAGAGGGTGGAACGGTCAACCGGGTCAGCAGCAACCGAAATCTGCGGGCGGAACCGTTCCGGTCACCCCAGGAGTTGTACGCGGAGGGCGGTTTTGACCTGATCCGGAGCGATACACAGGAAAAATGCGATCTGCTTCTCAGCCTGGGCATCCATTTAAATTTTGCGCCGGTCTGTGATGTAGCCCAAAGTCAGGATGATTTTATCTGGAAGCGCAGCTTCGGGCAGGATGCGGAACAGACGGCGGAATATGTAAAGACTGTGGTAGAGGTCATGCAGGATAAGCAGGTGGGAAGCGTTCTGAAGCATTTTCCGGGATATGGAAACAACGTCGACACTCATACCGGGGTCGCTTACGATAACCGTCCCTATGAAACCTTTCAGGATTCGGATTTTCTGCCCTTTCAGGCGGGTATTGACGCGGGTGCTTCGATGGTGCTGGTGTCTCATAATGTGGTCTCCTGTATGGATGACCGTTCCCCGGCGTCCCTGTCGCCGAAGGTTCATGAGATCCTGCGGGAACAACTGGGATTTGACGGCGTGGTGATCACGGACGATCTCGCTATGGACGGCGTCCGGGAATTTGCCGGAGAGGAAGAAACCGCCATACTGGCGGTACAGGCGGGAAACGATATGCTGTGCTGCACAGACTTTGAGGTGCAGATCCCGGCTGTATTGGAAGCGGTGCGGAACGGGGATATTGCGGAAGAACGCGTCGATGAATCGGTCCTGCGCATACTGAAATTAAAGATTCTGCTGGGCATCCTTCCATAAAAAGACAGCTTAAACGATACCGGACCATCCCTGCCATCGATGACTGAGAAAGTTTGTTTGGAACGAGAAGAGACGCGAAAGGCCAAGAACTCGTCAGGCGTGGCTATGTAGAGCACGGGGCCCAAACGGAATCGATAAAATCAATAGGAGGAAACGATTCCATGTATGAATTGATACAGGTTTCAGAGCAAAGTTATTACATTCAATGTCCTGCGAAGATCGGGCTGGTAAAGCTGGGCGAGAAAGAAGTCTGCCTGATCGACAGCGGCAGCGACAAGGACGCCGGGCGCAAAGTCCGGCAGATCTTGGACGCCAACGGCTGGAAACTCACAGCGATATATAACACTCATTCCAACGCCGACCACATCGGCGGGAACAAGTATTTGCAGGAACAAACGGGCTGTAAGATCTACGCGCCGGGGATCGAATGTGATTTTACCAGACACCCGGTTCTGGAACCCTCTTTCCTGTACGGCGGTTATCCCTGCAAAGACCTGCGGCACAAATTTCTGCTGGCCCAGGAAAGCAATGCGGAATACCTGACGAAAGAGGTTTTGCCGGAGGGTTTTGAGATCATCAGCTTACCGGGGCATTTCTTCGATATGACAGGTTTTCGGACGCCGGATAATGTGGTCTATCTTGCCGACTGCCTTTCGAGCCGGGAAACCCTGGATAAGTACCGAATCGGATTTCTTTATGATGTGGACGCTTACATACGGACGCTGGAAATGGTAAAGACGCTGAACGCCAGGATGTTTGTTCCCGCTCATGCGGAGGCGGCGGAAGATATTTCCGAATTGGCACAGTATAATATAGAAAAAGTGTGGGAGGTGGCCGGAAAGATCCTGGAACTCTGCGAAAAACCGCTCTGCTTTGAGACAATCCTCCAGAAATTGTTTACCGGCTATTCCCTGACGATGAACTTTGAACAGTACGTATTGGTCGGGAGTACCGTCCGCTCTTACCTTGCCTGGCTGAAAGACACCGGGAAACTGAACGCCCGGTTTGAGGACAATATGCTCCTGTGGGAGAAACTATAACAAGGGAAGGAAAATGACGATCCATAACTTAGTTGGTCTTTCTATGTCATATCACCCCATAACCTCTACGCCGTTTTTGGGGAAGAGCGAGTACTGCGAAATACCGCCGTGCGGCGCGCTGAAACCCTATATTCGATGCTTTTGGGGAAATGCCGGCCCCCAGAATCTATCTGAGGCGGCGGGGAGCCTCGTGATCCCCGACACCTGTATGGACATCATCATCAGAGTTAATCCTTTCGATCAAAGGGTTACGGCCAATTTCTGTGCGATAGACGAACAGACATATCGATCTCATGCGGCAGACGGCGGGGCGGCCTTATCCACCTTTGGGATCTGTTTTTTCTGCTGGAGCGCGATGCTGTTCACTCCGGAAAATTTTTTCTGCACGAAAAACCGAGCTTTTGATCCGGAGGAATTCTTTCGGGGTATCACTGCGGAGCTGACGGAAATCGTCCGTCGGTTTCCCACCTTGCAGGAAAGGGCAGGGGCGGCGGAGAAGATCCTTCTTCGCAGGCTGAATTTAAGCCGTTTGAACGGCGATCTGATGAATGTTGTAAGCGATATGATCCTACATCAGGGGCGTATGAAAATCTCTGAGATTGCCCGAAGAAACGCCCTGTCGGAGCGAAAAATGGAGCGGATCTTCTCAGAGAACATTGGCGTCAGTCCCAAGACGCTTTCCAATCTGATCCGCTATCAGCTCGTGTGGCAGGAAGTTGCCCGCGGCGGCACGGATATCCTGGACATGGTGGAAAAATACGGTTACACGGATCAGGCGCATCTTTTAAACGATTTTCGGTTCCGCCACGGTATGACCCCGGCGCAGGCGCTTCAAAACGCCCATTTGGAAATTTTGTAATAAAGAAAATATTTTCGGTTGCTTATGTCGGATTTTTACAAGACAGGCGGAGGAAAATTTTATAGAGTGAAAGCGGAACTTTCATGAACTGAACTGCCTGCTTCCAATCGTGAGGCGGAGGCATAGGAAAAATGAAAAAATATGCTTTCTAAATCTTATGAAAAGGAGACCCTGCCATGAACACTTTTGAAAACACTTTTGAAAAGGCCCGGGGATTTATCTGCCGCAATGCCCGCCCTCTGGACCTGGCAATGTTCAGGTATTACTTTGAAAACGGTTCCCGTGAAGACGTGATAACCGCCCTGTCAGTCTATCAAAATCCGGACGGAGGTTTCGGCTGGGGAGTGGAAGCCGACAATTTTAATCCAAATTCTCTGCCCATGGGCGTCTGGAAGGCGACGGAGTATCTCCGTGAGATCGGCGGGATCGAACGGGAACACCTGATGGTCCAAGGTATCTTGCAATATCTGGAGAGCGGCGACGGTTTTGACGCGGCACAGGACCAGTGGGGGAACACCGTTCCGTCGAACAATGACCATCCCTGCGCGATCTGGTGGAAATATCCGGAAACCGGCAGTCTTTTTGAATACAATCCTTCAGCCGCGCTGGCGGGCTTCCTGATCCGGTACGCCGCGCCGGGGAGCGACCTGTATGAAAAGGGCGTCCGGATCGCGAAAGCGGCAGCGGAATGGTTCCTAAAAGACGCCCCGTTGGAGCGGCACATTGCGGGCTGTTTTATCTCGCTGTACGAATATTGCGAGGACGCCGGGGTTATGCCTTTCGACGGCGAAGCGCTGCTGGAAAAGCTGAAAGAGATTGTGGATAAGTCTATCTGCCGCGACGTCTCGCGCTGGTGGGAGTATATTCCAAGACCGTCGGCGTTTCTGACCTCGCGCGGCAGCAGGTTTTACAGCGAAGATCTGGAAGAACTCTGCCGCGCCGAGTGCGAATATATCAAAAACACGCAGCTTCCCGACGGCTCCTTTTATGTTCCCTGGACGTGGGGCAACGACTACAAGGAGTGGTATGTCGCTGAAAACTGGTGCAAGACCATCATCACTATAGAAAATATGCTGTTTTTACGGGAGTTTGAACACCGGTAATATACAAGACCGAGAACGCGGAAACCGTTTGAAGGTGTATTTGGTGATACAATGCCTTAAAATACCCCGGCTGTCTCTGCGCGCCGTCTGGTCGGCGCTGGGGCGATTTCTGTTCAATTTTACTTCAATCTTTTTTTGTATAATTCTTGTATAGGTGAGGTCAAAATGAAACTTTTACTTGTTGAAGACGAAAAAAGAATGGCGCAGGCGCTTTGTGAGATCCTGCGCCTTGAAAAATATGAAGTAGACTGGCGCGCGGATGGCGTTTCCGGCATGAATGCCGTGGAAAGCGGGATCTATGATCTCATTGTTCTGGACGTGATGCTCCCCGGAAAGTCCGGCTTTGAAATCGCGCGGCAGGCGCGCCGGTTGGGAATCAAGACGCCGATCCTGATGCTGACGGCAAAGAGCGAGGTGGACGACAAGGTGACCGGCCTGGACAGCGGCGCGGACGATTACCTGACGAAGCCATTCATGACAAAGGAACTGCTGGCAAGGCTCCGCGCCCTCGGCAGGAGAGTTCTTCCCTCTGCGGACGGTTCGCTGACCTTTGGGGATATTTCCCTTGACACTAATACCGTGTCCCTTCGGTGCTCGACAAATGGACAAAGCGTGCGCCTGAGCGAAAAGGAGTACCACATCCTGGAATACCTGATCGCAAATCAGGGACAGGTTCTGACGCGGGAACAGCTGGCGGTAAGGATATGGGGATTTGAGAGCGATGCGGAGTACAACAATGTGGAGGTCTACATGTCCTTCACGCGCAGGAAGCTGGCCTTTGTCGGGGCAAAGACAGAGATCAAAGCCATCCGCGGGATTGGATATGAATTGAGGTGCGGGGATGTTTAGGAAATCAAAATGGAAAATCGTCGCTGCGATCATGTCGGCATTGATCGTATTTCTTCTCGGCACGCTGGCCGTTATCTACATCTCCAGCTACCGAGACATGTCCTCCCGGAACCGAAAGATGCTGGAGCGGTACACGCAGCTCTATATCTTAAAGGATCATCCGGAGGAACTGAGGCCGCCGGGCATGTCGGTTCCGGCACACAGGCCGGACGGGCCGCGTTTTGAGGATACCCCCACTTTTCAGCTTTCTACTTTCTATTCGGTTGCGGTGTCAAATGGCGACGGTTCCGTGCTTGCTGTGGAAAACAGCGACAGGGAGATCTATACAGATGAGGAACTCCGGGAATACGCTCAGCAGATCATAGACAGCGAGAAATCCGGCGGCACCAAGGACCGGTTGATCTATGCGGCGGTTGACAAGGGGTATTATACGCTGGTCGCTTTTATGGACAATACCATCATGCAGGACAGCATGACGACCTTGTTCCGCTATACCTTTATCTTTGGAGGCATGGCCATCGTCGTTTTGTTTTTTGTCGCAATTTATTTTGCAAATCGGATCGTCCGCCCGCTGGAAGAGAGTTACCAGAAACAGAAGCAATTCATTTCCGACGCGGGGCACGAATTGAAAACTCCGGTTTCTGTTGTCAGTGCAAACGCAGATATGCTTCAGCGGGAAATCGGGGAAAACCGATGGCTGAGCAATATCCAATATGAAAATGCCCGGATGGGTGCCCTTGTCACGCAGCTTTTGGAACTGGCCAGGACGGAGAATGTCACCCCTGAAATGATGGATGTGGATCTGGGCCGGATCGTCATGGGGGAAGCGCTCCCGTTTGAAACGGTCGTTTTTGAGAACGGATTAAAGCTGCAGTGCGATGTGGCTGAAAACTTATGCGTTGAGGGAAACGCCGCGCAGCTGAGCCAGCTGGCTTCTATTCTGCTGGATAACGCGATCCGGCACAGCAGAGCGGGAGGAACGATCCACATTGATCTTCACAAGGAGAAGACTCATGCGGTCCTGGCCGTCAGCAACGAGGGGGAAGCCATTCCCGACGAACAGCAAAAGCATCTCTTTGATCGTTTCTATCGCGCGGATGAGGCGCGGACCGGAGGGGACAATCGGTATGGATTGGGCCTTGCCATTGCGAAAGCGATCGTCACGGCGCATCACGGGCGTATTTCGGTGTCCTGCCGCGACGGTATCATTGTATTTACAGCTGTCATTCCCGCTTTGTGAACTTTCTGTGACTTCAATTTTCCTTCAATCTTTCCCCGTTACAATGACATTATCACAGGACAGGAGGAATGGATGATGAAAAAAAGCCAAAGTACCAAAGCAGGTGTGCAAAAGGGGGAAAATCAGGATGGACTTTCGGCATGAATGTAAGATAGAGATCAATCTGGCTGATCTCCTTGCGCTGCGCAGCCGGCTGCGGAATCTTATGGAACCGGATGAACACGCTGCAGCCGGCAGATATCAGGTGCGCAGCCTCTACTTAGACACGCCGACGGACCGGGCGCTGTGGGAGAAGATAGACGGCGTGAACCAGCGCGAAAAATTCCGCATCCGCTATTACAACGGCGACACGGGGTTTTTGAGCCTGGAGAAAAAAAGCAAACTGAATGGCCTGTGCAATAAACAGGCCGTGCAGATTACGGCCGAACAGGCACAAAAGATTGCTAAGGGAAACATTCCGCAGATTCAGAAAAACGACCCGCTGCTCTTGCAGGAACTCTGTTATAAAATGAAAACCCAGGGACTTCGGCCAAAGGTTGTGGTAGATTACACACGGGAGCCGTTCGTTTACCGGCCGGGAAACGTCCGCATTACATTTGATTATGGGATCCGTACCGGTCTGCAGTGTACTGATTTTCTCAATGCGGAGATGGTGACGGTTCCGGCAGGCGACGCCCCGATTTTAATGGAAGTGAAGTGGGATGCCTTTCTCCCGGATGTGATCCGGGACGCGGTCCAGCTCACAGGCCGCCGGTCCTCCGCTTTTTCAAAATATGCCCAATGCCGTATTTACGGTTAAATTTTTCAGAAAGGAAGAATGACTATGAATTTCAATGATATTTTTAAATCCAGCTTTCTTGAGAACGTATCCAGCGTAAGCATCCTTGACATGGCGCTTGCATTGGTGCTTGCCTTTGGCCTTGGCGTTTTCATTTTTCTGATCTATAAAAAGACTTACAACGGTGTAATGTATTCGTCTTCCTTTGGTGTAACGCTGATCGCGCTCACCATGATCACCACTGTCGTCATTCTTGCCGTCACCTCCAATGTGGTGCTCTCTCTCGGCATGGTGGGCGCGCTGTCTATTGTCCGTTTCCGCACCGCCATTAAGGAGCCGCTGGATATTGCATTCCTGTTCTGGTCGATAGCGGTAGGCATTGTCCTTGCGGCGGGCATGATCCCGCTGGCAGTCATCGGCAGCGTCATTATCGGCCTGATTCTGCTGGTATTTGTCAACCGAAAGTCACACAAAAATCCCTACATCGTCGTGCTGCAGTGCAATGGCAGCGATAGTGAGCGGGCGGCAAGGGAATATTTGGAAAAGAAAACGGACCGTTGCGTTGTGAAAAGCAAAACCGCACAGAAAGGCAGCGTTGAGCTGAATCTGGAAATCTGCCTGAAAGACGACGACACAGATTTTATAAACGAACTGTCTGAAATGAACGGTGTGGCAAGCGCGGTATTGGTGAGCTTTAACGGGGACTACATGGGATAAGGAGGGGACTTATGTCGAAACATAAGCATATCGATGCGATCTGCATTGGAATCACCGTGTTCACCCTGCTCTTGACCCTCCTTTTTATGAACGGAAAAGCGATCGGCATTCAGGCCGCTGCAAGCGAAGAAAACATAGACGCCATGTTTACGGAAAATGATCTGAACGCTGCGTGGGATGCCGGGAATGCGACGGAGATCATCCTTTCGGATGAAGGCAGTACGGTGAGAGGAAACGGCGCCTACGTTAATAACGGGGACGTGTACATCGTCTATGCGGGGAAATATGTGCTTTCCGGCGAACTTTCCAATGGATCGGTCATAGTGGAAGCGGATGGCGACGACAAGATCTGGCTGATGCTGAACGGTGTGTCCATCCACTGTGAGGAGGATGCCGCCATTCGTGTGGAGCAGGCGGGAAAGGTGTTTCTGACCTTACAGGACGGAACGGAGAATACCCTGTACTCCGGTTCATCTTATAACGGGGAAGCGGTTTCTGCCGGCGTGGACGGAACGATTTATTCCAGAGATGATCTGACCATTAACGGAGCCGGATCGCTTCGGGTGACGGCAGAATACCAGCACGGGATCGTATGCAACGATGACTTTGTGATAACTGGCGGCACACTGAACATAACCGCTGTACAGGATGCGATCCATGCAAACGACAGCGTGCGGATCAAAGACGCCGATCTCATGCTTTCCGCGGGCGATGATGGGATCACGGTTTCCAATGACGAGGAGACGTCGTTTCTTTATGTGGAATCGGGAAACATCACCATTCCATCCTGTTCTGAGGGGCTGGAAGCAGTTCAGATTACCATTGCCGGCGGGACGCTGGACATGAAACCGATCGACGATGGACTCAACGCTAACGGGTACAGCGGTAATTCCGTTATCAACATCACCGGCGGGGAGATTACCGTCACGGTGGAAAACGGCCGGGACGCAGACGGGATCGACTCCAACAAGGATATTTTCATCAGCGGAGGAAAGCTGTTTGTCAGCGTCAGTGACAGCGGCGGCAGCTGTGCCATCGATTGCGGCAGTGAAAATGGCGGCAAATGTGAGATCAGCGGCGGAACTGTTATCGCCTGCGGGAGCAGCGGCATGGCAGAGGGATTTGATCCTGCTTCAACGCAGGGCTTTCTGATGCAGACCGTTTCGGCAGCAGCCGGGACACCCGTAACGGTCAAAGACGCCGACGGAAACGAATTGCTCTCGGAGACGATTCCCTGCAGCTTTTCCTCCGTTCTTGTCAGTACGCCGGAAATGAACATTGGGGATACCTGCACTTTGATCGTCGGAGAGACCGAGACGGAAATGACCATTGATAATTCTTCCGTTTCCGGCGGTTTCGGCGGCAGGATGCATGGCAAAATGGGTTTTGGCGCAACCGATGAAACTGCTTCGTCCGATGTACAAGACAGAGATGCATGGCCGGTTTTCTCCGAAAACGACAAGGCAGGCGATATGCAGCGGCCAGAGATGCCAAGTGGATTGGAAGGGGGCATGACACCTCCCGATATGCCAAGTGGACTGGAAGAGGGCATGACACCGCCCAATATGCCGCAAGACGGAGATAACAGCGGCTGGAGTTTCGGCGAACGCCGGGACGGAGGGAATATGAATATGAGGAACCAGAATGGCAATATGCCATGGCAGGAAACTGCCTCCCAGACAGTAGACACGGGAACTCCGGTTTCGGCAGAAGCAGTGCTTCTATTGGGCGTTTCAGTCATTGTTCTTTTGTCGGGTTGTGTGATTGCTGCATGCTATAAGCGGCGAGGCTGATGAAATAGAATAACACGGAATCTCTCCTTTATCTAAACGCCCGTTTCCGGCGGTTGAAATGTGTCAGCCGTATCGGAGACGGGCGTTTCATTTTAGCGAAGTTCAAACCAAAATGTGCATTTCCCTTTTATAAATGGTCTGTTTTGCGTGGAAAGAACTTACAATTTTGTTTGCATTTCATTTTATATCTACAGAATTACACTATGCGATATATTCTTTGACATTTGGCCGGTGCGGGAGATCGCAGCCGCTTCAAAATTAAAGAATTTAGTGATCTTCGGTGCTGAATTTTACTTAATTCTTGAAATTAAGTGATCCGTGCGGTATAATCAGAAAAAATTTGGGAGGAGCTGTGATGAAGTACACCGAATCGGTCGAAAAGTGGGGTGTTTTTGAACTTTGCTGCGAAGGGTTTACGGAGGGGAATCCTTATACGGATTATCGTGTTACCGCCACATTTGAGGGTGCGCACGAACGTAAAACTGTCGCGGGATTTTATGACGGCGGGGTTTATAAAGTGCGTTTTATGCCGTCGTATGAGGGAGTTTACCGCTTTACGGTATCAGGAAATTTCTCCGACAAAAGTGATTCCGGCCAGTTTTCTGTGACCGCTCCCGGGTCCGGAAATCATGGTCCTGTCAGGGTTTGCAACACATTTCACTTCGCTTACGCCGACGGCACGCCATACTACCCGGTCGGCACGACCTGTTATGTCTGGGAGCTGCAAAGCGATGCGCTGGTCGCTCAGACACTCGACACGCTGAGCCATATGCCGTTCAACAAAATCCGTTTCTGCGTATTTCCCAAAAGCTACTGCTACAACGCCCGCGAGCCCCGGTCATACCCCTATGAAGGGTCGCCGGTTGACGGAAAATTAGTTCATGAGGATAATGTCTGGGGCTTCGGACCCGATTCCGAGGGCAACCATTGGGATTTTTCGCGCTTTCAGCCAGAGCACTTCCAGCAGATCGAAAAGTGCATTTTAGAGCTTCAGCGGCTGGGAATAGAAGCGGATCTTATCCTTTTCCACCCCTATGACCGCTGGGGATTCTCGACAATGACCGCCGAACAGAACGAACTTTATCTGCGATATGCTGCGGCAAGGTTTTCAGCCTACCGCAATGTGTGGTGGTCTTTTGCAAACGAGTATGACTTTATAAAGAGCAAGACAGTTGACGATTGGGAGCGCTTTGCGGAGATCATCCTGGAGAGCGACCCCTATGATCACCTGCGCTCGATTCACAACGGCGTACAGTTTTACGACCACTCCCGGCCCTGGATCACGCACTGCAGCGTCCAGCGCACGCCGGAGGGGACCGCGGATTGGCGAAAAACCTATCAGAAACCGGTGGTCATCGACGAGATGCAGTATGAGGGCAATATTCAGTTCGCGTGGGGCAACATTTCCGCGCAGGAGCTCACGAGGCGGTTCTGGGAGGCGCTTTGCCGCGGCGGCTACGGCGGACATGGCGAGACCTATATCGGCGAAGATCTCTGGTGGGCGCATGGCGGTGAGCTGAAGGGCGAAAGTCCCGCGAGGGTCGGGTTTATGCGCAGGATTTTGGAGGATGCCCCGGCGGGAGGCCTGAAGCCCAAGGCCATGGAATGGGACGAGATCTGCGTTGTGCCGGAGGACGAAAAGCTGGAAAAGGAGACGGGCTATCACCTGTTTTACTATGGGATCAACCGCCCGTCTTTTCGGTGGTATCACATAGACGACGAAACTATTTACTGCGTTGAAGTGATTGATACCTGGAATATGACCATTACAAAAGCCGGAGAGTTTAAGGGCAGGTTCCGGGTGGAGCTGCCGGGGAGGGAATACATGGCGGTGAGGATCTGCTGCAATCCGGGTTATTATCAGACATTGGTAAATTTAAGGATTACATGAAAGAAATACTCAGTCTGTTTGAGGGTTAATGGTAAAAATAGGAATGGGTCTTGAAAAAGAGATCATTTGTTGATAAAATAGCATTACCAAAATCCGTGCAATGCACGAAAATAAGGAGTGATGTTATGGAGATCAAGAGAGATGCGTACCTTGAACAGTTAAAAATAAGAAAAGATAATGGCATGATCAAGGTTATTACGGGAATCAGAAGATGTGGCAAGTCATTTCTGTTATTTGTGCTGTTTAAGAAGTATTTATTGGAGAACGGCGTGGATAGAGAACACATCATTGAGATTGCATTGGATGGCATTGAAAATGAGGAGCTGCGAGATCCCAAGAAGTGTTATCAGCATATCAAAGATGCCATGAAAGATGATCAAAAGTATTACCTGCTCTTAGATGAAGTGCAGTTTATGCCACGATTTGAAGAAGTGCTGAACAGTCTGCTTCGCATAAGCAACATTGATGTATATGTGACCGGCAGCAATTCTAAATTTTTATCAAGCGATATTGTAACCGAATTTAGAGGCAGAGGAGATGAGATCAGAATTTATCCGCTGTCCTTTGCGGAGTTCTATGCGGCTTTTGATGGAGATTATGATGATGCCTGGGAGGAATATATGACATACGGCGGACTGCCGCAGGCTGCACAGTTTGTCGAGGAGCGTCAAAAGGCGGAGTATCTTAAAAATATGTTTGCCAATGTTTATATAAAGGATGTGGTAGAGCGGAACCGGATTCAGAATGATAGTGAAATTGGAATATTGGCAGATATTCTTGCCTCTGCCATAGGTTCACCGATCAACCCGACTAAAATATCAAATACTTTTAAGAGCGAGCAGGGAATCACTTATAGCAACAAAACCATATCCAATCATATAGATTATCTGGAAGAGGCTTTTTTGATTTCTAAGGCGGAGCGGTATGACATTAAAGGCAGAAAATATGTGGGAGCAAATCTGAAATATTATTTTACGGATATCGGTCTTAGAAATGCCAGATTGAACTTTAGGCAGCAGGAGCCTACACATATTATGGAGAACATTGTTTATAATGAGCTGCTTGTGCGGGGCTGCAATGTGGATGTCGGTATTGTGGATGTATTTGAGAAGAATAGTGAAGGAAAAAGGGTTCATAAACAGTTAGAGGTTGACTTTGTAGTCAATCGGGGCAGTCAGAGATATTATATTCAGGTGGCTTATGACATGACTTCCGAGGAAAAACAGGACCAGGAATTTCATTCGTTTAGAAATATCCCGGATTCATTTAAGAAGATTTTGATAGTAAATGGAAGCCAAAAACCATGGAGAAATGATGAAGGATTTGTGATTATGGGTATGAAATATTTTCTGCTCAATGTGGACAGTTTGGAATTTTAAGACGGAAAATGACCTAGGGAACAGATTTGTTTAAAAATAAGAATGAGGTTGCAATCGTCCGCTGAAAAATATATAGTATTTGTAAACAAAAATGAAAGGAGCGGGTATTTTATGAGGAAAAGATATATTATGGCTCAGTAGTCTGAGCTTAAAATAAAACAAAGTGTTAAGCTCGGATGAATCTTCCACGAAAAGAAGGAGGATCATATGAGTTATGACAGAGCAGAGGAAATTCTGCCCGAAGATCTGATAAAGGAGATTCAGCAGTATGTAAGCGGGAGAAGCATATACATTCCCTGCAAAGAGAAAAAGAGCTGGGGAAGCCAGACAAAGACCCGGCAGTATTATCAGAAGAGAAATGATGAAATTCGCCGGAAGTATGCCGGTGGAATTGCGGTGAAATCCCTTGCGGAGGAATATTCGCTCTCTGAGAAAAGCATCCAGAGGATCGTAAGGACCGGCGCGCTGCCGGAAGCGGCAGAGGGGGGATCATCATGAAAACACAGGAAGAATATTTGCAGGGGCTCAGGCAATGGCTTCGGGATACGGAGCATGAGCCCTTGGAGGAAATGTCGGCTTTTTTTGAGAAGCGGATGGACGACTATGAAGAGCATATGTCCGTCTGGGAAAAATCCTACCGGCTGGTCGCCGAGTCGCTGCCGGGCGAATGCCGGAAAATCCTGGATCTGGGATGCGGCACCGGCCTGGAGCTGGACCAGATCTGGAAAAAGAATCCGGATATTGAGGTGACGGGCGTGGATCTGTGCCGGGATATGCTGGATAAACTGCTGGAAAAACACCCGGACAAGCATTTTACCGCCGTATGCCAGGATTATTTTCAATACGATCCTGGCTGTGGACAGTGGGACGCCGTGATTTCCTTTGAAAGCCTGCATCATTTCCTGCCGGAGCGAAAAAAGGAACTGTATCAGAAAATTTATCGCAGTATAAAGGCCGGCAGGGTTTTTATCTTGGGAGACTACATCGCCTGCTGCGACGAGGAAGAAGAACTTTTGCGGGACACCTATCTTAGGCGGAGAAAGCAGTCCGCGGTCCCGGAGGATCGGTTTGTCCATTTTGATATCCCGCTGACCATGGAGCATGAAACGGGTCTGCTGCGAGGTGTTGGCTTTCAGATCGAGAACGTCATGGACGAGGATGCGGCGGTCATTGTATGCCGGAAGAGGGAAGCTGACTGACGGATGATGACATTGCCCTTGCATTGGTGGAATTTGTTTCCTGACGAATTGAGTTCAAAATAAAAAGACATTATGAAAAAAGATTTTATTGCGCCCTCTGATTCAGAGGGCGATTTTTTTGGAGAAACACGATATATTAAATTTGATACATATAAAAAATAATATAAGTATTATTTTTAATACTTAAAATAAAACGGAAACAAGAATATGAAAAATATTTGCAGATATATATGGAATATTGTTTCTATAATAGATTTTAAGGGTTTTTAAGGAACAATTCGTCTGTGCGAAGATCATTTACAGCGGGAATTTATCCAGTTTTCTCTTTCACAACATCTGCAGAAGATCATTGGCAATAGATTGAAATGTTGAAAAAAATATTAAAATACATCAAGTAGGAAATTAAATTTATAACTTGCTATAATCCATTTTTCGTGCTAATATTAGAATCACTTTATAGGCAGCGGTTCTTGGAACAAAAGTCGGACGGTGGTTCACAGGACGGTCCGGCCGACAGGAGAAGGGATTCGGGGCCTGGCCGCCGGGGTTCGAAAGATTGTGTCTGTGTGAATTTTTCTGCAGATACGGTTTGATGAAATGCGTATCTTTGAATCAGGGCGGATGAAGTTTTGCAAATAACGCAGGCCGGAGAAAGGATACGGCGGCCTTTCAGTGGAAAAGGCCGTCTGACAGGCTCAGGGCGGCTTTATTTTAGAAGAAAACGGGAGATGGGAGAAGAGAATATGGCTAAGACAAGGATCCAGGAGAAATATCAGAAGAGTTATCATATGCCCCCGGAGGTCACTTACGACTGGGTAAAGAGGGACTGTATCACGAAGGCGCCGATCTGGTGCAGCGTGGATTTGAGGGACGGCAACCAGGCGCTTGTGGAGCCCATGGATCTGGAGAGCAAGCTGGCGTTTTTCAAGATTCTCGTAGACATCGGTTTTAAGGAGATCGAGGTGGGTTTCCCTGCGTCCTCCGATACGGAGTACAATTTTATCCGGGCGCTGATCGAACGGGACATGATCCCGGAGGATGTGACGATCCAGGTGCTGACCCAGGCCAGGGAGCATATTATTAAGAAGACGTTCGACGCGGTAAAGGGCGCTCCCCACGCGGTAGTGCATCTCTACAACTCCACTTCCGTAGAGCAGCGGGAACAGGTCTTCAAAAAAAGCAAGGAAGAGATTAAGAAAATTGCGGTGGACGGCGCGAAGCTCTTAAAGAAGCTGGCGGACGAGACGGAGGGCAATTTTACCTTTGAGTACAGTCCGGAGAGCTTTTCCCAGACGGAGGTGGACTACGCATTGGAGGTCTGCAACGCGGTGCTGGAGGTCTGGAAGCCTACGCCGGAGCGGAAGGCGATCATCAACCTGCCCACCACGGTACAGGTGGCAATGCCCCATGTGTTCGCCTGTCAGGTGGAGTATATGCACAAGCATCTGGCGCACCGGGAGGGCGTTGTATTAAGCGTACATCCCCATAATGACCGTGGCTGCGGCATCAGTGACGCGGAGTTTGGGATCCTCGCGGGCGCGGACCGGGTGGAAGGGACGCTGTTCGGAAACGGCGAGCGCACCGGAAACGTGGACATTGTGACCTTGGCCCTGAATATGATGACCCATGGCGTGGACAGCGGGCTGGACTTCTCCCAGATCATGAAGATCCGGGAGGCTTATGAAGGGTTTACCGGCATGAAAGTGCATGAGCGCACTCCCTACGCGGGGGATCTTGTGTTCACGGCTTTCTCCGGCTCCCATCAGGACGCCATCAGCAAGGGGATGCAGTGGCTCCAGGACGGAAAGAGCGGAAAGCGCTGGGATGTGCCCTACCTTCCCATCGATCCCTCCGACGTGGGACGGGAGTATGAGTCCGACGTGATCCGGATCAACAGTGTGTCCGGAAAGGGCGGCGTGGCCTTTGTGTTAAAGCAGCAGTTTGGATTCTCTCTTCCCATGGCCATGCGGGAGGAGGTCGGGTATCTGATCAAGGGCGTCTCCGACCGGCGCCATCAGGAGCTGCCCCCCAAGGAGATCTACCGCATCTTTGAGGAGACTTACATCGCGCCCCGCAGCGTGTTTAATATTCCGGAGTGCCACTTTAAGCAGGAAAACGGGATCCAGGCGGAGGTGACCGTGGAGCAGAACGGGGTGAAGCGGGTGATCCGCACGGGCGGAAACGGCCGTCTGGATGCGGTGAGCAACGCGGTGAAGACCTATTTCGGGGTCTCCTATGAGCTGTCGGTGTATGAGGAGCACGCCATCTCCAAGGGTTCTTCCTCCAAGGCGGCGGCCTATGTGGGGATCGTCTGCGGAGGAAAGCATTACTGGGGAGTTGGCGTCGACGAGGACATTATCAAGGCTTCCATAGCCGCGCTGGTGTCGGCGGCGAACAAGCTGACGTACGAGCTGCACATCACCCAGGGGCGGGATGAGCGGACGGTGGAGATCATCAGCTATATCCAGCAGCACTATGCGGAAGTAACTCTGGAGAGTCTTTCGGAGCACTGCCACCTCTCCGGGCCGTATCTCTCTAAGTTTATCAAAGAAAAGACCGGCAAAACCTTCCAGGAGGCTGTCCGCGAGGCGCGCATGAAGAAGGCCAGGGTGCTCTTGAAGGAGACGGATCAGACCGTGGAGGCTATCGCGGCGGCGGTAGGGTATGAGAATGTGGAGCATTTCAACCGGCTTTTTAAGAGCGCGTACGGCATGACGCCGATCCAGTTCAAAAAGCAGTTGTGATAATGGCCGCTGCAGTTCCGTGAAAAATGTGTGAACCCTCTTCCCTTTTTCACAAAAATAAGTTAGAATGATAACTATTCGGGGACGTGCCGCGGATAAATCCGAAAGGACACGGCCCCGGGTAGTTATATGTTTTTCAGGAAGGAGACATTTCAAAATGTCGGAAGATCAAACGCAGGACAGGGAGAACATGTCCGAAGAAAAAAATGACGGCGTGTCCGGGACAGAGAAAGAAAAGGTAACGGAAGCTGGGACGGAAAGCGCTTTCGGGGAAAAGAAGGAAAAAGTGCCGCAGGGGGGAACGAAGGACAAGCCCTCGGGAGAAAAGAAGAAACAGGCACCGGAAGGCAAGAGGGAAAACGCCTCCAAGGGGACAAAGAACAAGGCGTCCGGGGAAGAAAAGGATGGCGCGTCCGAAGAGAAAAAGGTTGTAACAAAATATGATCTGAAGGTGCAGAGAAGGCAGCAGGAGAAAGCGCGGGAAGACCGGGAAAAGAAAGTGGGAACGGGGCTCCTTGTCACGGTATTGGTTGTGCTGGCGGTTTTCGTCCTGTCGTTTCCGATCCGCAGCATGATTACCCTGAACAGGACGTATATCAGCGTGGACGGGGAAAAGCTCACACAAGTGGAGTACGATTACTATTATTACACGGCGATGAACAATTTCGTCAACACCTACTCCGCCTATTTGAGTTATTTCGGACTGGATCTGTCGGGGGACCTCTCCCAGCAGCCCTATTCGAACACGCTCAGCTGGAAGGATCACTTTGACGAGCTGGCGGTAGAGAACATTAAACTCAGCAAGTCCTTAAAAGCGGACGCGGAGGCCGCAGGCTTCACTTATGACGTCGCGGAGGATTACGAGAGGTTTGTCACCCAGCAGCAGGCGGCTGCCGAAGCGGCGGGCATGTCCTTCAGGGAGTATTGTCAGACGGCGTTCGGCCCATACGCTACATTGGAGAGGATCAAGCCCTGCGTGGAGGACGCTCTTTACGTGGCGGCGTATCATGACAAGTTGTCGGACGATATGATCCCCGGCGACGAGGAGATCCAGTCCGTTTATGAGGGAGATCCCGCAAGCTATGATTCCGTGGATTACCGGGTACTGACTTTTAACGCGGAGCTTCCGACAGAGCCCACGGATCTCGCGGATCCGGACGCGGAACCCCTGGAGGAAGGTCAGACCTACACCCCTTCCGACGCGGAGATAGAAAAGGCAATGAAGGACGCGAAAGCCCTGGCGGACGAGGCTGTAAAGACGGTGAAGACCAAGGGCGACCTGATAGAGAACGTCCTTTGGTCCGCTGCCAGCACGACGGTCCGGGAATGGCTGTTTGACGACGCCAGAAAGACCGGAGATACCGTTGTCCTGGAGGATGAGACCGGTCACAGGTATTACTGTCTGGCGTTTGAGAAGAGATACCGGGACGAGACGGCTACGGCGGACGTCCGCATTATGGTGGCGTCCGAAGAGGAGGAAGCGCAGGAGATCTATGAAGCCTGGAAAGGCGGGGAAGCTACCGAAGAGAGCTTCATCGCCCTCTGCGACGGTGAATATTACAATTACGCCGTGGCGGACGGGGGATTGATAGAAGGATTCTCTCCCACGGAGGATATCTATGAGGAACTTCTTGACTGGATCTTTGCGGAGGGACGCGCGAAGGGCGACTGCGAGGTAGTGACCGTGCCGGAGACTGCAAGCTTTGTCGTGTATTATGTAGGGGAAGGCAGACCTCAGTGGTATCTCACGATCCGGAACGATCTGAGGAGTCAGGCGCTGGACGAGTACACGACGGCTTTGACGGAGAAGTGCGAGGTCAGCGACCCGGCGGGCAATCTGAATTATATCAAGGTTTACGAGGAGGAAGCGGCGGCGTCCGCGGCGGCACAGGAGTCCTCGGAGGCGGCTGAAGGCAGCAGTTCTGCAGAGAGCGAAGACGGAGAGAGCGGTTCCGCGGAGTAAGCATTTCTAACGCAGGGAGCAAAGACGGAAAACGGTTCCGTGGAGCAGGCATTCTTCATGTAATTATTACAGCAAAACAAAGAGTTCGGGAAGCGGAAGTATCCCGGACTCTTTTGGCAAGGGCGGTAGAAATATGGAAAAGGGAAAGAAAAAGGCGCTGGTCCTGGATATCGACGGTACGCTGACCGATTCCGAAAAGCGGATCACCCCCGCGACAAAGGAAGCGCTGCAGAATATCATGGGGCTGGGACATAAGGTGATCCTGGCTTCCGGCAGGCCAACTCCGGGGATGCGCCGCTATGAGAAGGAGCTGGAGCTGGAAAAGTTTGGCGGGTATCTTCTGTCCTTTAACGGCGGTAGGATCGTGGAGTGCCGTAGCGGGGAGATCGTGTATCAGAGGACGCTGCCGCTGCCCATACTGCCGGAGCTGTATGCCTTCGCCAGGGAAAATCACTGCGGCCTCATCACTTACTTAGGGGATCAGGTGATCTCCGCGTTTGAGCCGGACGAGTACGTGGCGCTGGAGGCCAGGATCAACGGGCTTCCCATACGCGTGGTTAAGAATTTTGTGGAATTTGTGGATTTTGAGATCAACAAATGCCTTCTCACGGCACCGCCGGAGACCGCTCCGGCATTGGAGGGCCGGCTTCGGGAAAAATTCCGGGGGATCGCCAGCATCTACCGGTCGGAGGCTTTCTTTATCGAGATCATGCCGGAGAACGTGGACAAGGCGTCGTCCCTGGAACACATGCTGGAGAGCCTGGGAATCCCCAGGGAGGACGCTGTCTGCTGCGGGGACGGCTTTAACGATATCTCCATGATACGGTACGCGGGGGTCGGCGTGGCCATGGGGAACGCAAAGCCGGAGGTAAAGGAAGCGGCGGATTATGTCACTGCGTCCAATGACGAGGACGGGCTGGTGGAGGTCATCCATAAGTTTATTCTGATGGAGGACTGATCCCGGCGCGGCAGAATACGCTGCCGCGGGAGTTCCGTGGGAGGATATCAATTTGGAGGGCGGGAAAAGGATGACAGAGAGGGAGGACGTCAGGATCCGCATACCGGGGAAGGCGGCTCAGGTGCTGGAAAAGTTATGGGAGGCCGGCTATGAAGCCTATGTCGTGGGAGGCTGCGTAAGGGACAGTCTGCTCCGGCGGACTCCCCAGGACTGGGACATCACCACCTCCGCCAAGCCGGAACAGGTAAAGGCGCTCTTTCGAAGGACTGTGGACACCGGGATCCGGCACGGCACGGTGACGGTGATGATGGACCGGGACGCCTTTGAAGTTACCACATACCGGATCGACGGCGAGTATGAGGACGGCCGGCATCCCCGGGAGGTCACTTTTACCCCCGATTTAAGGGAGGACTTAAAAAGGCGGGATTTTACGATCAACGCCATGGCATACAGCGACAGGGGCGGGCTGGTGGATCTCTTTGGCGGCGCGGAGGACCTGAAAAAAGGCGTCATACGCTGTGTCGGGAATCCTATGGACAGGTTTGGGGAGGACGCGCTGCGGATCCTGCGGGCCATCCGGTTTTCCGCCCAGCTTGGCTATGAGATCGAACCGGAGACTCTGGAAGCCGTCCGCGTTCTTGCGCCGACGCTCTCGAAGATCAGTGCGGAGAGGATCCGGACGGAGCTGGAAAAGCTCCTGGTCTCCGATCATCCCGAGTATCTTCGGACCGCCTATGAGACTGGGGTGACGAAGATCATACTGCCGGAATTTGACCGGTGCATGAGTACGCCCCAGAACCACCCGCACCACTGTTATAACGTGGGGGAACACACGCTGGTGGCCCTGACAAAGGTGCCCGCCGACCGGATCCTGCGGTTCGTCATGCTCCTGCACGATATGGGAAAGCCCGATACGCTGCAGATCGACGGAGAGGGAATCACCCATTTTCATGGACATGAGGCCCAGGGAGAGAAGATCGCCCGCGCGATCCTGAGGCGGTTAAAATTTGACAATGATTCTGTCGCTAAGATATGCAGGCTGGTTTTGTACCACGGTTACGGGGACGGCTTCGACTGGGATCTGCGGCTGGTGAGAAGGTCCTTAAACCGGATCGGCCTGGAGGCGTTTCCGGATCTCTTCGCCGTAAAGCGGGGGGATATCCTGGCCCAGAGCGACTACCAGAGAGAAGAGAAGCTGGCGGCTGTGAACCGCTGGCAGAAACTCTATGAGCAGATTTTAGAAGAAAAGCAGTGTGTGACGCTAAAATCGCTGGCTGTCAACGGCAGCGACCTTCTCCGCATGGGATGGACGCCCGGCAGAGAAATCGGGGAGACATTGAACCTCCTTCTGGAACAGGTGTTGGAGGATCCCCGGCGCAATAACAGAGAATATCTCCTGGAACAGGCCCGAAACCTGCGGGGATAATCATAAAACCCTCTTACGATTCATAATTATAGTTGTGACTATTCGCCGGACAAAGGCCCGGCCGGATGGACGACAGAAAAAAGGAATCGAAAACGGAGGGGCGGTTATGAACGACAGGGCAGTAAGCCTTTTGGATCAATATGAGATAGAGGTTGCGCGCACCCGCAAGGGAAGGGGTGCGATCCTGTGCGAGACGGACAGGGGACTGTTGATCTTCAAGGAGTACGGGGGCAATCCCGAGAGGCTTCAGATTCAGGATCAGCTCCTGAAAACCATAGCGGAGAGAGGTTTCGCCCAGGCGGAGAGCCTGATTCCCAATAAGGAAGGGGAGCTTTTCGTCAAGGATAACGACGGTGTAAAATATATTCTGAAGACTTACCGGGACGGCAGGGAGTGCAATATCCGGGAGAAAGGGGAATGTCTGGAGGCCGTAAAGATCCTGGCAAGGCTTCACCTCTGCACCCAGGACGGCCTTCCGGCAGAGACGCCGAAAACCATCTCCATCGGGGAAGAATATGAAAAGAAAAACCGGGAGTTAAAGAGGATCCGCAAGTTTCTGCAGGGGAGAAGCCAGAAGACCTGGTTTGAGATTGCGCTTCTGGGGTGTTTTGACCATTTTTATGAGCAGGCCCAGGAAGTTCTGGAGGATTGGCAGGCATATGGCAACGTGCCCCGGGAAGAGGGCGCTTTCTGCCACGGGGATTATCAGTATCACAACCTGCTCCTGGACGACAAAGGCTGGTACCTGATCAACTTTGAGAAGTGTACGGCGGACGATCCGGTGCGGGACCTGCACCTGATCCTGCGAAAACTCCTGGAAAAGAGCGGATGGTCCAAGGAGCTGGGCCAGGACCTTCTCAAAGCGTATGAGAAGATCCGGCCCCTGTCCGCCATCAGCCGGATCGACCTGTATTATCGTCTGGCCTATCCGGATAAATTCTGGAAAATTGCAAACTTTTATTATAACTCCGGAAAGGCCTGGATCCCCGGGCGGAACCAGGAGAAGCTGGAAAAGCTCCTGTCCCAGGAAAAGGAAAAGAAAGAGTTTTTGGAGCAGGCGTTTCAGCTGTAGGGGAAATTCGGATCCGAAAAAATCTGCACTAGGAAAAGCTGCCAGATGAATCCGGAAAGAAAAGGTTCGCAGCGGAAAAGCCGTGAGGGGAACTGGAAAGAAGGTTGGCAGCAGGAAAATCCGCCAGATGAATCCGGGAAACAAAAACCGCGCCGGGAAAATCGGCAGGGTTACTCCGACAGGCGGAGAGACAAAAGCGGAATGGAAGGAAAGATCTGAGAGAGATGAGATCGGAAGAAAAAAGACCGGCAGAGAAGAGAAGGATGAAAAGGCGGTTTGAAAAAGAAAGTTTTCGGAGACAGGCGTGCTCCCGTCACAGGGGCATGTCTGCTCTGCTTGTTTTTATGATGGTATTGTCATTTATGATGCTGGCCGCCTGTGGGAATCCCGGGAGGCCGCAGCCGGGGAAGCCGGAGACGGGGACGGAAGATACGGAGGATAAAGGCACGGGCTTTACGGCTACCAATGTGGACAGCTATGACTCGGCGGATACCGCCATATTGATGCAGAAGAACAAAAACGACAGCTCCGTCACTTTTTGGAACCTGACGGTAGGAAAAACCTATACGCTTTCCTATGACGGGACTACGCAGTTCAAGGATAAATACGGGGAAAGCCTCTCGCTGGATCAGCTGAATCCGGGCGATATAGTGGACGTTACTTTTTTAAAGTCTAAAAAGCATCTGACCACGCTTCAGATCCATTCGGATACATGGACCCTGGATCAGGTTGTTTATTTTGAATTTGACCGGCAGCGCGGCGAAGTCACGGTGGGACAGGAAGCCCAAAAGCTGAAGGTCACGAACAATACGAAATTTTTTTCCGACGGCAGGAGTATTGATGTTTCGGAATTGAATCCCGCGGATACTTTGAGTTTTCAAGGCATCGACAGCGAAGTCCTCACGGTGAGGATTCAAAGGGGACACGGGTATCTGAGGCTTTCCGGCGACGAGAAGTTTATTGGCGGATGGATTGAGATCGGGCAGAGTTTGATTCAGCGCATCACAGAGGATATGCTGCTGCCGGTGCCGGAGGGAACTTATTCCGTGCTGATCAGCAAGGACGGGAACGAAGGGGAAAAGACCGCGGAGATCCGCAGGAATGAGGAGACCGTGGTAGATATCAGCGATCTTGAAGTGGCGGAGCCGGAGATGGGAACGATCCTGTTCTCTCTGACGCCGTCCTCCGCAAAATTGTACGTGGACGGCGAGAAGACGGATGTTTCGGCGCCGATAAGCCTTACGTATGGGATTCACCAGCTGATTGCCAGGGCGGACGGTTACCAGACGTTGACTCAGTATGTCCGTGTCGGGGAACCTTCTGCCGGATTGGATATCGTCCTGGATCCCGTAGAAGAAACGGAGGAAAGTACGGAGGAAAGCGTGGAACCGGATACCGTCACCGATTACTATAAAGTATATATCGACGCGCCGGAGGGGGCCGAGGTATATCTGGATGGAAATTACGTGGGGATCGTTCCCTGTTATTTCCGAAAGGAAGCGGGAGCCCATGTGGTGATCCTCCGCAAGTCGGGTTGTATCCCGAAGAGTTACACCCTGCAGATCGACAGCGCGGAAAAGGACATTTCCTTTTCCTTCGCCGACCTGGAAAATACTGCTGTTGGCACTTCGGATATGGATAATATTAACAGTCTTGTATCGGATATGTTGGGCATATTGACGAATTAATTGTCGCAAGTCCTTAAAAATAGGCAAAATACCTTGACAAACTGTTCTAAAACAGATATAAATATAAAATAGATGCGAAGTTACCGGTGAACCGGTATTCATACAATTTTCATTGAAAAACGTTATAGGAGGAGTTCTAAGATGAACAAAACGGAATTAGTCGCAGCAATCGCAGAGAAGGCAGAAATTTCCAAGAAGGATGCAGAGAAGGCTTTGAAGGCTTTCACCGATGTTGTTACCGACGAGATGAAGAAAGGTGAGAAGGTTCAGCTGGTTGGCTTCGGTACTTTTGAAGTTTCCGAGAGAGCAGCAAGGATCGGCAGAAATCCTGCTACCAAGAAGTCCATCAAGATCCCTGCTTCCAAGGCTCCTAAGTTCAAGGCAGGCAAGGCTCTGAAGGATACCATTAACGCTTAATTGACGGATAGGTATGCATGTGAGAAAGCGGAGAATCTCAGGGTTCTCCGCTTCTTTTGTTTCAGGAGGAAAAAGATTATGAGGCTTGATAAATATTTGAAGGTGTCCAGGCTGATCAAGCGCCGCACTGTCGCCAATGAAGCCTGCGACGCGGGCAGGGTTCTGATCAACGATAAACCCGCGAAAGCTTCGGCAAATGTCAAGGAGGGAGATATCATCACCATCGGCTTTGGAAACAAGGAGGTTAAGGTGGAGGTCCTGGACGTGCAGGAAACGGTGCGCAAGGAGGAGGCGAAAGAGCTTTTCCGGTATATCTAGCCGCCGGCACGGAAAATAGTCATACAACCCTCCTTTTCACATATATATAATCAGAGAGAAAAAGGAGGTAGAGCCGATGGAAGAGTTGAATTCCCCTGCGCGTATCCATAAGCTGTCCATGGTGAACCGCCGGACCTGCAATCTGAGCGGTGTAAATGACGTCCTGTCCTTTGACATTCATGAGATTCTGCTGGAGACGGAGCAGGGAATGTTGATGATCCGGGGGGATGATCTGCATGTCAGCCGGCTGACTTTGGACAAGGGAGAGGTGGACATCGACGGCAGACTGGACAGCTTTACCTATTCCGATATGTCGGAGAGCGGCGGTCAGAAAGCCCAGTCCCTGATCAGCAGGCTGTTCCGATAGGCCGGACGGCGGATGCAGCAGGAAAATCTATTTCTGTTTCACGCCTTGCAGATGGGCGTTTACATCTCTTTTCTATATGACATCCTGAGAATTTACCGCAGGCTCTTTCCACACGGGATTTTCTGGGTCTCGGTGGAGGATCTGCTCTTTTGGGCTTATTGCGCCGTGGAGGTCTTCCTTCTCATGCACCGCGAGGGGAACGGAAACCTGCGCTGGTTTGCCATATTGGGCGCCATGCTGGGAATGGGGGCCTATCTGAAACTGATCAGTCCCTGGCTGATAAAATTTTCCCTGAAGATCCTGGAACCGATCGTTAGGGCGGTCCGAAAACTTTTCTCAGCTTTGCGGAGGCTGCTGCATAAAATACTGGGAAGCCTTCGAAATTTGATCAGGGGTTTCCTTCGTAAAGGGAAACTTTTTTTGAAAAACAAGTTGACTGCCCTGTTCGGAAAGATTAGAATGAAGTTACGAAGGCATCGGAACAGAAAGAGAGGCGCTGGCGATGACAGGGAAGAGAAAAAGCAGAAAAAGACCCGTGTGGGCGGAAGGCGGAGGAAGATCCCAAAAGAGGGGGAAAATTTACCGTAAGCGTCCTCAGAACGTGTTCAGCATGGTAACGATTATCATGTGTATTCTCGTGGTCATGCTGGCGATTACGATAAACGCCATGAGCATGAAACAGAAGATCAACGATTATAACGTCCGCATTGAGGAACTTCAGGCTCAGATCGCCAAGGAGGAAGACCGGGCGAAGGAGATCGAGGAATATCGGAAATACACGCAGACAAAGGGCTTTGTTGAAGAAACAGCCCAGAACATACTGGGCCTTGTATATGAAAGTGAGATTCTTTTTAAGCAGGAGTGAAAGGGCTCCTGCTTTTTTTGTCGCAAATTATTAAGGCAAACGCAACCGAATTTGACAAAAAGAACAGCCCGCTGTCCCTATAATCAAAACCATCCTGCGTAGGCGGGAATGACGGGAAGGGGGCAATCGGAAATGATGCAGTTTATGGACGAGAGAAAAAAACAGGGGGTCAGGCAGTATCGCCTGCCGGACGTCTGCGGTATCCGGCTGACGGGCTATGCGGACAGCTTTCGGGAGCTGGCAAAGAGCTTTGAGATGGAGGAACCGAAAGAGGCACCTGACAGGCGGGCTTTTTTTGAGGAAGAGCGTCTTCGGGAGAACTGCAGCGTGATCGCGGGGCACCTGAACGAACTGGCGGATATCATGGAGCAGACAGCGGGGGAAATTTCCAGGCTGGAACCTTTAGAGGACAAGGTGTGGCGGAAATTGTCCCATTGCTTCCGGGAGAAAGGGATGCTGCTGGAAGGCGCCTGCCTGGTTCCCTGTAAGGATGCGGGGAGTCAGATCAGCCTGCGGCTTCAGGCCCAGGGCCGGGAGGAGGTTCCCTGTGAGAAGGCGGAGGAGATCCTGCGGGACGTGCTTGGGAAAAAGTATTGTCTGTCTCTTTCCAGCGAGGGAAGCGTGCGGAACCGGAGCCGTACGTATCTCTTTGTGGAACAGCCGGAATACATGGCGTTCACAGGTTACGCCCGGGTGATCAAAGGCCGGGAAGAGATTTCAGGGGACAATTATTCCATTCTGGAGTCGGAGCGGGGGAAGCTTACGCTTCTTCTTTCGGATGGCACGGGTTCCGGGGAGAAGGCCAGCCAGGGCAGCAGCTGGACGCTGGATCTCGCGGAGAAGTTTTTGGAGAGCGGCTACAGCCCGGAGGCGGCGATGAGGCTGATCAACGCGACGGCGGTGACAAAAGCGGAGGAGATGGGACATCCCACCCTGGATATGTGCTTTGTTGACCTACATAAAGGATGTTGTGACTTTTGCAAGGCGGGGGGAGCGGTCTCCTTTCGGAAGAGGGGAAAAGAGGTAGAGCAGATCGGCGGCGGCAGGCTGCCCCTGGGGATTTTTCCCAGCCTGGAGCCCAGTATGCAGTACCTGCAGTTGAGGGAAGGCGACAGCATCATTTTAATGACGGACGGCGTGCTGGAGGCGTTTCGGGAGAAGGGCTATGAGGAGGCGGTGAGGAACTGCCTGGCGGAGCTGGAGGACGAGAATCCCCGGGAGCTGGCGGAGAAATTGATGCAGCTTGCCATCTTCAGCAGCGAGGGAAATATCCGGGACGATATGACGATCCTGGCGGCGACTCTCTGGAAAAATCCCTGAGGGCGGCGGCCCATGCCGTGCCCGGAGCCCATGCCGCACCCGGAGCTTATGCCGCGCCTGGAGCCCATGCCGTGTCCGGAATCCTGCTGCGTTTTCCGCCGCTTTGCGGTTATCCTTGACCGGAAAAAGTCCCTGCGGACAACCCACAAGGTATGCCGTCCAGACCGTTTATGTGTTATCCTTGACCAGAAAAAGGCCCTGCGGCTAACTGATTGTAAATGGGATAAAAAACCTTGCTTTTTAGGAATTTATGAGATACAGTTATTAACATGAAGAGAAATGATCTTTTGGAAGAAAAAGTCTATGGGTATATAGAGCAGCACCGGATGCTGCAGTCCGGCGACCGGGTGCTGGCCGGCGTCTCAGGTGGGGCAGACTCCGTCTGCCTCTTATTTTTGTTAGCCCGTTACCGGGAGAAGATTCCCTTTGACCTGGCGGTGGTCCATGTAAATCACGGCATAAGGCCGGATGCCGGAGAGGACGCCGCTTATGTAAAGGAGCTCTGCGGGCGGCTGGAACTGCCTTTTTTTCCAGTAAATGCGGATGTCCCCGGACTGGCCCGGGCGGAAGGAATTTCAGAGGAAGAGGCCGGGCGGAGGGCGCGCTATGAAGCCTTTGAAAAGTATGCCGGGGAATGGGGCGGAAGGGGACTGGACATGGAAGGTGCCGGGGAAGGCCCGGGGATAAAGCTGGCGTTGGCACACCATATGGGGGACCGGGCGGAAACCCTCCTGTTTCATCTGTTCCGGGGCACCGGCAGCAGGGGACTGGGAAGTATTCAGCCGGTGCGGGAGCACGGCGGGGGAAAGCTGACCGTGATCCGGCCCCTGCTCTGCCTGGAACGGCGGGAGATCGAGGAATATCTGGAGGAGAGGGGGATCTCTTACCGCACGGACTCCACAAATCAGGAGGATGGACACGCCAGAAACCGTATCCGCCATCATGTCCTGCCCTGGGCGGAGCAGGAAATCTGCCGGGGCGCGGTGCGGCACATCAGCGAAGCGGCGGACCGTCTCTCGGAAATTGAGGAATATTTGACGGCGCAGACCGCCCTGGCCCGGGAGAGCTGCGTGCGAAACAGGGAAAGCTGCGTGCGGAGCGGGGAGAGCTTCGTGCAGAGCGAAGAGAGTTGCGTGCGAAACGGAGAGAGCATCGTGCGGAACAGAGAGAGCTGCGTGCGGAACAGGGAGGGCGCGGAAGGCAGGGAGATCCTGGTGAACAAGTTTCTGGAGCTTCCGCCTCTGCTGCAGAAGAGGGTGCTGTTGGAACTGCTTTTGGAGGTAAGCCCCCTCCACAAAGATATCGGCGCCGTGCATGTGGAACTGCTGCGGGGACTGTTCTTAAGCGGGACCGGGAAAAGCGTATCGCTCCCCTGCGGTATCCGGGCCGAAAGGTCGTATGACAGGATTATTTTAGAGCGGGAGCCTCTGGACGAGGGGGAAAAGCCGGATCCAGGCGATGTCGAGATAGAGATTTCTTTGCCCGGGGATCTGGCGGAAGACTGGCGGACGGAAAAGATCTTTCGGGGAGCGCGGTTCACTTTTCAAATCTTAAATAATAATAAATTTGATGAAATGCCGAAAAATCAGTGTACGAAATGGTTTGATTGTGATAAAATTATAAGTACGCTTTCCATCCGGACGCGCCGGACAGGGGATTATTTTATGATCCGGGACGGCGGGGGAGAGCTGATCCGCAAGAAAGTAATGGACTATATGATTACGGAAAAGATCCCCAGGGAGCAGAGGGACAGTCTGCCGCTCCTTGCGGAGGGGGACCATGTGTTGTGGATGCCCGGGTACCGGACCAGCGAGGCTTATCGGCCGGACAAAGGGACAAAACATGTTTTGCAGGTGGTCTTTGAAAAAACGGAGGATAAAACATGGGAGAACGGATAGAGGTTTTGGTGCCGGAGGAGGAAGTGAACGCCCGGATCCGGGCGCTGGGGGAGCAGATCAGCAGGGATTATGCGGGAAAGCAGATCCATCTGGTGTGCGTGCTCAAGGGCGGCAGCTTTTTCATGTGTGAGCTGGCGAAGCGGATCACCGTGCCGGTATCCCTGGATTTTATGAGCGTTTCCAGTTATGGCGGCGAGACGAAATCCAGCGGCGTAGTGAGGATCGTAAAGGATCTGGACGAACCCATCCAGGACAAGGAAGTGCTGATTGTGGAGGACATCGTGGACAGCGGGAGGACGCTGAGCTATCTGATGGAAATGCTGCGGGACAGGAAGCCGAAAAGCCTGCGCCTGTGTACGCTCCTGGATAAGCCCGACAGGAGGGTGGTCCCCGTAGAAGTGAATTACACGGGCTTTCAGATCCCGGACGCTTTTGTGGTGGGCTACGGCCTGGACTATGATCAGCGCTACCGGAATCTCCCCTATATAGGAGTAGTCCGTTTCGACTGACGGGAGTACGGCCGCTGGTCCGAGAGGACTTTGCGGACAGCGAGTGCAGCACTGCATTGCTGGCGGCGCAGGACCGCAGGTTTTTTTGCAGCGCAGCCGTTCGCCCAGCGGAGGAAGCGATTTTCTGAACAAGGAGAACTGCAGAGCAGTGAAAGACACGGTTTCGTAGACGGCGTAGGCTGTGGCACCGTGTCATAGCAGGAGGAAATAAAAAGTGCCACGAAAAAAAACGAATGGAACAGGATCTTTATTATTGTTGATCATGATCCTCATGCTGGTGATCTTCGGGATCAACCGTCTGAGCGAGCGGACGGAAGATTATTCCCAGGAACAGATGATGCAGGATCTGACGGCCGGAAATATCACCCAGGTGGTGATCACGCCGAACAGCGAGACGCCCACTGGCGTCGTGCAGGTCGTTCTGAAGAACGGCGCGGTGAGAAAGCTCTATGTGACAAATGTGGAGGATGCGGAGGACCTGATCCGTAGCTATAACATCGCACCCGTGATCCAGGACGTGAAGCGGGAGAGCTGGCTGATGACAAACCTCCTCCCGATGCTGATCGTGCTGGTGGTGGGGATCTTTCTGCTGATGGTCTTCTTCGGCCCGAACGACCAGGCGGCCGGAAACAACCGGATGATGAATTTCGGCAGGAGCCGGGCGAAGATGTCCAAGGACGACAACAAGGTAAATTTCGACAGCGTCGCCGGACTGAAAGAGGAAAAGGAAGAGCTGGTGGAGATCGTGGATTTCCTGAAAAATCCCGGGAAGTACACGAAGCTGGGGGCAAGGATCCCCAAGGGCGTTCTTCTGGAGGGCAATCCCGGAACCGGTAAGACCCTGCTGGCGAAGGCCGTGGCAGGAGAGGCGGGCGTGCCGTTCTTCAGCATCTCCGGCTCTGATTTCGTGGAGATGTTTGTGGGCGTGGGCGCTGCCCGCGTGAGGGATATGTTTGAAGAGGCGAAGAAAAACGCCCCCTGTATCGTGTTTATCGACGAGATTGACGCGGTGGCAAGGAGGCGCGGCACGGGACTGGGCGGCGGCCACGACGAGAGGGAGCAGACGCTGAACCAGCTCCTTGTAGAGATGGACGGCTTCGGCGAGAACGAGGGGATCATCGTCATGGCGGCGACAAACCGCGTGGATATCCTGGATCCGGCGATCCTCCGTCCCGGAAGATTTGACCGGAAGATCTCCGTGAGCATCCCCGATATCGGCGGACGGGAGGAAATCTTGAAGGTACATTCCCGGAACAAGCCCCTGGGGGATGATGTGGACTTAAAGCAGATCGCCCAGACCACTGCCGGATTTTCCGGGGCGGATCTGGAGAACCTGATGAACGAGGCGGCCATCGACGCGGCGAAGAAGGATAAGTCCTTTGTGACCCAGGAAGATATCAAGAAGGCGTTTATCAAGATTGGTATCGGAACGGAAAAACACAGCCGCATTATCTCCGAAAAGGAGAAGAAGATCACGGCCTATCACGAGGCGGGACACGCGATCCTCTTCCACCTCCTTCCGGATGTGGGACCGGTCTACACCGTATCCATCATCCCTACCGGCCAGGGCGCGGCGGGTTATACCATGCCCCTTCCGGAGAAGGATGAGATGTTCCTGACCCGGGGGAAGATGCTCCAGGAGATCATGGTCTCCCTGGGCGGACGGATCGCGGAGGAGATCATCTTCGGCGATATCACCACCGGCGCTTCCAGCGACATTAAGAAAGCTACGAAAGTCGCCCGTCAGATGGTGACCCGGTTCGGTATGTCAAAGAATATCGGCGTGATCTGCTACGACGACGACAGCGACGAAGTGTTCATCGGGCGGGATCTGGCCCATGCGAAAGCCCACAGCGAGGCGGTGACGGCGCAGATTGACAAGGAAGTAAAGGACATCATCGACGAATGCTATGAGAAAGCGAAGAACATGATCCAGAGCCATGAGTATGTGCTGCACCGCTGCGCTGAGCTTCTTCTGGAGAAGGAAAAGATCACCGGGGAAGAGTTCGAGGGACTGTTTCTGAATCCCGCCTTGTCATAATAGACAAAGGGAAATTGGCAATAATGCACAAAACAAGGTATGACTTTTTGTAAAGTTTGTGTATTTTGAAGATAGGCAAAAGGGGGCCGGGGTGGTATCATACTACTTGTAACCCCCCAATACATTATAGTTTTTGCTATACCCCATAAGTAAAGAAATACCTTCTCAGAAACAGACAGCTTCCCCGCTGTCTGTTTCCCTTTTAAATCCTTTTGAAACCTTTGATTAGGTCTTTCTTTTTTCCTGATAAAATGATAGAATAATAACAGTTCAGCTCACGCCATTTGCAAAGCCGCGCTGACATGGTCTTTATTGTTTCGCGGTATTCTCTGCCCTTAAAATGGCGTTCCCCCAGTTGTGAAAGCGGGGGAAATCTCATGTAAGAAGGATCTGACAACATGGAGTTTGAGAAATATCATCGTTTTGAATTTGACCAGCAGTATATCGCCGCCATGAGGCCGGTTTTTAACAGAAGGGCCCTGTTTTCGGATACCACCGGGAATTTTGTCACCCCCGCGGAACCCGCCGGATACGATAAAGTGACCGTGCGGATGCGCACCGCCCGGAATAATGTGGACAGGGTGTTTTTTGTGAGCAAGGGCCAGAGATACCTGATGAACAAGGTGGAGACCCAGGACGACTTTGACTATTACGCCCACGAGCTCCAGCTGGAAAATGAAAAGGTGACCTACCACTTTGAGATGCAGACAGGGATCCTGTCGGGGTACTATGACACCAGGGGACTGACCCATGAGGCGAATGAATATTACGATTTTGTGATTATTCCCGGCTTTAAGACCCCCGACTGGGCAAAGGGCGCGGTGATGTATCAGATCTATGTGGACCGCTTCTGCAACGGGGATCCCACCAATGATGTTCTGACCGGCGAGTACTGTTATATCGGCGAGCCCGTCCACAGGTCGGAGGACTGGTACCGCTATCCCTCCGCCATGGATGTGAGAGAGTTTTACGGAGGGGACCTGCAGGGCGTCCTGGACAAGATGGACTACTTAAAGGATCTGGGCGTGGAGGTGATCTACTTCAACCCCCTGTTCGTCTCCCCGTCCAATCACAAATACGATATCCAGGACTATGATTATATCGATCCCCACTTTGGGAAGATCGTATCCGACAATGGGGAGCTTCTGCCCCCCGGACAGACGGAGAACCGCTTTGCCAGCCGCTATATAGACCGGGTGACAAACAAGGCGAATCTGGAGGCCAGCAACGAACTCTTCGCAAAAGTCGTGGAGGAGGCCCATAAGCGGGGCATGAAAGTCATTCTGGACGGCGTCTTTAACCACTGCGGATCCTTTAACAAGTGGATGGACCGGGAGAGGATCTACGAGAACGCCAAAGGGTATGAAAAGGGCGCTTATGTCAGCGGAGACAGTCCCTACCGGAATTATTTTGACTTCCACGACGACACAAAATGGCCCTATAATCCCACATACGACGGGTGGTGGGGGCACGATACCCTGCCGAAGTTAAATTATGAAGGCTCCAAGGAGCTCAGGGATTATGTGCTGCACATCGGAAAGAAGTGGGTCTCCCCGCCCTACAACGCGGACGGGTGGAGGTTGGATGTGGCGGCGGACCTGGGACACAGCCCCGAGTTCAACCACACATTCTGGCAGGAGTTCCGCAAGGCGGTGAAGGAGGCCAACCCCAACGCCCTGATCCTGGCGGAGCACTACGGAAACACCCGGGACTGGCTGCAGGGAAACGAGTGGGATACCGTGATGAACTACGACGCCTTTATGGAGCCGGTCACCTGGTTCCTCACCGGCATGGAGAAGCACAGCGACGATTTCCGGGAGGATCTTCTGGGAAACGCCGAAAGCTTCTGGGGCGCCATGTGCCACCACACCTCCAATTTTGCCATGCCCAGCTGGCAGGTTGCCATGAATGAGCTCTCCAATCACGACCACTCCCGTTTCCTGACCCGCACCAATCACAAGGTGGGACGCACCGGGACGCTGGGCCCCCAGGCCGCGGAGGAGGGGATCCATAAGGCGGTATTCCTAGAGGCCGTCACGATCCAGATGACCTGGATGGGCGCGCCTACGATCTACTACGGCGATGAGGCGGGGCTGTGCGGCTTTACCGATCCCGACAACCGCCGGGGATATCCCTGGGGCCATGAGGATATTCAGCTGATCAATTTTCACAAAGATATCATCCACCTGCGCAACGCAAACGACGAGCTTCGGTGCGGCTCCATAAAGTATGTGGACAGCGGGTATAATTTCCTCGCCTACGGCCGTTTCCACAAAGAAGGTCAGTGCATTGTCCTGATCAACAACAACAGCACTGAGCTGGAAAAATATCTGGACGTGTGGGAGATCGGGATCCCCAAGACGGGACACATGCGGACCCTTCTGCAGACCGGAGAGGGCGGATATTCCCTGGGCGGGCCGGACTATGAGATGCACGCCGGCCGTATCACCATCACCCTGCCCCCGACTTCCGCGACGATCTTAAAGTACGACCGCCAGAGCACGGGGAACTGGCAGGAGGAGCCCCTTCACGATCAGGTAAAACCGGAGGTTCTGACGCCGGAGGAAGAAATGCGCAGGAAGCGGAGATTTTTCCTATAACCCTTGCTTTTTCGGGAGACTTATGCTAAAATTCGTTACAGTTCATTTGTCTGCGGATGGATTCCCGAGTGGCCAAAGGGGACAGACTGTAAATCTGCTGCATCTTGCTTCGGTGGTTCGAATCCACCTCCATCCATTTCCGTGGGATGCTCAGCCCGGGTGAACCTGGCCCGGCGGAAGTCCTGCGGGATGCGTTCGCTGGCATGGCGGAATAGGCAGACGCAAGGGACTTAAAATCCCTCGGTGGCAACACCGTGCCGGTTCAAGTCCGGCTGCCAGCACTGCTCCTATCCTTCTTGAAGGGTGGGAGCTTTTTTTGCGCCGGTTATGACCGGCGGGCGACCCGGATCGGAATTGCCGCTTTACAATGACTGGCGGGCGACCCGGATCGGAATTGTCGCTTTACAATGACTGGCGGGCGACCCGGACCTGAATTGTCGCTTTACAAGAAAGAGCCGGAAAAGTATAATGAAAGTCAGGGCAGGAGGTGATCTCTCTTTGAGGTTTTATATCGCGGATCTGCATTTTTTCCATGGGGCCATGAACGACCGGATGGACCACAGGGGCTTTTCCACCATGGAAGAAATGAATGAATATATGATACAAAAGTGGAACGGAAAAGTGAGAAAGAGGGATGAGGTGGTGATCCTTGGAGACTTTTCCTGGGGGACTGTGGAGCAGACGAACGAACTCCTGGGGCGTCTCAACGGCAGGCTGTATCTGATCCAGGGAAACCACGACCGCTTTGTGTCAAAGACAAAGGCGGACCTCAGCCGTTTTCAGTGGATCAGGCCCTACGCGGAGCTGTCCGACAATAACCGGAAGGTGATCCTCTGCCACTATCCGATCCTGTGCTACAACGGGCAGTATCATCTGGACAAAAACGGGAAGCCTAAGGCTTATATGCTGTACGGACATGTCCACGATACCAGGGACCAGCGCCTCCTGGAGCAGTTCCAGGAGATCACGCGCAGCACCGTTACGGTAAACTGGCAGGGAGAGGAACAGCATATCCCCTGCAACATGATCAACTGTTTCTGCATGTATTCGGACTATGAGCCGCTGACGCTGGACGAGTGGATCGAGTGCGACAGGAGAAGGCGGGAGCAGTAAAATGGCATATATGAGGGCTTCAAAACCCAAAGATTTCAAAGATAAATCCTGGGATTAAGGGATTGACGAAAATGAGGGATGTGGTACAATAAAATAGAATTTTAAAATGCAATTTCGGGCGGTGTTTTATGAATGCAGGACAAGAAATGTATCAGTTTGCGAAAAAGTTGTTTCCGCTGGACAGAAGTCTGACCGGAGAGGGCGTGAGGCAGAGTCTGAAACTATTACAGCAACAGATTCCAGACCTGCAGATCCAAGAGGTTCCAAGCGGCACGAGGGTGTTTGATTGGACTGTTCCGAAGGAATGGGAAATTAGAGATGGTTACATTGAAGACGAACAAGGTCGCCGGATTGTAGATTATCATGTAAATAACCTGTCCGTTATGGGATATTCAACGTCTGTTGACAAGTATGTCAGTCTGGAAGAATTGCTTGAGCATATCAAAGTCGAGGAAGATCAACCGGAAGTCATTCCCTATGTCACATCGTATTATTCATCGGCCTATGCGTTTTGTATGTCAAAGCGGCAAAGGGATTCGCTGCCTCCGGGAACCTATCATATGTATATTGACAGCAGGCACTTCGATGGCGTGATGAACTATGGAGAGCTGCTGCTTCCGGGTTCTTCTGAAAAAGAAGTTCTCCTTTCAACTTATATTTGTCATCCGTCCATGGCAAATAACGAGGTTTCGGGACCGGTTTTAGTCACTTGGCTGGTAAAGTGGCTTAAAACTTTGGATAGAAGGCTGTCCTACCGCATCGTAATCGTTCCGGAAACCATTGGCTCCATCGCTTATTTGAGCAGAAATTTGGAACAAATGAAAAAGCGTGTGATAGCCGGGTTTGTGCTGACCTGTGTGGGGGATGACAGGGCTTATTCTTATTTGGAGACCCGTTATGGGAATACATTGACGGATCGAGTGATGCAAAACGTATTGGGTTTTTCTCATCCCGAATATATAACTTACAGTTTTCTGGAACGTGGTTCTGATGAAAGACAATATAATGCCCCCGGCGTGGATCTTCCGGTGTGTGATTTCTGTCGTTCGAAATATGCGGAATATCCGGAATATCATACCTCGGCAGATAATATGGATTTTATTTCTCCGGCAGGGTTTCAAGGTTCTTATGATGTGATGAAGGACGTGATCATGGCGCTGGAATATAATCGGTTTTATCGGGTCACTTGTCTTTGCGAACCCCAGCTTGGTAAGCGAGGATTATATCCCAAGGAGAGCCGGAAGGGTATTTATCATGAAGTAAAAAAGTTGACAAATTTAATCGCCTATGCGGATGGGAGAGGAGATCTGATTGACATCAGCAGCCGTATCGGCGTGCCGGTGGCGGAGTTGATCCCCAATGTGAAAAAACTGTGTGAAGCAGGACTTTTTGAGATAGTGGACACATAAATTTGCGATTTATTCAGGGTGGTTTATGTTAAAATCGGTTTTGGATTATCTGGAAAAAAGTGAAGCGGCTTTTTTTGACAAAACAGCTGTGACAGATGAAAAGGGGAGCGATACATATGGCGAACTGGCAGAGAAAGCCAGGCGCGTGGGAACCTTTTTGCGGAAGAAAGGCCTGCAGGATAACGATGTAGTGGCCGTGCTTCTGGGAAAAGAGCGGGCGGCGCTGCCGGCGTTTTGGGGAGTCACCTATGCGGGTGGTATATACTCTCCTATGGATTGCCATGCACCGGTGGAACGCTTAAAACTGATCATGGGGACTTTGCAGCCGGCTTTTGTCTTGACGGATAGTGCAAACCGGGAAAAAGCCGTGGAGCTTATAGATCCGGACAGGCTTCTTATCTTGGACGAAGCGTGGAAGGAACCGGAGGACAAAGAAAAATTAATGATAGTTCAGAGGCGCCGGATTGATACGGATCCCTTGTATATCATCTGTACTTCGGGGTCTACCGGGGTGCCAAAGGGAGTGGTGATCAGCCACCGTGCGGTCATTGACTTTACGGAGGAGGCAAGTCAGGAAATGGCCTTTTCCGACAGGGAAGTCTTTGCAAATCAAGCGCCCTTTTATTTTGATGCCTCAGTACCGGATCTGTATTGTACGATTCGCAATGGAGCGTCACTTCATATTATTCCTGAAGGATGGTTTTCCTTTCCTATCCGCGTTCTGGAATACATTAAGGAACACAAGGTTAATGCGATCTTCTGGGTGCCGTCTGCGTTGATCTTGACGGCTAACCTGCGGGCGCTTCAGGAGGTTGACGTGACTTGCCTCAGGAAGATCATGTTCTGCGGTGAGATCATGCCGGTAAAACAGTACAATATGTGGAAAAAGTATGTGCCTGACGCAAAGTATGTGAATTACTATGGTCCTTCGGAGACGACTTACGCGAGCACATATTATGTTATAGACAGGGAATTCAGGGAGGACGAGACTCTGCCCATCGGACGGGCGGCTGTAAACACGGGAGTTTTGATTCTGAACGAAGAGAACAGAATCTGTGGGACGGGAGAGGTTGGCGAACTTTGTATCCGTGGCTCCGGGGTGGCGCTGGGGTATTATAACAACCCGGAAAGGACAAAGGAATCTTTTGTGCAGAACCCGCTGTCTCCCTTTTACCGTGACATCATGTACCGGACGGGGGATCTTGTCAAGCTGAATGCGCGGGGAGAGATTGAGTATGTAGGCCGTAAAGATTTTCAGATCAAGCACAGGGGGTATCGGATCGAGCTGGGGGAAATCGAGGCGGCAGTTATGAGTATAGACGGCATAAATCGGGCGTGTTGCCTCTATCATATAAAAAAAAGAAGCATTCTCTTGTTATATGAAGGAAGTATATCAAAAGAATCTATTAAAAAAGAATTAGAAAGGCGGCTTCCTGATTACATGATTCCCGAATTGATTACGGAATTGGAAAGAATGCCGCTGAACGCAAACGGGAAAATTGACCGAAAATGGCTTCAGGAAAATTATGGAAAATAATTATTGTTACACAAAGATTATAGTGCTGGGTTCCGGAAAGTTAGCGTATCAGTGCGCGGAATTGAGCAGGCATTATTTGAATAATGTGGAGGTTTATGAATACAAAGTTACAGACAGCACGATTCTGCAAAAGCTCTGCGAGAAGGAGGGGTTAAAATATTTTTTATGTGGGAAAAAAGAGCTTCGCAATAGATTACTGCAAGAGGAGGAGGATACGCTGGTAGTCAGTGCCGGAAATACATATTTAATTCCGGCGGAGGTGGTAAGCAGGTCCAATTTGAAGATTGTAAACTGGCATAATGCGCTTCTCCCATTTCACAAGGGAAGAAATGCGGAGGCTTGGAGCATTTTTCAAGGGGATGCTATGACGGGTATTACCTGGCATTGGCTGACGGCAGATGTGGATGCCGGAGATATCATTGCTCAGGAAAAAATAGAACTGGATGATGAAATTACTGCCTTAAAACTGTTTCAAAAACAATGTGACTTGGGAATTCAAGTGTTTGAAAATATTTTAGAACCGCTTTTGCTTGATCAATGTTCGGGCGTCCGTCAATCGCGGATATCTGATGGCCAGATGCATTTTTCTTGGGAAGTTCCAAATGAGGGAATGCTTGACATAGAGTGGGATTATGCACAGATTAGCAGATTTCTGCGTTCAATGGATTATGGCGCGCTGCAGTTACTGGGAAAGATGTATATAGAATGGCAAGGTCAGATCTATAGCTTTAGAAAATACCGTATAGTGAAAAAAAATGTTGAAGATGCTATTTATATGCAGGATGAGGACTTGTATATCTGCAGAGAAAATCATGAAATTGTTTTGTTGTCATTAAATAGGTAATTGCGAAACGAGTTCGCAATCTTGATTCCAAACAAGGAAGAAATCCTGCAGAGCAGGATTTCAAGGAT
>CANQEV010000011.1 GCA_947595925.1 uncultured Acetatifactor sp. | reverse complement strand
TTGTTGGACAAGGAGCAGGCAAAGGTCGTGATCGTGACCAATAATTTTCACGTTTTTCGGGCAGAAAAGATTGCCGGAGCCCAGGGTTACCGAAATGTCTCGGGGCTTGCCGCGCAATCTTACGCGCCCATGCAGCTGAATAATCTGCTGCGGGAGTTCTTCGGGGTGACCAAAGATTTTCTGATGGGAAACCTGATGTCCTGGGATTGAAAGAGATAGACGGAGGGGCAGTATGGACATTCATGTGGGAGACAGGATTAAAATGAAGAAACAGCATCCCTGCGGGAGCCAGGAGTGGGAAGTCCTCAGGGAGGGGGCGGATTTCCGCTTGAAATGCCTGGGCTGCGGGCACCAGATCATGATCGCGCGAAGGCTCATGGAGAAAAATGTGAAGGAAATATTTCCAAAATAAAAATTTTTTAAAATGTATTATTTGGACTTGCGCCGCTTGAAAAAATATGATATTATAACAACTTGTGATATATTAATTTTCCTTGCTCACCCCCGAGGTGGGCCAGAGACCAAAAGGAGGTAACTGACGAATGAACAAGTACGAATTGTGCGTAGTGGTCAGCGCTAAGATCGAGGACGATGAGAGAGCGGCTGTTGTCGACAAGTGCAAGGCTCTTATCGAGAGATTTGGCGGAACCATCACCGAAGTGGACGACTGGGGTAAGAAGAAGCTTGCCTACGAGATCCAGAAGATGAAAGAGGCTTTCTACTACTTTATCAGGTTCGATGCTGAGGCGACAGCTCCCGCTGAGATCGAGAGCCGTGTCCGTATCATGGACAACGTCATCAGATACTTATGCGTTAGACAGAACGAGGCATAATTAGAAAGCGAGAAGGAATATGAACAGAGTAATTCTTATGGGACGTTTGACCAGGGACCCCGAGGTGAGATACACCGCAGGGGATCAGCAGCTTGCGATTGCGAGATACACGCTGGCGGTGGACCGCAGACAGAGCAGAAACAATAATAACGGGGATGAGCAGACTGCGGACTTTATCAACTGCGTGGCTTTTGGGCGTACCGGGGAGTTCGCCGAGAAGTATCTGCACAAGGGGATGAAGATCGCCGTTACCGGTAGGATTCAGACCGGAAGCTATACCAACAAGGACGGCGTGAAGGTTTATACCACCGAAGTCGTAGTGGAGGATCATGAGTTCTGCGAGAGCAAGAACGCCTCCAACGGGGAAAACGGCGGCGGTTATAATCACAATGGCGGCGGCAGCTACAATAACGGGAATCGTTCCCAGGCTCCTTCCGGAGCCGGAGACGGCTTTATGAACATCCCGGACGGGATTGACGAAGAACTTCCGTTTAATTAAGATTTGACGATTTTTTCAGAAGGAGGCATTAAGATGGCTTTTAATAAGACTGAGAAGTCCGATTCCCCCATGAGAAGAAAGGGCGGAATCCGTAGAAGAAAAAAGGTTTGCGTATTCTGTGGCAAGGACAATGTGATCGATTATAAGGACGCGGCTAAGCTGAAGAGATATGTATCCGAGAGGGGCAAGATCCTTCCCCGCCGTATCACCGGCAACTGCGCAAAGCACCAGAGGGCGCTGACCGTAGCGATTAAGAGAGCCCGTCACCTGGCGATCATGCCTTACGTTCAGGAGTAAACCATTTAAAGAAAAATGTTTTTCAGGCACTCCCTAAAGAAATTTAGGGGGTGCTTTTTTCTTGGGCGGAACAATCCTTGCCGGAAGCCGGTGCGGCGGTTTCGGAATAAGAGGGCGGAATATGGAGAGAGCGATTGACCGGACCTGGAACCGGTGCTGCTTAAAGGAACCGGGACAGGAAAGATTTATGAGGGCTGAGGTTAAGAAAGATGATCACAGGACGGTCTCCCAAGATTGACAGGGCGGGCGGCCCGTGGTAAAGTAATAGTGTTGGGGCATGCGCGGAGAAACTTTGTGGACGGATTCGCGGCGGAAAGTGGGAGAAGAGGGATGCTGGCGGAAGTTATCATCCCGCTTTTTTGTGTGTAATCGAAAAATCTTTACAATACTTTTCCAATTCCGACAAATTAAATTGTAGCATAGTGGAAAGAATTCTGTTATACTGTATCTGGGAGGAATCCTCTATGAAGAAACGGATCAAGTTAAAGGGAAGGATTAAGACCTTCATGCAGTTCAGCCTGTACCTGGGAATCCTGCTTCTGGCAATCGACCTTGCGGTCTTCCTGTTGGACGTAAGGGCGGGCGCGCTCCTCTTGGGCTATACGGTCTTTTATTTTGCGATCACCCTTACCCTGTATTTCTATAATAAGCCGGTGATCATGCACGAGCTGGTGAGTTTTGCAACGGAGTACGGACAGATCCAGCGGAAGCTCCTGCGGGAGTTGGAAATTCCCTATGCCCTGCTGGACGACGGCGGGCGGGTGATATGGACCAACGCGGCCTTTGAGAACGTAGTGCACCAGCCGAAGGGCTACAATAAATCCATAACGTCCCTGTTTCCCACGATCACCCGGGACAAGCTCCCAGACGATTCCGGTCTGGACGAGGCCCAGTATGAGCTCAACTATGAGACGGAGGAGTATGTGGCGAAATTCCGCAAGATCTCGCTGAAGGAGATGGCGGAGAACAGCGACCTGATCGACGCGGAGGGCTACGACGGTTATCTGATCGCGGTGTACCTCTTTGATGAGACGGCCCTGCACATAGCCCTTCAGGAGGTGGACGACCAGAGCCTGGCCGCCGGAATGATCTATCTGGACAATTACGAGGAGGCGCTGGAGAGCGTGGAGGAGGTCCGCAGGTCCCTGCTCACCGCCCTGATCGACCGAAGAATCAACAAGCACATCGCCTCTCTGGACGGTATCTGCAAGAAGCTGGAGAAGGACAAGTACCTGATCATCCTGCGGAAAAAGGCCATTACCCAGCTCCAGGAGACACGCTTTGAGATCCTGGAGGATGTAAAGACCGTCAATATCGGAAACGAGATGGCGGTGACCATCAGTATCGGCATCGGCGTAAACGGTCTGACCTACGCGCAGAACTACGAGTTCTGCCGGAACGCCATCGACCTGGCTCTGGGCCGGGGCGGCGACCAGGCGGTGATCAAGACGCCGGACAGCATCACCTATTACGGCGGCAAGAGCCAGCAGGTGGAGAAGAACACCCGGGTGAAGGCAAGGGTGAAGGCCCATGCCCTGCGGGAGATCATCACCGCGAAGGACCGCGTCCTTGTCATGGGACACCGGATGCCGGACGTGGACAGTTTTGGCTCGGCGGTGGGCATCTATCGGATCGCCAAGACCCTGGACAGAAAGGCCAACATCGTCCTGACGGAGTCCACCAGCGCCATAGCGCCCCTTGTGGATCTGTTTAAGGGAAATCCGGAGTACGACGAGGATATGATCATCACCGGGACAGAGGCGATGGAACTGGCGGAGAGCGGCACGGTGCTGGTGGTGGTGGATGTGAACAAGCCCTCCATCACAGAGTGTCCGGAACTGTTAAAGTATTGTAAGACGGTGGTGGTGCTGGATCATCACAGGGCCGGGACCGAGACTATAGAGAATGCCACCCTCTCCTATGTGGAGCCCTATGCCTCTTCCGCCTGCGAGATGGTATCCGAGGTGCTGCAATATATTTACGACAATATCAAGATCCGGCCGGAGGAGGCGGACAGCCTGTATTCCGGCATTATGGTAGACACCAATAACTTTGCCACGAAGACGGGCGTCCGGACCTTTGAGGCGGCCGCGTTCCTGAGGCGCAGCGGCGCGGACGTGATGCGGGTCCGCAAGCTCTTCAGGGAGGACGCGCTGGAATATAAGGCGAGAGCGGACGCGGTGAGCCAGGCGGAGATCTACCGCCAGTCCTTTGCCATCTCGGTCTGCACGGCCGACGATCTTCCCAGTCCTACGGTGATCGGGGCCCAGGCGGCCAACGAACTTTTGAATATCCGGGGGATCAAGGCCAGTTTCGTCCTGACGGACTATCAGGGAAAGATTTATGTCAGCGCCCGGTCCATCGACGAGGTGAACGTGCAGATTATCATGGAGCGCATGGGAGGCGGCGGTCACATCAACAGCGCGGCCTGCCAGATGGAGGGAACCGGACTTGCGGAGGCCATCGGCGTGCTGAAGGCCACGCTGGACGAGATGCTGGAAAACGGAGAGATCTAACATTTGATCACAGAAAAACCATTTTTGGAATGGTTGGGAAGGAATGATACGGTTATGAAAGTAATTTTGTTACAGGACGAGAAAAAGCTGGGTAAGAAGGGGGATGCCGTCGAAGTCAGCGAAGGATACGCGAGAAATTATATCCTTCCAAAGAAGATCGGCGTGGAGGCGACCCCGAAGAACCTCAACGACTTAAAGCTGCAGAAACAGAACGAGGAGAAAAAGGCGAAGGAACTTTTGGACAGCGCGAAAGCCCTTGCGGAAGAACTTCAGGGGAAACAGGTTATAGTAAAGATCAAAGCAGGGGAGGGCGGCAGGACCTTTGGCTCCGTCTCCTCGAAAGAGATCGCCGTGGAGCTGAAGAACCAGCACGGTTTGGAAATCGATAAGAAGAAGATCGTTCTTCCGGAAAATTTGAAGAATTTCGGCGTGTACGAAGTATCCCTCAAACTGCATCCCCAGGTGACCGCGGTCCTCAGCGTGAAGGTTGCGGAGGAGTGATTCGGAAAGGAGATTGTCCATGCCTGCAATGGATGAAAATGTTCTGAAGAAGATCCCGCCCCAGAACGTAAAGGCGGAGCAGGGCGTGATCGCTGCCATGTTTGTGGACGCCGAGGCCATCACCATAGCGGCGGAGACCCTGAAGGGAGAAGATTTTTTTGACAGACAGTGCGGGATCCTTTTTGACACAATGGTGGAGATGCGGGAGAACGGCAAGTCGGTGGACGCGTTCAGCCTTCAGGAACGCCTGGAAAAAAAAGGCGTGCCGCCGGAGATCAGCGGACTGGATTATATGAACAATTGGGTGATCGCCCTGCCGATCTCGCCGGATGTCAAACAATATGTGGAGATTGTCGCGGAAAAATCCATGCTCCGGAAGATGATCCATGTGAACCAGGAGATTGCGAACACCTGTTATGCGGGAAAGGAGAGCCTGGAGAACATCCTTGCGGAAGCGGAAAAACAGGTGTTCCAGCTGGCACAGAGGACGAATGTCGGGGAGTTTGTTCCGATCCGTCAGATCGTCAACAACGCCATGGACAAGATCGACAGGGCCTCCAAGATGAACGGAAACGTCACCGGAGTGGCCACCGGTTTTATCGACCTGGATTACCGGACGTCGGGGATGCAGCCCTCCGACCTGGTCCTGATCGCGGCCCGTCCCTCCATGGGAAAGACTGCCTTCGCGTTGAACATTGCGCAGAACGTGGCTTTCCGGCAGAAAAAGTGTGTGGCCATCTTCAGCCTGGAGATGAGCAAGGAACAGCTGGTGAACCGTCTGTTTGCCCTGGAGTCCAATGTGGACGCCCAGAAGCTGAGGACGGGCAATCTGGCAGACGACGAGTGGGACAGGCTGATCGACGGCGCGGCGGGGATCGGCCGGTCCGACCTGATCATAGACGACACCCCCGGCATCAGCGTCGCGGAGCTGCGCTCCAAATGCCGCAAATTCAAGATGGACCATGAACTCTGCATGATCATCATCGACTACCTTCAGCTGATGACGGGCAGCGGAAAGAGCGAGTCTCGTCAGCAGGAGATTTCCGAGATCTCCAGGGCCCTAAAGGCCATTGCCAGGGAACTGAATGTCCCGGTGCTGGCCCTCTCCCAGCTCTCCCGGGCAGTGGAGCAGCGTCCGAACCACAGGCCCATGCTCTCGGACCTCAGGGAATCCGGCGCTATCGAGCAGGATGCGGATGTGGTCATGTTTATCTACCGGGACGACTATTACAATGAGGACACGGACAAGAAGGGAATTTCCGAGATCATCGTGGCAAAGCAGAGAAACGGTCCCATCGGTACGGTGGAGCTGGTTTGGATGCCGGAGTACACCCGATTTGCCAATATGGACAGACGCAGGATGGGCAACGGCGACATCGACTGAGCGGGTTGTGGGAGATCGGATTCCCGGAGGAAAACAGTCCGCGGAGGGAGATGTGAGCTACAAGAGAAAGCTTGTACGAAAGAGAAGAGAACAGGTGAGGACCTGTTCTCTTTTTTGCAACTCAGATGAGAAGGTCGGGAGACCGGAACCGTCCGAACCGATTGGGTATGGTAGACGGCGGAGGGCCGGAGAAGTAAAAGGGAAAATGCCGGAAACGATTAAAGGCCGGATGCGTAAAACAATGGAAAGACAACCGGGACCAGATCGGGCTGCAGCGGAAAGGCTGAAAAAATTTGCGGGAGTTTCATAAGAAAACTAAAATCCCGCGGATAAAAAGGAGAGAGTATGAGCGAGTATTTGTTGATTTCAGACGCGGCAAAAGAGGTACAGGTGGAGAGCCATGTACTGAGATACTGGGAGGAGGAACTGCATCTTCCCATTAAGAGGAATGAACTGGGACACCGTTTTTATACCCGGGAGGATGTGGAGCGTTTCCGCCAGATCAAGGGCCTGAAGGAGAGAGGACTGCAGCTGAAGGCAATCAAAATGATCCTGAAAGAGGGCAGACTGGATCTGATCAGCGGATTGGATGAAAGCTGGCTGACGGGAGAAAGCGGGAGAGGAACGGCGCAGGATGCGCAGGATGGGCCACAGGGCAAAACCGGCGGAGACAGGCCAGGAGAAAAGCCGGAAGAAAAACGGGGAGAAAAAAGAAGCGCTGTGCAGGGAGAAGACCGGAAGGAAAAGCCGGATGGAAAGCAGGGGAAAGAGCAGAGTGAGAAATCAGAAGGCAGATCAGGAGAAAAGTCGGGTAAAGAGCAGAGTGAAAAAGCAGAAAGGAAGTCAGGAGAAAAGCCGGGGCAAGAGGTCATAACAGATCCCGGCAGACAGCCGGTAAATTCTAAGGGATCGGTGGAGGCGTCCTCCCGGAAGAAGGTGATTTTCGAGGAAAAGACGATGCCGGACGAAAATCGGGTGGCGGAATCAGGCAGGAAGAACGAGCCCTGGGTGGAGGGAGAAAATGAACCTGCGCAGAGAATGGGGATAGAAATTCTGGAGAGCCGGGACCTGAACGAGGTTTCCAGGCCCAATCCGGAGGACCGTTCCAGAAGATTGCAGTGGCTCCTGCGCCAGATGATGCAGGAGGCAGTACGGGAGAACAATGAGGAACTCTGCCGTTCTATTAAGGAGAGCGTGATCAAGGAACTGGACTATCAGTTCCGGATGCAGGAAGAGCGTCAGGAGGAGCGGGATAAAGAAAACATGCAGCGCGGGGAAGAGTATTACCGCAGGATGGACGAGCTTCTGCGCCAGCGCAGCGGCAGGAGAAAAAAGGATCGGCAGGAACCTAGAAAAAGCGTCCTCTTTGAGATCCAGGAAAATCGGGACAAGCGGAGACAAGAGACGGAAAACGGACCAAGCGCAAGGGAGGAGGATCCGCAGGAAAAGGCAGGGGGCAATTCAGATACGACAGGAATAGAGACAGAACAGGCGACCGCCGGGGAAACGAAAACGGAGGATGGCGGGAAAAAGCCGATCTTTCGCTTTTGGGCACCGGGAAGGAAGACGGTCTAAAAAAAGCGGGCTCCAGAGAGCCCGCTTTTCTTAGTATCATTTGCATGTTTAAGTATAGACGGTAACCCGCCAGGAATAGGATCCCCTGTGCTTACGCCTGCTCGATGGTGCCTACAGGGCACTGGCCTGCGCAGGAACCGCAGTCAATGCACTTGTCAGCGTCAATCACAAACTTGCCGTCTCCCATGCTGATAGCGCCGACAGGGCACTGAGCCTCACAGGCGCCGCAAGTGATACAATTTTCACCGATAACGAATGCCATTTTTTATACCTCCTTGAACACATGTGTCTAAGTATTGACTAGGTTTATTTTATAATACTTTACACTTGATTTCAATAGGAAAATAAAAGAAAGTTTTATTCCTTTATTCCATCTCCGCGCGTCTCTTTTTGATACCGTTCAGGATCGCCTGCTTTTTTTCCAGGAGGATCGTCTTGTCCATGGCGGGCACGCCCTTCAGACGGTAATCCATGCCCAGCTTTTTATATTTCGCCTCTCCCATGGTGTGGTAGGGGAGCACATCCAGGGCTTTCAGATTGCTGAACTGCCCGATGAAATACCCCAGCTTCTCCAGATAGACCTCGTCGTCCGTGATCCCCGGGACCACAACGTGCCGGATCCACATATCCACCTTCTTTTCGTCCAGATATGCGGCAAACTTCAGGATATTCGTGTTGGGCTGGAGGCAAAGCTCCTTGTGCTTTTCGGGATCAATGTGCTTGATGTCCAGCATTACAAGATCCACCAGAGGCATCAGGCGGTCAAATTTCTCCATCAGGAAAGCGTTGTCGGGATTGAACGCGATGCCGGAGGTGTCGATACAGGTGTGGATGCCCTTCTCCTTTGCCAAGGTAAACAAGTCGATCAGAAAGTCGATCTGCATCAGAGGTTCCCCGCCCGTCACGGTGATCCCGCCGCCGTTTTGATAAAAGGCCTTGTTCCGCTCATACTGTTCTATGATGTAGGCGGGTTCCATGAGCGTGCCCGCGTTCATCTCCCAGGTGTCCGGATTGTGACAGTAAGCGCAGCGCATAGGGCACCCCTGGACGAACACCACAAAGCGGGTGCCGGGACCGTCCACCGTGCCGAAGCTCTCTAAAGAGTGAATTCTACCCTGCATAGTGCAAATCTCCTTTTTGATTATTTGAAAACAATATACTATCTCGACGGTTGCCGCGATGATGATTTTGACGATACGCCCCATGCCGCAGGCGGCATGGATACCTTCCAGGTTATTATATCACATTATGGAGAAATAGGAACGATTTTTTGAGCGGATTTCAGCTGGATTTCAGCATGAAATCATATATTTTATTTCAGCAGACATGCGGCTCCCACCCTCTTATGAACTCTTCCAAAGATGATGCGATTTTTCGCATTTTTCCGTTATCTTCATCTACTAATTTAATAATTCCAGTTTTTATTTCTACTACTATAAAATTGCCTACCTCGCAATCTAATCCAATCAAAATATGCGTTATTTTTCCGTCTTGATCCGTGTATGTGCGAATTACATGTTTTAAAAGTCGATACTCATCTCGAGGATCCACGCCTAGTATTCTCATTGCCCTTTTTTTATAGCATATATCAAGTCCCATGAAATGATACGTACTAAAAAACTCGATCATATCTGTGTTCTTTTCGATTCCGTATGTTTCTAATAAATTCATAAAAGGTTCTTCTTCCCCATAAGGGATCGGTTTCCATCTGCACCATCCTGAATTGTTGGATTCGCCCACATAAATTGCCTGATCTATATCTTTCGTTCGAGGGCATCTAGGTAATCCATCCTCTGTTTTTTGATATGCTTCGAAAAATCTTTCAAAAAAACTGTCCAATTCCTTCTTTACAGACATTACTTTGACCTTTCTTTTATCTATTCTTGTTCGCATTGTTGGATATGGGTAAGCTGGAGTTCATCACATTATAGGAATAGTGTACCATATTTCATGTACTATCCGCAAGGGGGCCCGGTTGCGAGAAAATACGGATTTCAGCTTGACATTTTAAGCAGATACATTATACTGATACTTAGAAGGAACAACCGCCCACAAGGTGGGTTGACCTGGTTTTGGTAGAAAGACCATCCCGCTACTCGGTCAAGTTTAGGGGTGGTTTTTCTATGTAGCTTTACTTACAAAAGGTAAAGATAAATGTAAGCAACGCCAGAAGGAATATGCCGAAGGTCAGCACATCCTTGAAATCAAAGCGATTTCGCATAGGCATCACCTCCATTCCTGAGGAATAGACGGTCAGCCCACCCTGCAACACGGTTGTTCCCTAAAAAGGATCTTATCATAAACGACAAAGTTTGACAACAAATGTTTAATCGATGATAATGTATCAAAAACTAATAAAAAGACCACTCCTTTGCTTCGAAAAGCTTAGGGGTGGTCTTTTTGCGTTACGTTTCGATCATAATTTCGGTTATGGCGAAACGGTTAGGTCAGATAGACTCGTGGAAGGTACGGGAGATAACGTCAGCCTGCTGCTCGGGAGTCAGCTTGATGAAGTTTACCGCGTAACCGGATACACGAATGGTAAGCTGAGGATACTTCTCAGGATTTTTCTGAGCATCCAGAAGAGTATCTCTGTTCAGAACGTTTACGTTCAGATGATGGCCGCCTTTGGTAGCGTAACCATCCAGTAAGTTTACAAGGTTGTCAACCTGTGCGTTAGATGCTGCCATAATAATAATCCTCCTTATTTTTATTTATTTGTAATCATCCAGTCCTTCGTGAAGGGTGGGAACGCTGCATGCCAGCGGGGTTCTGGAACAATCCGTACAGCCCATTGTCTGGACATTGGTCTTTTCTTCGCCGGAAGCGGTATCCACATTGACATGGCCCACTCCCTTTGTCATGCCGGAATCCAGCATATTCACCAGGTCCTCGATCATCTGTTCATTGTCCAAGGGTGTCACCTCCTTCTCTCAGGAGCCGTCCGGCGCAGGGCGCCGGGCCGGCTGAAAGGATCTTTCTATTACATTATTTCAGGTCAAGCTCGATGTCGCCTGCAAATACCTTATCCTCTTTGCCAAGTGCGCCGGGGATGATGGTGAAGGTATTGGAGATACCGTCCTGAGCATCATTGAAGGGCAGCTTGGATACGGAAGACAGGGAAGCAACTGCGCCATGGGTATCGCGGCCGTGCATAGGGTTAGCGCCGGGAGCGAAAGGCTGGCCCTTCTTACGTCCATCGGGAGTATTACCGGTTGCCTTACCGTAGGTAACATTGGAGGTAATGGTCAGGATGGAAGTGGTGGGCACGCCGTTGCGGTAGGTGTGATGTCTTCTCACGGCAGTCATGAACTTGTGGACGATATCCTGTGCAATGGAGTCTACACGGTCGTCGTCGTTTCCGTACTTCGGGAAGTCGCCGGTGGTCTTGAAGTCTACGATCACGCCGTCCTCGTCGCGGATGGGCTCAACCTTCGCATACTTGATAGCGGAAAGGGAGTCAGCCACGATGGAAAGTCCTGCAACGCCAGTCGCGAAGTAACGCTTTACGTCTCTGTCATGAAGGGCCATCTCTGCTCTCTCATAGCAGTATTTGTCATGCATATAGTGGATGATGTTCAGGGTGTTTACATACACGTCTGCCTGCCACTCCAGCATATCCATGAACTTGCTGTAAACATCGTCGTAATCCAGAACATCGCCGGTAACAGGGCGGTACTTGGGGCCGACCTGCTTCTTCGTCACTTCGTCGATACCGCCGTTCAGAGCGTACAGCAGGCACTTTGCCACGTTTGCACGTGCGCCGAAGAACTGCATTTCCTTACCGATCACCATGGAGGATACGCAGCATGCGATGCCGTAGTCGTCGCCGTGGGTAACTCTCATCAGGTCGTCGTTTTCGTACTGGATGGAAGAGGTCTGGATGGACATCTTCGCGCAGTATCTCTTCCAGTTCTCAGGAAGCCTTGTGGACCAGAGAACGGTCAGGTTGGGCTCGGGAGAAGGTCCAAGGTTGGTCAGGGTGTTCAGATAACGGAAGCTCATCTTGGTCACCATGTGTCTGCCGTCCACGCCGACACCGCCCAGGGACTCGGTCACCCATACGGGATCGCCAGCGAAGATCTGGTTGTACTCGGGGGTACGAGCAAACTTGATGCAGCGCAGCTTCATGATGAAGTGATCAACGAACTCCTGGATCTGCTCCTCGGTGAAGGTGCCGTTTGCCAGGTCTCTCTCTGCGTAGATGTCGAGGAAGGTGGAGGTACGTCCAAGGGACATAGCCGCGCCGTTCTGCTCCTTTACTGCGCACAGATATCCGAAGTAAACTGCCTGGATCGCTTCCTGTACATTGGTAGCGGGATTGGAAATGTCGCAGCCGTAGGATGCAGCCATCTCCTTCATCATCTTCAGAGCGGTCATCTGCTCGGACAGCTCCTCGCGGAGACGGATCACGTCGTCGGTCATAACGCGGCCGGTGGAATCCTTCTGCGCCTGCTTGTCTTCGATCAGTCTGTCGATACCGTACAGGGCAACTCTTCTGTAGTCGCCGATGATACGTCCACGGCCGTATGCATCAGGAAGACCGGTGATGATATGTGAGGAACGGCAGGCTCTCATCTCCTGGTTGTAAGCGTCGAAACATCCTGCATTGTGGGTCTTTCTGTGAGTGGAGAAGAACTCGGAGATCTCAGGATCCACTTCATAGCCGTTGTCAGCGCAGGCCTTCTCTGCCATACGGATACCACCGTAAGGCTGCAGGGAACGCTTGAAAGGCTTGTCGGTCTGGAAACCTACGATGGTCTCCTTGCTCTTGTCGAGGTAGCCGGGGCCATGGGAAGTGATGGTGGAAACAACCTTGGTGTCCATGTCGAGAACGCCGCCTGCTTCTCTTTCCTTCTTCTGCAGCTCAAGCACCATCTGCCACAGATCCTTGGTGTTCTGGGTGGGGCCGGCCAGGAAAGAATCATCGCCGTCATAGGGATGGTAGTTTCGCTGGATGAAGTCACGGACATTTACTTCCTTGTCCCACTTGCCACGCACGAAATCGGTTTCAATTGGTTTCATTTGAAATGCCTCCTCTTATAAATTTGAATTAGTATAATTTTATGAAATTGTCAGGAAAATCCGACAATTTCTGTACCGCTAATCCTTACCTATATTATATTGAAAACGCCCCTTTCAGTCAAGGCAGACGAGTGTACTTTTTCGAATACATAGCCCCACAGTTCAGCCAGCCGTCAGGGCAGGGGAAAAATCGTGCTCGCACGAATTTTTCCCCTGCCCTGACGGCTGAGGGAGCGCCCATCTATGAGCAAAGGGAGCTGCGAAGCAGCGGAGAGCGCGCCAGCGCGACTTTGCGAATGGGCGCGGGCTGAACTGAGGGGAGCACCGTTCGATTGCCCATCTATGAGCAAAGGGAGCGCGCTAGCGCGGCTTTGCGAATGGGCGCGAGCTGAACTGTGGGGCGCACCATTCGATTGCCCATCTATGAGCAAAGGTAGTCGCGAAGCGACGGAGAGCGCGTCAGCGCGACTTTGCGAATGGGCGCGGGCTGAACTGTGGGGCGCACCATTCAAACTGGGGCGCAGCATTCACGCGCTGAACTGTTAATATTATGTGCTCCGCGGGTCAGGAATAACTTGTCAAATTTTGGGGATAATGCTATACTAAGTAGCGCAGGCGGAAACGCCCGCAACACAGCGAAGCAGGATGAATGATCCGGAAAGGAGCAGGATATGAGCGGTATCACGAAAGAAATGACCATCGGGGAGATCCTTCAGACGAACCCTAAAGTAGCGCCCGTGCTTCTCGACGCGGGGATGCATTGTATCGGCTGTCCCTCCGCGCAGGGAGAATCCCTGGAGGAAGCGGCCATGGTGCACGGCATCGACATCGACGAGCTGATGAGCACGATCGAGGCCATGGACTAAAAAACCCCCGGCTGGACCATAAAGGGTCAGCCGGGGTTCTTTCATGTTGTCTGCAGAATAGTTGGCGGTCCGTTATCCCTGGCAGAGTTTCTGCAGGGCGTTTTCGGGCAGGAGGACTTCACAATGTTCCTCCAGGAAATTCCGGCCGGCACCGTAACTGCGCCTGATGGAACCGTATTCGGTCAGAGTGTTGCAGATCCGGTTAAAGATATCGAGGGCGGCATTTCCCACATGGATCGTAAGGACGTAGCCCTTTCCGCCGGGAGCCGTATACAGGGTATTGGGACAGGGACAGGAGCTTCCTGTCTGGGCGGCGGCATCCATCACGTCGGACAGCGTGTGGAAGAAAAACATCCGGGAATGATTCGGAACCGCATCCTTTGGAACGATGTTTTCTATGGGGCCGTATTCCTGGGAACCCTGGGTCTGCATCTGTTGGAGCATATCCATCATATCGTCGCCGTCGCTGTCGTAGAAATCGTCTTCCTCGTCCTCCAGATCGCTTTCGGAAGGTGAAAAATGGGAGAAGCGTGTATCCAGTTCCTCCGGATCCTCCACCTTTGTGATCAGAAGGACGACGCATTCCGCGTTCATAGGAATCGCCTCTATCATCAGGGGAATGTCTTCCGCCTCAAAACCGAACTGAAAGTTGGCCTGCTGCATCATCTCACGGAACAGGCGCTTGGCCTTTTCTGTGCCGTAGGCGAGTTCGCTGAGCTTTAACTGCCTGCTGGCCAGATCCTCTTTGGTCAAGGTGCAGCGAATCTGATTTTCATTCAATTTTTCTATTTTCATATAGCATCGCCTTCCTTTAACATAATTCTATACTTTTGCTTTTTCTTCGTCAATACTGCGCCGCAACAGTTTAAAAAAATTTAAGAAACGGCGTCTTGCATAATTTGGCAAAAACACTTATAATCATTCTTGTAGACGCCTCCGGTACTCCGGTGCGGAGAGGAGGCCGGCAATCGTATTTATTTTATGACTCTTTTGATTTCGGGGTGATCCCCAAGGCATTCGCCTGATTTTTCACCTTTAAATTAGTGTCTTACAAGTAAAACGTGTTTGAGTCAAGGTAATACCATCATAGTTTTCACAATTATAATTCAAATTAAACAGACAGCACTGCCGAAGGCGTCTACAATATTTGTAAATGAAGCGGGACTAACCGTGAAATCCCTGAAAAATTAATATATCACATTCTATAATAATATATCACAAAAGTCCTTTTGGAGTTCTTGGGAGATACGGGAAAATGATCTGCTTCTGGGAAAGGAGGCGGCGAAAAAGATTCCGTCGGCGCGCAAGTGCCGGAAGGCCGTAAAAACGGCAAAAATGGGAGGGCATGGATCACAGCTGAAATAAGAGAATCTATCTGCGCTCCGCTGATAAAAACGTCGAAACTTTACATTTTTATAATGACGCGCGCGGAAACGTGTGCTATGATATAGCTGTCCGGATCCCTGAACGGGTTTCGGACGGCTATATTTACGTTTTCTGCAGGGCAGGGCTTTACGGAACAGAAAATTTGGAAGATGAAAGGTGAACCTGAAATATGAAGAGAAAGATTTTGCCGGTGCTTCTGGCGATGATCCTGATGGTTGTGATTGCGGCCGGCGCGGTAGGGGTCTGGCTGTATGACAAGTATTCGTACGGCACGGAGGTTATGGAGCTGCAGGAATATTACGGTGTGGACGACGGGCATCTGGCCGTCTTTCTTCAGGAGAAGAAGATGAAGGGCCAGGCTGTCCTGAAAGACGGGATCTGTTATCTGGACGTCGATTTTGTCAAGGAATATCTGAACGATACCTTTTATGTGGATGAGGCGGAGGAAGAGCTGCTCTATACGGATGCGCTGGGAACGATCCGTACGCAGTTCGGCACGGAAACTTATTACCTGTACGGCGATGAAAAACAGTTCGAGGGAACGACCTGCTTCCGGCAGGAGGACAAGCTCTATGTTGCGCTGCCCTATGCCGCCATGTTTTCTGAGTTTGACTATCAGGTGTATGATTACCGCGTGCAGCTTACAACGGAGTGGGAAAGCTGTCAGGCGGCGCATATCCTCAAAGACACGAAAGTGAGATACCGGGGCGGCATCAAAAGCGAGATCCTGTGCGAGGCCCCGGCGGGCGAAACGATGCGGATTCTGGAAAGGATGGAAACCTGGTGCAAGGTGATGACGGACGACTGTGTGATCGGATATGTGGAAAATAAGCTTTTGGGAGAGGAGTTTGCCATGACTCCCGAGAAAGAAACGGATACGGACGGTTATACCGCGCCGGAGTACACGACGTCAAGGATGGATGAGAAGGTCTGCCTGGGCTGGCACGCGATAGGCGCCGTCGGGGGCAACGTGACTCTGGAAAAAGTGGTTGCGGGGGCGCCGGGGATGAACGTGATCGGACCCACCTGGTTCAGCCTGAATGACAACGAAGGAGGGTTCCGGAATTACAGCGATTCCTCTTATGTGGAACGGGCCCACAGCTACGGCCTGGAAGTGTGGGGCGTGTGGGATGATTTCAACTATGAGAACGAGACGGGGGAGCATATCGACGACACGCTGATTCTCTCCACGAGCGAAAGCCGGAACAGGCTGGTGCAGGGAATCCTGAATACCGCGTCCGACCTGAATCTGGACGGGGTAAACCTGGACTTTGAAAATTTGGGGGATGACTGCGGCGAGGCATACGGACAGTTCCTGAGAGAGCTTTCCGTGGAGTGCAGAAAACAGGGACTTAGGCTTTCGGTGGACAATTATATGCCGAATGAGGGGAATCGACAGTACCGGATGGAGGTTCAGGGCCAGGTGGCGGACTACGTGATCCTGATGGGGTATGACGAGCACTGGCACGGAAGCCAAAATCCGGGGAGCGTAGCCAGCATTGGTTTTGTCTCGGAGGGGATCGAAAAGGCTCTGAAATACGTCTCCGCAGATAAGCTGATCAATGCCCTTCCCTTTTACACGATCGTCTGGAAGATCGAGGGAGAAGCGGTGGCGGATGAGTACCTGACCCTGGAGAACCAGGCGGACTTCCTGAGCAAGAACAATTTGACGCCGGTGTGGGATGAGAAGACCTGTCAGAATTACGCGGAATGGTCCTCCGGGGCACAGACCGGTAAGGTCTGGCTGGAGGACCTGGAATCTATCCGCGTGAAATTAAACGTAATGAGCACGAACAACCTGACGGGCGTCGCCGTCTGGAGGCTGGACTATGGAACCCCCGAGGTCTGGACGCTGGTCAGCGCTTTCAAAAATTTGTAAGGCGGCTGGTCAGGCCCTTTTCCTCCGCAGAGTCAGGACTGCTGCCAGGCAGAAAAGCGCGCCTGTCAGAAGAGCCAGGACGCTTGTGCTCTCACCGGTGGGAGGGGAGAGAGGCGCTCCGGAATCAGAGGAAGAAGGCGCGGGTGCGGGAGCCTCTGGAGCCGGGGTGGGAATGGGTGCCGTGCTGTAGTACTGCGGGTCCGTTTTAATAACGCCGCTTTCCACCAGAAGGGCCCCGCCGGGAATGTTGTATATCGAGGTTGTATTTCCGTAAAGATCCGTGATCGTGCAGGATTCCACAGATCCCGGAGCTGCTACGTTCATGCCCAACTCAGTTGCGGCGATGAGGTTTAAATTCTTTACGTTCTTATTCAAGTTGCAGACGCTGTTGTCATAGACATAGGCGTTTTCTGTCTCGGCATTCAAAGCGACCACGGCGCCTTGGAGCGCGTAAAAATCCTTCAGCGGCTGGTCGCAGCGGACAATGATACAGCTGCCGCTGCCCTTCACGGTAATGTTTGCCAGCGCCTGAGTGAAGGTGATGTCGAGACTGGGGGCGTCTAAAGCGTCAATCACCACGTTGTCCCCGTCCTGGGCGTTGTATAACACATAGTTCAGGTCTCCGGTTCCAAGACTGGCATCCCACTCCGGCAGGCATTGGGAGCGCCATCCTCCAAGACCGGCGTCGTATTTCACCTGATAGGTTTTCGGCTCGTCGGCGGATGCTGTGATAGATCCGGCAAGGGGAGCCAGAAGGAAAAGCGCAGCGGTCAGGGACAGGGTTAAAAATCTGTGAATCCTTTTCATCTTATATTCCTCCCTTATCTGATTTTTAGAGGTAAAAACCCCACCTTATGATCGAAATTATACATTGTATGTCTGAAGAAAACAATATCCTTTTAAAAATCTTAAGGAATAAGTTTTGAGACGGGCCTTCTGCCAATATATTAAGAGTAACAGGTTGGCGGAGGTGAAGGCCGGTGGACAGACGAAAGACAGCGACGATCCTCTTGATGGCGGTGCTGATCGCAGTGATGCTTGTGATAGGAATCAACAACAGGAGGAAACCGGGCGGAGACGCCGGAAACACATTGCCGGAAGAAACTCAGGAAAATGGAGAGACGGAAGTTCCCAAAACGGATGCGCAGCTCAGGGTTGACAGAGAGGGAAAACTCCTGGAGGGCTGGACGGAAACGCCCTGTATCGTGCTGGATCCGGGACACGGCGGCTTTGATCCGGGAAAGGTTGGCATTAACAATGAGCCGGAAAAAGAAATCAATCTGAAAGTGGCGAAACTCGTCCGTGATTTCCTGGAGGCGTCCGGAGTAAAGGTTGTCATGACCCGCGAGGAGGACGAGGCGCTCTGCGCGGACGGGCAGGACAGCATGAAGGTACGGGATCTGAAACGGCGGATCGCCATTATTGAGGAGGCTGAGCCCTGCGCGGCGGTCAGCATCCATCAGAACAGCTATCCCCAGGAATCCGTTCATGGGGCCCAGGTGTTCTATTATGTGAACAGTGTGGAGGGGAAGAAGCTTGCGGAAAATCTGCAGGGCAGACTGTCCCAGGAGGTGGATCCGGAAAATAACCGTCAGGTGAAGGAAAACAGCAGTTATTACCTCCTGAAAAAGACCGGAGTGCCCCTGGTAATCGTGGAGTGCGGTTTCCTTTCGAACTGGGAGGAGGCGGAGAAACTCTGTACCGCCGAGTACCAGGAGGAAGTGGCCTGGGCAGTGTACTTAGGCATCATGGATTATCTGGATGAAAAAGGAGGCTGACAAAACCTGTGCGGGTCCTGGCTGGGCTGACGGCTTCCGGGCAGGGATCCGTCCTGATAAGTGGCCAAGCGGGGCTCTGGTAAGCGAACGAGCGGGGCACGGTTGCACATTTTGACATTCTATGCTAAGATAGAGGCAGCAAGGAGATCAGGATGCCAAACGGCGTCGGACGGTGGAAAGAGACGCGGCCGGCATGGGATTTCGAAAGGCAGATGTGCAACCTTATGGATACAAAAATCGTCAGATTAAAAGAGGGGGATGCGGATGAGGAGGCGCTTCTGCAGGCCGGGGAAATCCTGAAGGCGGGGGGATTGGTGGCTTTCCCTACGGAGACGGTCTACGGGCTGGGCGGGGATGCGCTGAACCCGGATTCCTCCCGGAAGATCTACGCGGCAAAGGGCAGACCCTCGGACAATCCTCTGATCGTACATATCTGCAGGATGGAAGATCTGGAGAAAATAACGACATGTGTGTCGGAAAAGGCAAGGCGCCTGGCGGCGCGTTTCTGGCCGGGACCTCTCACCATGATTCTGCCCAAAAGAGGAATTGTCCCGAAGGAGACCACGGGCGGCCTGGAAACCGTTGCGGTGAGGATGCCCTCCCACCCGGCGGCGGCAAAGCTGATCGAATACGCGGGGGGATTTGTGGCGGCGCCCAGCGCGAACCTCTCCGGAAGGCCCAGTCCCACCCTGGCGAAATATGTGATCGAAGACATGGACGGGAGGGTGGATATGATCCTGGACGGTGGCCAGGTTGGGATCGGACTGGAGTCCACCATCGTGGATCTCACCGTGGACCCGCCCCAGATTCTGAGGCCGGGGTATATTACCGGGGAAATGCTGGAGAGCGTCCTTGGGGAGGTAGAGGAGGACGCCACGCTCTTTTCCGTGCCGGAGGGACAGGCCCCCAGAGCGCCGGGGATGAAGTACCGGCATTATGCGCCCAAAGGGGATCTGGCAATCGTACAGGGAACAGAGGACGAAGTGGTAAAATACATCAATTCTCAGACCGATCAGTGCCGCCTTGCGGGGGAGAAGACCGGCGTGATCGCCGCCGCGGAGACGGCAGAGCGCTACCGGGCGGATGCCGTGAAATCCGTCGGCGGCAGGGAGGATGAAGAGGCCATCGCGCGGCGCCTTTACGGGATCCTCCGGGAGTTTGACGAGGAGAATGTGACAAAGATCTATTCGGAGAGCTTTGGGGAGGCAGCCGGGGATCGGAAAGGTCTTGGACAGGCCATTATGAACCGGCTTTTGAAGGCGGCAGGGCACCAGGTGGTCCGGGTATAGACCCGGGAGGAACCGGAAAAAGATTTGAAAAAAATCAGGACAACGGTTCTGAGACGATAAAGCGTAAAAAATGGAAAAAGAGAACTAGGAGGGAGAAGGTATGATAGCAATCGGAAGCGACCACGGCGGATTTGACTTAAAGGAACAGGTAAAACAGCATCTGCGGGATAAGGGGTATGAAGTGAAGGATTTCGGGTGCTTCGACAAGTCCAGCGTGGACTACCCGGACTTCGGCATTGCGGCGGCCAGGGCTGTGGCGAACGGTGAGTGTGAAAAGGGGATCGTAGTGTGCACCACCGGCATCGGCATCAGCATCGCGGCAAACAAGGTCAAAGGGATCCGCTGCGCGCTCTGTTCCGATACCCTTTCCGCAAAGATGACAAGACTGCACAATGACGCGAACATGCTGGCCCTGGGAGGCGGCATGGTGGGCGTGAACCTTGGCCTGGACATCGTGGACACCTTTTTAGGGACGCCTTTCTCCGGGGAGGAGAAGCATGCCCGGCGGATCCGCAAGATCGCTGAGGCGGAAGAACAGGAGTAGGGAGAGCGGCGTATGGGAGCGAAGAGAGAGGACTACATCAGCTGGGACGAGTATTTCATGGGCGTGGCGCAGCTTTCCGGCATGCGCTCCAAGGACCCCAACACCCAGGTGGGAGCCTGCATCGTCAGCCAGGACAATAAGATTCTGTCCATGGGTTACAACGGCTTTCCCTGCGGCTGTTCCGACGAGGATTTTCCCTGGGAGCGGGAGGGGGAGACGCTGGATACCAAGTATCCCTTTGTGACCCACGGGGAGCTTAACGCCATCTTAAATTACCGGGGCGGTTCCCTGGAAGGGTCAAAGCTCTATGTCTGTCTCTTCCCCTGCAACGAGTGCGCGAAGGCCATTATCCAGGCGGGGATCCGCACGGTGGTCTACGACAGCGACAAGTATGAGGGAACCCCGGGAAATATAGCGGCAAAGCGCATGTTCGACGCGGCGGGGGTGGCCTATATACCATACAGCCGATCCGGCAGACAGATCCATATCAGGGTGTAAGGCAGAAAATTCTGATTTGGAAAGCAAGGGCAGCAGTGGAGCCGGATGGATCACGGAAGACTTTTGGAGGAGAACGGATGAAGAAGACCAAATGGGCAGCAGTCATTACAATCATTGCGCTGCTTTTGGGGGCGCGGCCCTCTTCTTTTGACGCGCCGAAAGTCTTGGCAAAGAGCACCCAGCAGCAGATCAAGGACAAGGAAGAGGAACATCAGAAGCTGGAGGAGGAGCTGAAAGATCAGCAGGGCAGCATAAACGGCATGAAGGGCGAGAAGAGCTCCCTGCAGAAAGAACTGGAAGACCTGAACAGCCAGCTGCAGGAAGTCAGCGACCACCTGGAGGAACTGGAGGCCCAGATTGTGGAAAAAACCGGGGAGATCCAGCAGACCCAGCAGGAACTGGAGGAAGCCATTGACACGGAGGAATGGCAGTACGAATCCATGATGATCCGCGTGCGGAAGATGTATGAGCGGGACGAGTCGGATTACATCACTTCCCTGCTCCAGGCGGGGAGTCTCAGCAATCTTCTGAATCTGGCGACCTGGTTTGAAAAGGTGGAGGTCTACGACAAGGACAAACTGAAGGAGTATCAGGAGAACCGGAGTCTGATTGAAGCGACGAAAGAGAGACTGCAGCTGGAGAAGACGGAGCTGGACAATCTGAAGCTGGATGCGGAGACGGAGAAAAGCCGTGTGGCGGGACTGATCAGCCAGGTTTCCGTCCGGATCGCGGATTATGCGGATCAGATCGAAGAGGCCGAGAAGAAAGCTCTGGAGTACGAGGAAAAACTTCGCCAGAATGAGGAAGACCAGAAGGCGCTTAAGAAAAAACTGGAGGAGGAGATCCGTCTCTCCCAGCTGGCGGCCAATGCCGCCTGGAGGAGCCTCGGGGACGTCACTTTCGCGGACGGGGACAGAAAACTCCTGGCAAATATCATATACTGTGAGGCGGGATCGGAACCCTATGAGGGAAAGCTGGCCGTAGGAGCCGTGGTGATCAACCGGGTTTTGAGTTCCAAGTTCCCGGATACCGTGGTGGGCGTCGTCTATCAGAGAGGACAGTTTTCTCCCGCCCAGAGCGGCAGATTGGAACTGGCCCTGGCGGCAGATCTTGCAAACGCGGACTGCTATAAGGCTGCCGATGAAGCCATGGCGGGAAAAAATAATATCGGAACCTGTGTCTTCTTTCGCACGCCCATCCCCGGACTGACCGGGATCCAGATCGGACATCATATCTTTTACTGACGCGGGATCACAGGTCCAGCTGTTCCAGCGGACTCTGCAGCCGGTCGAATTTGTCGCGGTAGATCATGGTCAGAAGTTCATTCAGCCTTCGGAGGCTGACGCTCAGCAATTCCGGCGTGATCAGCCCTTTATCCAGGGCGTCCGCCAGCTCGTCCAGGTCCACAACCTTCACCCGGCCGTCGGGGTAGACGATCACGTCCGCCAGGAGATCTGTGACGATCAGGGCGTTTTCCTCTTCCTTTTTCTCAAAATCCACAATGTCGCAGTACCAGTAGAGAAGAGAATTGTCGTGGCGGTAAAATTTGCTGATCTTAAATCCGTGCTGCAGAAAATAGCAGGAGCAGCCGTGGGAAAATTCCTGCTTCGGATTGATGGTGGTCCAGGAAGTGACGATCGTTTCCTCATCCATCTTTTCGATTTTATCCCCCTTCAGAAGCAGACACTCTGAGGGAATGATTCTTTTTCTGTATAGCTTTAACGTATTATCCATGGCGGCCTCCCGAAGATCGGTAATCTTTTGAATCGCTATTTTAATTGTAAGCTGAATAAGGTTCTTCGTCAACGGTTAAAAATCACTTTTCAGTGCGTTTGCCGAAACAAAGCGGCAAGCGTTTTTTGCGCAGAAAAACAGTGCGTTTGCCGAGGTTGCTTTTAAAGGAAAGATATGGTAGTATCTAAAGAGTGACTTTAAGTCGGAGGTGGCAGAGAATGACGGTGGGACTGTGTCTGCTGACATGGAATGAGATCGAGGGATGCAAGCATGACGTGCCTTTGATCGACAGGAGCAAATTTGATCAGATCTACTGTATCGATGGAGGCAGTACGGACAAAACGGTGGAATATCTGCAGGAGCAGGGGATAGAGGTTTATCCCCAGACCGCGAAGGGGCTGAACCAGGCCTGCAAAGACGGCGCGGAGCACTGCAAATGTGATGCCTTCGTCTTCTTCCACCCGAAGGGCTCCATTCCCGTGGAGGATACCTACAAATTCCGGGCATACTATGAGCAGGGATATGAGTTTGTAGTGGGAAGCCGGATGATGAAGGAAAGCCGGAACGAGGAGGACGGCAAGCTTTTTAAGCCGAGAAAGTGGTTTGTCCTCGGCCTGGGACTTGCGGCAAAGATCCTCTTTAAGAGGGAGGGAAACACGATCTGGGATACTCTCCATGGATTTCGGGGCATGACGGTGGAAGCATTTAAAAAATGTGATATCTCGGACATGAGCCCTTCCGTGGATATCGAGATGGTCTGCAGAAGCTATAAGCTGAAGCTGAAGAGGATCGAGTTTCCGACGACGGAGTCTCCCAGGATCGCCGGGGAGACGCATTTTAAGGCCTTTGCCACCGGGAAAAAGCTGCTCAGATATCTGGTGTGGGAGATAGGAAGAAAGGGTTAAACATGATTGAGTCATTCCGGAAAAACAGGGTGGGGATTCTGCTGATGGTGTGTTCCAGCATCTGCGTCTGCGTGGGACAGCTTCTCTGGAAACTGTCGGCGGAGGGTTCCTTCCTTTATCTGATCGCAGGGTTTGCCATATACGGTGTGGGCGCTCTGGCGATGATCGTGGCATATAAGTTTGGCAAGGTTTCCGTGCTGCAGCCTATTTTAAGCCTGAATTACATACTGAGTCTTGTGCTGGCGGCAACTGTCCTGAAGGAGACGATCACGCTGGTCAAGTGCATCGGCGTACTGATCCTGCTTGCGGGAGTCATCCTGATCGCGGGAGGAGACGAGGTGACAGAAGATGCTTCCGTATAGTTTTATTTTTCTGATGACGATCCTGGGAGCGGCAGCCAGTATGTTCTTAAAGGAAGCCTCCGGATCCCTGAAAGGGGATTCCGCCCTGGAGATTTTTTTCAATATGCTGAAAACGCCCAGCCTGTACGCCGGGGGCATCCTGTATCTCACGGCGTCGCTGCTCAACATATATGTGTTAAGGGTCCTGGACTATTCCAGCGTCCTTCCCCTCTCGGCGTTTACCTATGTCTGGACCATGTTTTTGGCGAGGATCCGGTTCGGGGACAAGCTGACAAAGAGAAAAATGGCGGGGGTATTTCTTGTGGTGATTGGCGCGGTACTGGTATCCAGGCCTAATTAGGAGTTCTGATGGAAAAAATAATAAAAGGTAAAAAAAGATATTTGATTCCGGCGGTTCATTTTCTGCTCTCGTTCCTTTATGAGAGGTGTATCCTGATTTTTGAACTGGATCGGGACGTCGTTTTAAATGTTCCCAGAAATTATGTGATCAGCGATCAGGGGGAGAGGATCCTGGGTTACGTTCTATCCAAGCTGTTTGCCCTGGCCATTATATTTTGCCTGTGGAGTCTGATCTTCTGGGTGATTGCCCATTGGAAGGAAAGGAAAAATCTCAGGCTCTTTCTGGCGTTATTTCTGGTGGGTGGCGCGGCTTTGCTTCTGCTTTGGCCGGAACCCTTTATAGCGAGTGAGGATAACTATATCACATATACCTATGCGCTGCGATTCTGGCCGGAGTATTGGCACAGCGCCTACTCGGGCTGCATCTTTGCCGCTATTCTGATGACGTTTCCACATCCGGTGTTTCTCACGGTGTTTCAGTATCTGTTTGGCGTTTTTGCCCTGGGTTATCTCTACAATCGGATTTTGGACAGTCCTGTCCTCAAGGGAAGGGGAAGATACGGTGTTTTTCTTGTCCTGCTCATGCCTGGGGTATATCGGTTTTTTACCAATTCGTATCGCACGGAAAGCTATGGGCTGCTCTGCGTGTTTTTGATCTCCATGACCGCCATGGATATCGTGGATCAAAGAAAAAGGGGGATTCCGGAACTGGTCTTGAATTTGCTTTTGTGCGCCTTCGTCGGGGTGTGGAGGACGGAAGGAATCATTCTGGGAGTGCTGCTGTTCCTGGTGCAGCTGCTGTTTATATACCGCTTGCGGCCGCGAAAGTCAATTTTATGCTTTCTCGGATTGCTTCTGGCGTTTGGACTGTTTTCGGTGCCTCAGAAACTTGGCGATATCAAATATTACGGAAAAGACTATTCCTTTATCAATTCCCTTCCGACATTGAAAAATATTCTCGCCTCCCCCAAGTCCAACCTTTCTTATGACGGGGTGACAGAGGATCTGGAAGCCTTGGGGGCTGTGACGCCGGTGGAAATCCTTCGCTATTACGGGATGGAAGGGTATCGAAGGTATAATTATGCGAATGGCAGGGGGGATATCAACCAAAGCCTGGCGGATGATGAGACCGCGGCGGCATATATGAGGGCATATTACAGAATGGTAGCCCACAATCTGCCGATCTATGCCAAGACTCAGATTTCCATGCTGTTGAACATGCTTATGATCAAGCCGTATTATTATGTGGAATACAGTGATCAGCTCCCGGTAAATGACCTCCCTCCCTGGAAACTTATGACCTGGGAATATGGCAAGGAAGATCTTAACGACGCGGCGGGTGTGACAGCCTGGAAAAATTCGAGACTCCATATCCTCTGTGTGGAAGTGGCATCGAAAATTGGAAATTTCATCTCCGGCATTCTGCGCCGGATCCATTTTTACAGCCTGGTTCTGGTTGCCATTCCCCTGTATGAGATTTTTATCTTTTTCCATGAGGGAATCCGGCTGTTGAAAAAAAAGAAAAACAGGGTGGGACTGGCGTTGATCGCTTTTATCCTTCTGGGACAGGCTGCCGCGATCATTCTCGTGATGCCTGCGGCGGCGTTGAATTATCTGCACCCTTATTATTACTGTTCTTTCGCGCTCTGTCTGATTTATACCTGCTGCATATGGAGCAGGAAAAAAGAAACGGGGAAAACTGAGGGAGAAATATGGAAAAAGTAAACTATCTGATCTTGGGAGCGGGGCCGGCGGGACTTGCCTTTGCAAATTCCCTGCGAGAAAATAAGCCCGGGGTTTCCTTCCTGGTTCTGGAAAAGGAAGGGGAGGCGGGGGGACTGTGCCGCTCCGAGGAGGTGGACGGCTCGGCCCTGGATATCGCTGGGGGCCATTTCCTGGACGTGAGGAGACCGGAGGTAAACCGGTTTCTCTTTCAATTTATGCCGGAGGAGGAGTGGAACCTCTTTGACAGGGATTCCCGGATCGACATGGGGACCTATGAGATCGGCCATCCCTTTGAGGCAAACATCTGGCAGATGCCCCAGGAGGAGCAGGTGCGGTTCCTGAAGTCCATCGCCGTTGCGGGCTGCAATCTCGGAACCCCCATGCCTGAGAGGTTTGTGGAATGGGTCACCTGGAAGCTGGGGGACCTGGTGGCGGAGGCCTATATGCTGCCGTACAACAGCAAGATGTTCGGCGGGGACCTGGAAGCGCTGGGAACTTACTGGCTGAACAAGCTGCCGAACGTCTCCTTTGAGGAGACGCTGCTGAGCTGTCTGAACCGAAAGCCCTACGGCACCCAGCCGGGGCACGCTCAGTTTTACTATCCGAAGAAGTACGGTTACGGAGAGCTCTGGCGAAGAATGGGAGAGGCCCTGGGGGACTGTCTGCTCTGCGGAAAATCCGTGGCAAAGCTGAACCCGGAGACGAGAACGGTGACCTGCGAGGATGGATCTTCCTTCCAGGCGGAACGCATCGTCACCACGATACCCTGGAAAGCCGTTCGGGAGTATGAGGACTGCGGGAAAAATATTTTGGAGGATATCGGAAAACTGCGGCACACCGGCACGGAGATCCGGTATGTGGCGGAGAATCTGGACACGAAGGCCCATTGGATCTATGTCCCGGATCCGGCGATTTCCTATCACAGGATCTTGGTGCGGCACAATTTCTGCGCCGGCAGCAGGGGGTACTGGGTGGAGACCAATCTGGACCGGGTGACGGAAGAACCGAATGCGGCTGCTTTTCGGAACGAATATACATATCCGCTGAACACCATCGAAAAACCGGCGGCTGTGGCAAGGCTTCTTTCTTATATGCGGCAGCGCGGGATTTATGGCCTGGGCCGCTGGGGGGAGCATGAGCATTATAATTCGGATCTCACGGTGGAGAGGGCGATGAAGCTGTTTCAGGAGCTTGAGGGAGAGGACGCATAGACGGCGCGGCTTGTCCCGGGGCGGCCTGGCGGGGACTTTGATTCGGCGGCTGCAGGCCGCTGGAAGGACCTCCGGTGTAAAAGGCATGGGCCCGGGGTCCCGCGAAACGGGGCGAACGGGCGGGAAAGGCATGGGCCCAAGAACCTGTGAAACGGGGCGGCCTGGCGGGAAAGACAGAGGTTTTGAGTATGTGGGAATGTGAATGCGGCGGAGAGCCGATGGATTACAGGCTGCTGTGGCTCCGCTTTATGAGAAAGCTATGGATCCTGCCCGTGGCTGTTGTCCTGGGGGCGGCGCTGGTCGGATCGTTATATTATTATTCCAGGACGGCCGCGAGAGGAGGAAGGACCTATCAGGCGGAGTCGATATATTACATTGATTTCGCTGAAAATTCTCTGGGGGAAGAGTACGATTATTACAATTATTTCACCTGGGGAGAGGTGATCCACACGGATTTCTTCTTAAATTATGTGTATGAGAAGATGAACGGGGAGCTGTCCATGGAGGAACTGGAGGAGTACGTCTCCGCCACGGTTGACTCGGACGTGCGCTATCTCTATGTGCGCTGCAACACCCATTCCCCGGAGCTTTCGGTGAGACTTGCCTCCATCCTGGAAGAAATCGTGCCGCAGTTTGCCGGGGTTCGGGAGGAGATCGCCTCCATAGAACTTGTAAAGGCGGGAGATACGGCCAAGGACAGCTCGAAGATCCGGCTGGGAAACGCGCTCTTTCTGGGGGCGGGGCTGGGACTGGGAATATCGGTTTTTGGCATTCTCGTGGCATTGATCCTGGATACGGCAGTCTATCTGCCCTCCACGGTGGAGAGGCGGTACCACGTGGTCTGTCTCGGAGCGCCCATTATGCCTGAGTTCCGGCCGAACTGGGAGAAATACCTGGCGGGTGCTTCCAGAACGGCCCTGGTCTGCGTGGACGAGGAAGTACTGCTGGAGGAACAGGAAGAGCGTTGTGGAGAGCAGGAGGCGTCTGCGGCCCGGCAGATTGTCTGCAGGAACCCGGTGGAGCACCCGGAAGAGCTGAAGAAGCTGAGATCCTGCGATAAAACGATTCTCTTTCTGAAAGCCGGCTGTAAAAATCATGAGACCTTTGTCCGCCTTTTGGAGCAGCTGGCCCGCCAGGAGATCCCGGTGACGGCCGCAGTCCTTCTTTCGGTGGATGAGAGATTGGTCACAAAGTATTACAGGAGCAGAAAATGATCCTCTATCTTCTGGTGACGGCGCTGACTGTCCTTGCGGCATATTTTGTGAACAGCGCTTACGTGGGCAAACGAAACAACGTTGCGAAAAGCCGGCAGGAAATGCTGAACGGCGTACTTCTTGCAGGCATTTTTATGGTCCTCTTCACGCTGTCGGCCCTGCGGATCGGGATCGGGAACGATTATTGGACTTACCGGTACAACTTCCTGCATATCATAAGCGGGGACACCAAGGTTTCCTATGAGATCGGTTTTAAGCTTCTGGTCCGGGTCCTGCAGGGACTGTTCGGGTATGACAATTACCGCGTGGTGTTTGCGTTTATGGCCTTTTTGACCTGCGCGTTCTTTCTGAAAGGGCTGTTTGACAGCTCGGACTGGTTTTTCCTGTCCTTTTTCCTCTTCATGGCAAACGGGTTTTATTTCATGAGTTTCAGCAATGTCCGCTATTATTTTGCCATTGCCGTCTGCGTATATGCTGTAAAATTCCTGTTCCGGAGGGATTATGTAAAGTTTATTTTCTGGATCCTCTTTGCGGCCTTTTTCCACATGTCCGTGCTGCTGGTGATCCCGGCATATCTGGCGGCGTACTATCTGAAGTGGAGCAGGAAAACGCTCTGGCTGGTTCCCGCTTCCTGCGCTGCCCTCTTTTTCGGAAAGAGCCTGGTAAGGAGGCTGGTCTTCGTCTTCTACCCTTATTATGAGGGGGACTTGATCCTGGACGTGGAGTCGGTTTCCTATGCCAACATTGGAAAATGCCTGGCCGTCCTGGTCTTCTCCCTGCTCTTTTATAAGAGGGCGGTCCGGGGAAACGAAAAGGCGGAAACTTTTTTTAACCTGAACCTGTTTGCACTAATCATCTACAGTTTCGGATATTACATCCCGGAGACGTCCAGGGTCTGTTATTACATGGTGACGGGGCACGTCTTTTTGATCCCGACGGTACTTAGGTCTGTCCCGGACAAAAGGCAGAAAGCCTTTTTCACAGGAGCCATCCTGTTGTGCTATGCGTTTTATCTTCTGGTCTTTTTGAAAAAAAGCTGGGATTCCACCATAATGCTCCTCCCGTATCTGACCTGGCTGTTCGACTGATTTGGGAGAGGCCGGGGGCGGTTTCAGGCAGTTTAGAAAAAAATTAGAAATTTTTTCCGGTTTTGGGCGGTCTTTGCTAGACATTTCTGGAAAATTTGATTATACTAAAATGCGATGGGTCATGTCTGCGCCGCTTCGTCAATGGCGTGGGCAAAGCTGCCGCCCTGCGCCGCAGGAGAACCATATGAAGCACGACAAACCTTATGACAGGAGCGTCTACCAGGCGCTTGTCCTGTTTGCCCAGTTCGGGATCAATATGATAGTGCCAATCGGTATGACCACGGCGCTGGGGGTCTGGCTGGACCGGAGGTTCCAGACCGGCTGGATCACGATAGCGCTCTTTTTCGTGGGAGCCGCTGCCGGCGGACAGAACGTGTACCGCATGGCAAAGAAAGTTTTTATGGATCATGAAAAGGATTCTGGAAGCGCTGAAAAAAAAGAATAGGACGATCCTGGAGATGGATCTGGGGATTCTGGGGCTGGGACTGGTCCTGCAGCTGGTTTCCCTTGCGTTTTCCGGAGGAAGGACCGCCCGGGCGTTCAGCCTGCTTGCGGGGACGGCGCTCGCCCTGGCGGCAGTGCGGCACATGTATCGGACGCTGGACCGGGCCCTGGAGCTGGACGAGGGGAGTGCGCAGAAGCTGGCTTACCGGGGGTATCTCATACGGTATCTGACGCTGCTGGTGGTGGCGGTGTTTATGGCTGTCACAAAAGTGCTGAACCCGCTCCTGTTTTTTCTATCTTATATGAGTTTGAAGGGTACGGTTTATCTTCAGCCGTTTACTCATAGAATGTGTAATAAACTGTTTCACGAGACGGATCCTGTCCCGGAACCCCTGGAGGAAGGGACGGAGCCGTAAGCCGCGGCAACAAAGCGGAAATCTCATTATTAAAACAAGGGAGGTGATAATATGATGCAAGGGATCCTGCTGTCTGCGGGAAGCGACATCGACGTCATGGTCCACGGATTGTTTCAGTATAAGTTCTTCGGCCATGAGGTATGGATCACCACGACGCATGTGAGCCTGCTGTTCGTCATGCTGATCCTGATCGGGTTCTCCATCGCGGCGGGCCAGGCCATCAAAAAAGGCGCCGAGGTCCCCGGGGGCTTTCAGAACGTGGTGGAGCTGATCGTGGAGAAGCTGGACGGCGTCGTGGACGGGACCATGGGGAAGAACTCCCCGAAATACCGCAACTACATCGGCGCGATCTTCATCTTTATCCTGTTCTGCAATGTTTCCGGGCTCCTGGGACTGAGGCCGCCCACCGCGGACTACGGCGTGACGTTTCCCCTGGGTGTCGTGACCTTCATTCTGATCCACTTTAACCAGTTCAAGTACCAGAAGCCGAAGGATATCTGGAAGGACATGTGTTCGCCCCTGCCGCCCTGGCTCCCGATCTGGTTCCCCATCAACGTGATCAGCGAGCTGGCCGTGCCGATTTCCCTGTCCCTGCGTCTGTTCGCGAACGTGCTGTCCGGCACCATCATCATGGCCCTGGTGTACGGGCTGATGGGGTGGGTCGCCACGATCTGGCCGGCGGCGCTCCATGTGTACTTCGACCTGTTCTCAGGGGCGATCCAGACGTACGTGTTCTGTATGCTGACCATGACCTATGTCTCCAACGCCATCGGCGGGGAAGAGTAGGGCCTGTTGTAATGCAAGCTAAAATTTTTTACCATACAATTATTTATTAGGAGGAAAACAAAATGGAATTTAACGAGAACTTTATCTTAGGCTGTTCCGCGATCGGCGCCGGTCTGGCTGTCATCGCGGGTATCGGACCCGGCGTAGGCCAGGGTATCGCCGCCGGACATGCGGCTGCCGCAGTGGGACGCAATCCCGGCGCAAAGTCCGCCATCACTTCCACCATGATCCTCGGTCAGGCGGTTGCCGAGACCACCGGTCTCTACGGCCTGATCGTCGCTATTCTGCTGTTGTTCGTAAAGCCGCTTCTTTGGTAGAAAGGAGCCTTGAACAATGATACTATTGACTGCAGGAGAGACCTATGAAAGAATGTTCGGCATCGACTGGCAGCTGATCGCGGATTCCACGCTGACGATCATCGCCGTCTTTGCCCTCTTCGCCATCATGAGTTACTTCCTGTTCAACCCGGCTCGCAAGATGTTGAACGACCGTAAGGAAAAGATCCGCGGGGAGCTCGAGGACGCCAAGACCAATATGGACGAGGCCAGGAAGCTCCGCGAGGAGTACGAGGGAAAGCTCAAGGCGGTCGACAAGGAGGCGGAGGGGATTCTCAGCGAGGCGCGCAGCAAGGGGCTGGCAAACCAGACCCAGATCATTGCCGACGCGAAGGAGGAGGCCGCCCGCATCCTGGACAGAGCCCGTGTGGAGGCACAGCTGGAGAAGCAGAAGATTTCCGACGACGTGAAGAAGGAGATCATCTCCGTGGCTTCCGTTATGGCCGCAAAGGTGGTTGCCGTCTCCATCGATACCGCCGCACAGGATCAGCTGCTCGACGATACCTTAAAGGAAATGGGTGAGAACACATGGCTAAGCTAGTATCCAAAACCTACGGGGAGGCTCTGTTCCAACTGGCCCTGGAGAAGGAAGAAGCGCGCCATGGCGCGGCGGAGGAACTGTTTCAGGAGATCCTTCAGCTCAGGGAGATCCTTGCGGGGAACCCGGAGTTTGACAGGCTGATGAAGCACCCGGGCGTCCCGAAGGTGGAGAAACAGGACCTGGTCCGGAAGGTCTTCGAGGGGAGAGTGTCCCCGGAGATCTGTGAATTTCTGCTGTTGATCGTGGAGAAGGACCGCTATGGGGATATCTTTGCCATCCTGGAATACTTCTCCGAAAAGATGAAGGCGTATGAAAAGATCGGCGTGGCGTATGTGTCCACGGCGGTAAAGCTGACGCCGGAACAGGAGAAGCGGTTCGAGGAGAGAATCCTGGAGACCGCCCCCTACGAGAGCCTGGAGATGCACTTCTCCGTGAAGCCGGAGCTCATCGGCGGCGCGGTGATCCGCATCGGAGACCGGGTGGTGGACAGCAGCATTCAGAGCAGGTTAAATGATTTGACGAAGCAATTATTACAGATTCAGCTGGGATGATCCCGGCTGAAGGAAAGGTGCGACAGATTCATGAATTTGAGACCGGAAGAAATTAGCTCCGTGATCAAGGAGCAGATTCAGAGATATTCAACCAAGCTGGATGTGTCTGACGTGGGTACGGTCATCCAGGTCGCGGATGGTATTGCGCGCGTACATGGTCTGGAGAACGCCATGCAGGGAGAGCTTCTGGAATTTCCGGGAGAAGTGTACGGCATGGTGCTGAACCTTGAGGAAGACAACGTCGGCGTTGTGCTGCTTGGCAGCGCAAAGGATCTGGGCGAGGGCGACCTGGTAAAGACCACCGGGCGCGTGGTGGAAGTCCCCGTAGGGGACGCACTGCTGGGGCGCGTGGTGAACGCCCTGGGCCAGCCCATCGACGGCAAGGGCCCCGTTCAGACGACAAAATACCGCAGGATCGAGCGCGTGGCCAGCGGCGTGATCACCCGTAAGAGCGTGGACACCCCGCTTCAGACCGGCATTAAGGCCATCGATTCCATGGTTCCAATCGGCAGAGGACAGCGTGAGCTGATCATCGGCGACCGTCAGACGGGAAAGACCGCCATCGCCATCGACACCATCATCAACCAGAAAGGCCAGAACGTAAAATGTATCTATGTGGCGATCGGACAGAAAGCGTCCACCGTCGCCAATATCGTAAAAACCCTGGAGGAGTTCGGGGCTATGGCGTACACCACCGTCGTGGTGTCCACCGCCAGCGACCTTGCTCCCCTGCAGTACATCGCCCCTTATTCCGGCTGCGCCATCGGTGAGGAGTGGATGGAGAACGGCCAGGACGTGCTGGTGGTGTACGACGACCTGAGCAAGCATGCCGCCGCTTACCGCACGCTCTCCCTGCTGCTGCATCGTCCGCCCGGACGTGAGGCATATCCCGGCGACGTGTTCTACCTGCACTCCAGGCTCCTGGAGCGGGCCGCCAGGATGAGCGACGAGTACGGCGGAGGATCCCTCACCGCGCTCCCCATTATCGAGACTCAGGCGGGCGACGTGTCCGCTTACATCCCTACCAATGTGATCTCCATCACCGACGGACAGATCTATCTGGAGACCGAGATGTTCAACTCCGGCTTCCGGCCCGCGGTGAACGCCGGACTCTCCGTGTCCCGTGTGGGCGGAGCTGCCCAGATCAAGGCGATGAAGAAGATCGCCGCTCCCATCCGTGTGGAGCTGGCCCAGTACAGGGAGCTGGCCTCCTTTGCACAGTTCGGCTCCGAGCTGGACGCGGACACCAAGGAAAAGCTGGCCCAGGGCGAGCGCATCCGGGAAGTCTTAAAGCAGCCCCAGTACCAGCCCATGCCGGTGCAGTACCAGGTCATCATCATCTTCGCGGTCACCAATAAGTACCTGCTGGACGTTCCGGTGGAGGACGTCACCAGGTTCGAGAAGGAATTTTTTGAGTTCCTGGATACCAAGTATCCCGAGGTCCCGGGCAATATCGCGCAGGAGAAGGTGATTTCCGAGGAGACGGAAGGGACCCTCAGAAAGGCCATCGAGGAGTTCAAGAAAAACTTCCAGGCGCAGTGAGGTAAAAGAGTATGGCATCAATGCGTGATATCAAGCGCCGGCGGAGCAGCATCCAGAGCACCCAGCAGATCACCAAGGCGATGAAGCTGGTGTCCACGGTAAAGCTGCAGAGGGCCCGCGGGGGCGCTGAGCGTTCCAAGTCCTACTTTACATGTATGTATGATACCGTCAGCAATATCCTGGCCCGGGTGGGGCATGTGGAGCACAAGTACCTGATGCCCGGGAAGACCGGGAAAAAGGCCGTGATCCTCATCTCCTCCAACAGGGGTCTGGCGGGAGGCTATAACAATAACGTGGCGAAGCTGGTCACCCGGAACCCGGAGTGGAAACCGGAGGACGTGTTGGTCTATGCCATCGGCAGCAAGGGCCGGGACATTGCCGCCCGGGCGGGTTTTGAGATCCGGGAGGACCATCCCGAGATCATGGAGCAGCCCGCCTACGCGGACGCCATGTTCCTGACGAACAGGCTTTTGAAGGCTTTCGAGGACGGGGAGATCAGCGAGATCTACCTGGCGTATACCGCCTTTAAGAATACCGTCAGCCATATCCCCACCCTGATAAAGCTCCTTCCCGTGGAAGTGGAAGCGGGTGAGGCCCAGGACGGGGCCATGATGAACTTCGAGCCCGCCGACGAGGAGGCGCTGGACCTGATCATTCCGAAGTATATCGCCAGCCTGATCTATGGCGGCCTCGTGGAGGCCCTTGCCAGCGAGAACGGCGCAAGGATGCAGGCCATGGACAACGCCACCAGCAACGCGGAGGAGCTGATCGACGACCTGGCCCTGATGTATAACCGCGCGCGCCAGAGCTCCATCACTCAGGAGTTGACAGAAATCATAGCCGGAGCGGGGGCAATAGGCTGACGGATCGCATAGCAGCCGGGCCGAAACGCGGCGGAAAGCTCCGCAGTCCGGAACAAGAAGAAAATAGGAACACGACGCCGCTCCGCGACGCCGTGAGAAAGAGGTAAAAATGGCAGGAGAAAACAAGGGGAAGATTACCCAGGTCATCGGCGCCGTGCTGGACATCCGCTTTGACGAGGGAAAGCTGCCCGAGATCAACGAAGCCATCCGCATCCCCACGAAGGAGGGCGGTGAACTGACGGTGGAGGTCGCCCAGCATCTAGGGGACGACACGGTGCGCTGTATCGCCATGGGGACCACGGACGGCCTTGTCCGGGGCATGGAGGCCATTGCGACAGGCGCTCCCATTTCCGTGCCGGTGGGCGAGAAGACCCTGGGGAGGATCTTTAACGTGCTGGGGCAGCCCATCGACAATAAGCCCGCTCCCGAGGGCGTGAGCTATGAACCCATCCACAGGGCGGCACCGGCCTTTTCGGAGCAGTCCACGGAGACGGAGCTCCTGGAGACGGGAATCAAGGTGGTGGACCTGCTCTGCCCTTATCAGAAGGGCGGGAAGATCGGCCTGTTTGGCGGCGCGGGCGTGGGAAAGACCGTGCTGATCCAGGAGCTGATCCGCAACATCGCAACGGAGCACGGCGGCTATTCCGTGTTCACAGGCGTGGGCGAGCGCACCCGTGAGGGAAACGATCTCTATCACGAGATGAGCGAGTCCGGCGTTATTGAAAAGACTACCATGGTGTTCGGTCAGATGAACGAGCCCCCCGGAGCGAGAATGAGAGTGGGACTCACCGGCCTGACTATGGCGGAATATTTCCGCGACAAGGGCGGCAAGGACGTGCTGCTCTTCATAGACAATATTTTCCGTTTCACCCAGGCGGGTTCCGAAGTGTCGGCGCTCCTTGGCCGCATGCCTTCCGCCGTGGGGTATCAGCCCACGCTGCAGACGGAGATGGGTGCCCTTCAGGAGCGTATTACCTCCACGAAGAACGGTTCCATCACCTCCGTACAGGCGGTGTATGTGCCGGCGGACGACCTGACGGACCCTGCGCCCGCCACGACCTTCGCCCATCTGGACGCCACAACGGTGCTCTCCCGTTCCATCGTGGAACTGGGAATTTATCCCGCGGTGGATCCCCTGGAGTCCACCTCCCGCATCCTGGATCCCCGGATCCTGGGCGAGGAGCATTACAGGACGGCCCGGGGCGTGCAGGAGATCCTGCAGCGCTATAAGGAATTGCAGGACATCATTGCAATTCTGGGTATGGATGAACTCTCCGAGGAAGACCGGCTTGTGGTATCCCGGGCCCGTAAGGTGCAGAGATTCCTGTCCCAGCCCTTCTTTGTGGCAGGGCAGTTCACCGGCCTGGAGGGGCGTTACGTTCCCATCGCCGAGACCATCCGGGGCTTCCGGGAGATCCTGGACGGGAAGCATGACGACATCCCCGAGAGCTATTTCCTCAATGCGGGCAGCATCGACGATGTGCTGGCAAAGGTGAAGAACTGACGCGGTAAGGGAGGAAACTATGGCGGAAAACAATGGGTACAGGCTTCGCGTCGTGACTCCGGAGCGCGTATTTTACGAGGGCGACGTGGAGATGGTGGAGTTTAATACCACGGAGGGAGAGATCGGCGTCCTCCCGGGACATATCCCCCTGACGGTCATCATAAAGCCCGGCATCCTGGTGATCACGGAGCCGGAGGGAAAGAAAGAGGCGGCCCTTCACGCGGGCTTCGCGGAGATCCTTCCCGACGGCATCACCATTCTCGCGGAGATCGTGGAGTGGCCGGAGGAGATCGACGGGAACCGGGCGGAGGCCGCCCTGCAGCGAGCCAGGGAGAGGATTGCCAACCGGGATTCCCAGACGGATCTGGCCCGGGCGGAGACGGCGCTCCTGCGGGCTATGGCGAGAATCGAAGTGCTGAAGTAAAAAGACGTTTTCTCTAAATAAGAACCAATGATACGCAGCGTTCATATAGTTATTAGGAAAAGGTAACTATGAGGCGCTGCGTATGGACTTTCAGACCAAAATCAGATTTACCCACCCCACGGGGGTCCCCATTCCGTTTTTTATGGCGTATCCCGGATATCTCTCCTCGACTTCCGGGGAGGAGGAAAAGCTGTGGAATCAGGATATGGAATATTTTCGCCGGACTTATCCTGCCAAGGTGCGCAGGTGTCAGAGACGGGTGGAGGAGTTCCTGGATAAAATGGACTACGAGGGCAGCATGATCTATGACGAGTACCCCGACAGCCTGGGCCTTCAGAGCCTTGCCCGCATCATCGCCGGCACGTTAAGAAAAGAGGACGGAGATTTCTGTCGGCAGGCGGAAGAAGGCATGGGTTTCGAACAGGCGGAGAGCAGGGGAGGCTGCGGACAGGCGGAGGAGATCGGCCTTGAGGACCTGCTGCAGGTGCTGGTCTGCGACGAGATCCTGCGCCGCAGGCACAAGGCGGACAGACCGTCCTGGGACGGGCAATAAAAGAACGTCGGCCGAGACGCAAAGGACCGGCGGACCACAGAGGAACTATGGACGATATACGAAGCATTCTGGAAGAAGCGCTGAGCGAAAAACTGAATCAGATCGTATTGAGCAATTCCCGGGACGCCGCCCGGGCCGTAAAGGTGAAGATACGCCCCGTGCAGATCGGTGGAGAACTGAAATTCCAGGAGACCCGCTATCAGGGGACGAAGGTCTTTCATGAAAATTTCGGTCGGGAGGAAACCGCGCTGCGGATAGAAAACTACCTGCGGGAGCTGTTCCGTCAGGGCCAGATGGACTGGGACGGCGGGACGGCCGCAGTTCTGGTGAGCAAAAAGGGAAAGATCACCGTGAAGGCGCGCCGGAGCGGGGCATTTGTCAATGCCTCCGCCGACGGTCCGGCGGGAGATCCCGCTTTGCGCCTCGCCCACAACCGGGTGAAGCGTTATCTCCTTCCGGAGGGGGAGCCGGTGGACTTTTTGGTGGAGCTGGGCGTCCAGACCCCGGAGGGAAAGATCCGGAAGGAGCGCTATGATAAGTTCCGTCAGATCAACCGCTATCTGGAATTTATCGAGGACGTCTTGGAGGAGCTTCCGAAAGATCGGACCCTGCACGTCGTGGATTTTGGCTGCGGGAAGTCCTACCTGACATTCGCCATGTACTATTACCTCCATGTAAAGCAGGGACGGGATCTGCAGGTGACGGGGCTGGATCTGAAGGAGGACGTGATCCGGCACTGCAACGAGACGGCGGAAAAGCTGGGCTATGAAGGGCTGCATTTTGAAATGGGGGATATCGGCGCATACCGGGGGGAAGAACGGGCGGACATGGTGGTCTCCCTCCACGCCTGCGATACGGCCACGGACTATGCCCTGGAAAAAGCCATGAAGATGGGGGCGTCGGTGATCCTGGCGGTCCCCTGCTGTCAGCATGAGTTAAACCGGCAGATCAGCTGTGAAGTCCTGCGCCCCGCCCTGAAGTATGGCGTGATCCGGGAGAGGATTTCGGCGCTCCTCACCGACGCGGTCCGGGCGCAGATCCTGGAGCGGCAGGGGTACGACACCCAGATCCTGGAATTTATCGATATGGAACACACTCCGAAAAACCTCCTGATCCGGGCGGTAAAAAGGCAAGGCATGCGCGCGCCTTCCGCCGGGAAAGGGCTTGCGGAGATGGAGGAGTTTTTGCGGATTCACCCCCTGTTGGAGAGACTGACGGGAGAAGAAGGACAGCCTTAGTATGAAGAAATTTCTGAAACCAATTGTGATACGGAGTCTGTTGTTCGTGATGACGTTTGCGGCGACGATGGCTGTGACGGACAATCTCCTGAACAGGGGGCATGACAACCTGACCATGGAGATGCAGGAGCCCACCCTCCCCGTGATCACGATGCTCTGCGGCGACGTGGAGTACAACCAGCTGCACGGGTACACGGTTCCCATGGACACCGCAAGCCAGCGGGATACGGTCACCGTTCTCGGCGAGGGCAGGAGTACGGATCTCGTGGTGGAGACTTACGGGCGCCAGGTCGGCGATATTCAGGCGGAGGTCCGCAGCATGGACGGAAGCCGCCTGATCGAGAACATAGACTTAAACGGTTACGAGGAGGCGGAGGGCAGGATCCCGCTGACCGTATCCTTAAAGGATCTGATCGAGAAGGACGAAGAGTACATGCTGGTGATCCTTCTGGAACTGGACGGCTGGCAGAATGTACGCTACTACGCCCGGGTGGTATGGGATGAAGAGAGCCATCTGAAGGAAGACCTGGACTACGTACTGGATTTTCATGAAAAACTCTATGACCGGGAGGCGGCCCGGGATCTGGTGAAGTACCTGGAGACCAATTCCCGGCTGGAGGACAACCGCTCCTTCCACAAGGTGAACATCCACAGCAGTTTTCGCCAGATTACCTGGGGGGACATGAAGGTTTCCCAGCTTGAGGATCCCGTTGTGACGCTTCGGGAGATCAACGGTCAGATCGCCTCTTTCCTGACGGACTTTTTTGTATCGGTGAAGGGGGAGAACGACGATACCTATTACAGGGTGCAGGAATACTTCAGGGTGAGATACACGGCCCAGAGAATGTATCTGCTGGATTATGAGCGCACGATGACCCAGGTGCCGGATGAGACGGACCTCTATGCGGGGGATAAGCTCCTTCTGGGGATCGCGGATGAAAACGTGGCCATGATGGAGAACGAGAGCGGCACGGTAGTGGCTTTCACCCAGGCGGACCGGCTGTTTTCCTTTGACGTGGCGGGACAGAAACTGGCGCTGCTCTTCAGCTTTTATGACGGGGAGAGCAGGGACGCCCGCAGCATATACGATCACCATTCCATCAAGATTCTTGGCGTCGGGGACGAAGGCAGCGTGGATTTTGCCGTCTACGGTTATATGAACCGGGGAACCCGGGAGGGGGAGAACGGCATCCAGATCAATCATTATGACGCGGAAACGAATACCGTGGAGGAGACCGCCTACATCCCCTGGGATCAGGCATATTTCAGTCTGGAGAGGGAGATGGAGGATCTCCTGTACCTGAATTCCGACAGGATTTTGTACCTGTCCCTGAACAACGCCGCATACAGGGTGGATCTGGAGAAGGGAACCTATGAGAAACTCTTTGATGAATTGTACGACGGCTGCATGAAGGTTTCCGCGGATCACCGGATCCTGGTCTGGCAGGAGCAGGGACAGAAGGAATATTCCCGGGAGATCCAGGTCCGTGACCTGGAACAGGATACCCAGGTGACCCTTCAGGGCCGGCCTGGGGAAGCGCTGAAAATCCTGGGCTTTATGGATAAGGATATCATTTACGGCGTGGCCGACGTCCGGCAGATCTCGAGGCTGAATTCGGGACAAATGTTTTTTCCCATGTATAAACTCTGCATTTGCAAGTCGGACGGGACGGTTTCCAAGGAGTACAGCCAGGACGGGATCTATGTCATGGACTGTTCCGTGGAGGAAAACCAGATCACGCTGGAGCGCATGAAAATGCAGGAGGACGGCAGTTTTGCCGCCTACGGCCAGGACCACATCACCAGGACGGCCCAGGTGGAAGGCAGCAAAAACCAGGTCGTGGTGGTGGATATTGACGTTTACAAGCGCTATGTGCAGATCCAGGTGACCGGCGAGATCGATCCACAGAAGACCCAGCTCCTTACCCCGAAGAACATGATCCATGAGGGAGAGGACAGCCTTGTGCTGGAGGCAGACTCCCCGGTTCCCCGGTATTATGTCTACGGCCCTTACGGCGTGGACGAGATCTGCGTTTCCGTGGGGAACGCCGTGGACAGGGCTTACGAGGTCGCGGGTACGGTGACTTCGGAGGCGGGAGAAAAAATATGGCAGAGGGGAAGCCGCGCCACCCGGAACCAGATCATGGCCATCAAGGAGCCGGAGCAGGTGGAAACCTCCGAGAGCCTGGCTTGCTGCCTGGACACGATGCTGCGGTATAAGGGGATCTCCGTGGACAGCGCGAAACTGCTGCAGGAAGGGCAATACCCCCTGGACATTCTCCAAAACAACCTGACGGATGCACTGGCGATTGACATGACGGGATGCAACCTGGACGCCATGCTCTACTATGTGAATCAGGATATTCCGGTGCTGGCGGTGCTGTACAGCGGTGAGGCGGTGCTGGTCACGGGCTTTAACGAATCCCAGGCGGTGATCTTCCAGCCCTCCGCGGGAAGACTGTATAAAAAATCCCTGAACGACACGGACAAGTGGTTCGAAGAAAACGGGAATTGCTTTTTCACGTTTATACCTTGACAGTTCACGCGTCCGCCTGCCCCTGGCCGGAATCGTGCTTGCCGAGGTGCCGGATGCAGGAAGCGCCATCTTATGGGCAAAGGAAGCTGCGAAGCAGCGGAAAGCGCGGAGCGCGGCTTTGCGAATGGCGCGAGTGAACTGTTAGTTTCGTGAACTGTGGAACGGTTGACTTTTTGGGGAAAATGTTCTATGCTTAAAGAGTGGATGCGGAGACCTGCGTCCGAAAAAAGAACACAATATACACAGGAGGTTACGAATCATGGGCAAGTTTGTGATGAAAGAGACAAAGACCGGCATCAAGTTTGATCTGAAGGCTGGAAACGGCGAAGTGATCGCTACGTCCGAGGTTTACACCACCGAGGCGGCATGTAAGAACGGCATCGCGAGCGTTACGAAGAATGCACCCGTTGCAGCTATCGAGGATCAGACCATGGACGGCTGCGCATCCGAGAAGAATCCCAAGTTTGAAGTATATCTCGACAAGGCGGGCGAGTACCGCTTCCGCCTGACCGCCACAAACGGCCAGACCATCGCTGTCAGCGAGGGGTATAAGGCAAAGGCAAGCTGCTTAAACGGCATTGAGTCCGTAAAGAAGAACGTGGTGGACGCGCCCACCGTAAAGGCGGACTGATCCGCGGAAAAGCCGCCGGGAACCGTGATCGTGTGGGATGCGGCCGGGGAAACGCCCTCCGGGGCGGTCTGGCCTGGCTGTCATGACAGAGAGAAAGGAATGGACCAATGGAAGACATCAAGGAAAAGATCACAGAGATCGTAGAGAAGGTCACCAAGGATGAAAAGATGAAGGAGCAGTTCAAGAAGGACCCCGTGAAGACTGTGGAATCCGTTCTGGGTGTAGACCTTCCGGACGACGCGGTGAAAAAGATCGTTGACGGCGTGAAGGCGAAAGTCACTCTGGACAGCGTGGACGACATCGCTTCAAAGCTGAAAAAGATGTTTTGACGAAAAAGAGATGAGAGACAGGACCGGTGTTCCGAGTGCGGACGCCGGTCTTTCTGCGTTTTTCGGAGATCCTTTTTGCCGGCGGCAGGGTTCTGACAAAAATCGTATGTCTGCGAATATTATTGAAAAATTTCCACATGATAACTCCATGTCCGAAGATTCGAAAAACATCGGATCGATTCCATGAAAAAAGAAAACGAAAAATGGAGGAAATAGAAGGAAATGAAAGCAACGGGAATTGTCAGAAGAATAGATGATCTGGGAAGAATCGTGATTCCCAAGGAGATTCGCCGCACTCTGCACATCCGGGAGTCCGACGCGCTGGAAATTTTTACCGACCGGGAAGGACAGATCATCTTAAAGAAGTATTCGCCCATCGGGGAGATGACCACTTTCGCGAAACAGTACGCGGAGAGCCTTGCCCAGGTGTCCGGGCACGCCGCGCTGATCGCGGACCGGGACCAGTTCATCGCCACTGCCGGCGGCTACCGCCATCTTGTGGGAAAGAGCGTCAGCCATCAATTAGAAGAAAAGATCAACAACCGGGAGACCGTCCTTGCGTCCAAAGGGGACCGGGGCTTTATTCCCGTCAGCGAGGAGGGCGGCGAGATCTTTATCCACCAGATGATCGCTCCCATTATCTGCGAGGGGGATATCATCGGCAGCGTTGCGCTTCTGGAGGACGACAACAAAGGCAAGATGGGCGAGGTCGAACAGAAACTGGTGCTCTCCGCCGCGGGCTTTTTGGGAAGACAGATGGAGCAGTAGGCTCAGAAAACGACCCGGTCCCTTCCGCCGGCCTTGCCGTCGTAGAGTTTCCGGTCCGCGTTTTTCAGCAGGGTGGTGTGATCCGTGTGTTCCCCCGGGGTAAGGCCGAAGGTCATGGTGACGTGGACGGTTTTATCCTCGAAGGGAATCTCCAGCCGGCGGATTTTGTCCAGCAGCAGGTTCAGGGAACTGTAAGCCTGATCCATGTCCATGCGGTCGAACACCAGGAGAAATTCTTCGCCGCCCCAGCGGGACGCGAAACCGTTCAGGCGCATGTGATCCCTCAGGACTGTGGACACCTGTCTTAAAACTTCGTCGCCGCAATCATGGCCGTAGGTGTCGTTTACCGCCTTAAAGTGGTCGATATCGCCGAGACAGACACAGAAGGGCGTATCTCCGGCCTCAGAGCGCTCCATGATCTGGCGGAGCCTGCGGTTCGCGGCGCGGCGGTTGTAGAGCTCTGTCAGGGGATCCTGCTCCACAGTCTGCCGCACGGCCTGCTGCATGTTTACGGCGGCCCGGCCGATGCTGCCGAACTCATCGTTCCGCTTCAGGACGATCCCGTCCAGTTCCGCCGTCAGGTCGCCGGTGGAAACCGCGTTCAGAAAAGAGCAGATCTTTTGCAGCACCACGTCAAATTTCCGCGTGTAGAGATAGAGAAAGAGGATGATCAACAGGGTGACGATGACCACGGCGACCACCAGGGGATAGCTGGCGTGCCGGATGGACAGATCCACCTGGCTGCTGGGTTTCCCGATGAACACCATGCCTACGATGGAACCGTCTGAATTTCTCAAGGGGATGTAATAGCTGAAATATTCCTGGCCGTTGATGATGGTATTGGTATAAAAGTGGGCCTCTCCGCCGTTTAAGACGTCCTTCTGCACGAGCTGCGGCGCGCTGGTGCCCACAAGCCTTTCCCCGTTCTCCCTGCGGATGGTGGTCAGAATGCGGGTGTCCTGATAAAAGAGGGTGACTTCAAAGCCGGAATCTTCTTTTACCCGGTCCACCAGGCTGTACTCAGTGGTCAGGTCATGATCCCCCTTAAAGAGGGAGAGGGCGGTGTCCCCCACCAATGTGTAGTCGCCCGGATAGGCCAGATCCATCATGTGGATCACGTTGTTTGCCGCGCCGTGCAGTTCCGATTCGATCTCCTGGTACATAGCCCTGGTGAAGAATTCCGTGGACAGAAACAGTATGACGATCCCGCAGAACAGAAGGGGCACTGCGCTGATGACAAACAGTATATAGGCCATTTTTCCGCTCTTTTTTTGTTGCATGATCCCTGCTCCTCTCTGCACCGACTGCAAAGACGTGCCTTGGCCCTGTCCGGGCCGGATGATTCCTTCTAATTATACTACGTTTGGGACAGGGATTGCAAGATGGCAGGACGAAAAGTGCGCCCCTCAAAAAACAAAATCTTCCGGGCGTCTTGACAATTCCGACCCGCCCGAATTATAATATCAAGAATAAAAGGCAATGACGAAGACAGTAGCTCTTTTCAGAAAGGCTGCAGCGAGCCGGGGAGGGTGCGAGCCCGGCGCGAGTAAGGAGAGAGGGAAGATCACTTCCGAGCTGCCGGGAGGAAAGCGCCAGGAGTCCCCGGGATCTGCCTGATCCGGGAGGCACAAAAAGCCGGGATCCGCCGGATAAGCGGAGCGGGCATACAGTGCGGACGTTCCGCGGGCGTCAGTAATTCCGGACGGGAACCTTACGTTACGGGGAGGCATATTTCTCTGACAGGGACGGGAGATTCTTGGAGCGGCCGCCTGGGGCGGATCGGCTCGGGGAGTCTGATAAAAAGTCCTGCGTGGGAGCGTATGTTGTAATAGGTGGTAAACGGGAGTATGTCTCGTCCTATTATGGGCGGGATTTTTTTGTTTTCAGTTTTCTCGATTGAGAGTTAAGGGAGAGGAGAAGAGACATGTACAGACAAGTGGACGCGAATCTGAACTTTGTGGAGCGCGAAAAAGCGGTGGAAAAGTTCTGGAAGGACAACGATATCTTCCAGAAGAGCATCGACAGCCGCAGGGAGGGGCCTGTCTACACTTTTTATGACGGACCGCCCACGGCGAACGGCAAGCCCCACATCGGCCATGTGGAGACCCGGACCATAAAGGATATGATCCCCAGGTACCGCACGATGAAAGGGTATATGGTGCCCCGGAAGGCGGGGTGGGATACCCACGGTCTTCCCGTGGAGATCGAGGTGGAGAAGCTCCTGGGCCTAAACGGCAAGGAGCAGATCGAGGAATACGGCCTGGAACCCTTCATCGACAAGTGCAAGGAGAGCGTCTGGAAATACAAGGGCATGTGGGAGGATTTCTCCGGCACCGTGGGTTTCTGGGCGGACATGGACGACCCTTATGTGACCTATCACGACGACTATATTGAATCCGAGTGGTGGGCCTTAAAGACCATCTGGGACAAGGGCCTTTTATACAAGGGCTTTAAGATCGTGCCCTACTGCCCCCGCTGCGGGACCCCTCTGTCCACCGCCGAGGTGGCTCAGGGCTATAAGGACATCAAGGAGCGCTCCGCCATCGCCCGTTTTAAGGTAAAGGGGGAGGACGCCTATATCCTGGCCTGGACCACCACCCCCTGGACCCTGCCCTCCAATGTGGCCCTCTGCGTGAACCCGGTGGAGACTTACGCGAAGGTGAAGGCGGCGGACGGCTATACTTACTATATGGCGGAGGCCCTTCTGGATACCGTCCTGGGCAAGCTGGGCGACGCGAAAGAGGGAAAGCCGGCCTATGAGGTATTGGAGACCTGTACGGGCAAGGACCTGGAATTTAAGGAGTACGAACCCCTCTTTGACTGCGCTGTGGACATCTGCAGAAAGCAGAACAAAAAGGCGTATTACGTGGTATGTGACACATATGTCACTTTGACGGACGGCACCGGCGTGGTACACATCGCCCCCGCCTTCGGTGAGGACGATGCGAAAGTGGGACGGATCTACGATCTGCCCTTCGTGCAGCTGGTGGACGGGAACGGCAACATGACGGCGGAGACCCCCTATGAGGGCGTCTTTGTAAAGAAGGCGGATCCCATGGTGTTAAAGGATCTGGACGCGAAGGGCCTGCTCTTCGACGCGCCGAAGTTTGAGCACAGCTACCCGCACTGCTGGCGGTGCGACACCCCGCTGATCTACTATGCGAGAGAGTCCTGGTATATCAAGGAGACGGCGGTCCGGGACGACCTGATCCGCAACAACAACACCGTGAACTGGATCCCCGAGTCCATCGGCACGGGGAGGTTCGGCAACTGGCTGGAGAACATCCAGGACTGGGCCATCTCCCGGAACCGCTACTGGGGCACGCCCTTGAACATCTGGGAGTGCGAGTGCGGGTGCCAGAAGTGCGTGGGCAGCAGGCAGGAGCTTGCGGAGCTCTCCGGGAATCCGGACAGCGCGAAGGTGGAACTGCACAGGCCCTACATCGACGAGGTGACCTTCCCCTGTCCCCAGTGCGGAAAGACCATGCACAGGGTTCCGGAGGTGATCGACTGCTGGTTCGACTCCGGCGCCATGCCCTTCGCCCAGCACCACTATCCCTTTGAAAATAAGGAACTTTTTGAACAGCAGTTCCCGGCCCAGTTCATCTCCGAGGCCGTGGACCAGACCAGAGGGTGGTTCCACTCCCTGATGGCGGAGTCCACCCTGCTCTTTAACAAGGCACCTTATGAGAACGTCATCGTCCTGGGCCATGTGCAGGACGAGAACGGCCAGAAGATGAGCAAGTCCAAGGGCAACGCCGTGGATCCCTTTGAAGCGCTGGAAACCTACGGGGCGGACGCCATCCGCTGGTATTTCTACACCAGCTCCGCGCCCTGGCTGCCGAAGCGTTTCTCCGGGAAGATCGTTCAGGAAGGACAGAACAAGTTCATGGGCAAGCTCTGGAACACCTACGCCTTCTTTGTTCTGTACGCCAACATTGACGATTTCGACCCTATGAAATACAAGCTGGAGTACGAGAAACTCACCGTTCTGGACAAGTGGCTCCTGTCCCGGCTGAACACCGTGGTGGGAGAGGTGGACACGAATTTGGACCAGTACCGCATTCCCGAGGCGGCAAAGGCCCTGCGTGATTTCGTGGAGGAGATGAGCAACTGGTATGTCCGCAGGAACCGTGAGCGCTTCTGGGCGAAGGGCATGGAGCAGGATAAGATCAGCGCCTACATGACTTTATACACCGCCCTGGTGACCATCAGCAAGGCTGCGGCGCCCATGATCCCCTTCATGACGGAGGATATCTACCAGAATCTGGTGCGCAGCGTGGACAAGAGCGCCCCGGAGAGCATCCATCTCTGCGACTTTCCCGTGGCGGACCAGAAGTTCATCGATCAGGAGCTGGAGGCCGACATGGAGGAAGTACAGAACGCCGTGACCATCGGCCACGCCTGCCGCGAGGACGCCGGCGTCAAGACCCGGCAGCCTTTGAGCAGGATGTACCTGAAGGCGGAGTATGTCCTGGACGACTTCTACACGGACATCATCCGGGATGAGCTGAACGTGAAGGAAGTGGTGTTCACCCAGGATGTGAGGGAGTTTACTTCCTATACCTTCAAGCCCCAGCTTCGCACGGTGGGCCCGAAGTACGGAAAGCTCCTGGGCGGGATCCAGAAGGCTCTTGCGGCCCTGGACGGCAGCGCGGCCATGGACGAGCTGAACGCGGAGGGACGGCTGGCCTTTGAGATCGACGGCACGGCGGTGGAGCTGACCCGGGACGACCTTCTGATCGACACGGCGCGGAAGGAGGGATACGTGACCCAGGAGAACGGCCGCGTGACCGTGGTGCTGGACACCAAACTTACCGAAGAACTGATCGAGGAAGGCTTTGTCAACGAGATCATCAGCAAGATCCAGACCATGCGGAAAGAGGCCGGCTTTGAAGTGATGGACCACATCCGCGTGTCGTTAAATGGCAGCGAAAAGCTCCTGGCCGTGGCCCAGAGGAACCGGGAGGCCATCTGCGGCAAGACGCTGGCGGACGAACTCTGCGGCGGAAAGGAGTTCGCCGTTTCCAAGGAGCGGAACATAAACGACGAGAGCGTTGTCATCTCCATGGAGCGGGTATGACGCGCCGTTCCTCCAGCCGTCCGCGGCGCGGAAAATTTTGCGCAGCCACGATTTTCCACACGCTTCGCGGCTGGAGGAACGGCTGCGGTAAGATCTTAGAAATTGTTCTTTAAAAAAGCGGGGAGATTTGATATAATGGTGAACACGATGTATCTATCCAGCCCTGCAAAATAAAATAGATCAGAGAGGAGAGCTATTTTGAAAAGTACAACGACATCCGGCGCGGCATCTAATAAGTCCGCGGCCGCAAAGACGGCTTCTGAAAAGAAGGGGAAGTTTGCCTTTGACAAGGAATTATTCAAAAGAAGCGTGCTTTATAATGTAAAGACCCTGTACCGCAAGGACCTGGAGGAGGCGACTCCCCAGCAGATCTTCCAGGCGGTATCCTACGCGGTCAAGGACCAGATCGTGGAACAGTGGATGGAGACCCAGAAGGCCTACGACAAAGAAGACCCGAAGATGGTCTACTATATGTCCATGGAGTTCCTGATGGGCCGCGCCCTGGGCAACAACATGATCAACCTGAAGGCGTATAAGGACGTGAAGGAAGCCCTGAAGGAGCTGGGGCTGGACCTGAACGTGATCGAGGACCAGGAGCCTGACGCGGCTCTGGGCAACGGCGGTCTCGGCCGTCTGGCAGCCTGCTTCCTGGACTCCCTGGCGACCCTGGGCTATCCGGCATACGGCTGCGGCATCCGCTACCGCTACGGCATGTTCAAGCAGCAGATCCGGGACGGCTATCAGGTGGAGGTCCCCGACAACTGGCTGAAGGACGGCAACCCCTTTGAACTGCGCCGGCCCGAGTACGCAAAAGAAGTGAAATTCGGCGGCTACGTGAACGTCCGCATGGACGAGAACGGCCGGAACGTGTTCACCCAGGAGGGCTATCAGTCCGTGCGCGCGGTTCCCTATGACCTGCCCATCGTGGGCTACGGCAACGGCATCGTCAACACCCTGCGCATCTGGGACGCGGAGCCCGTGGAGTGCTTCTCCCTGGACTCCTTCGACAAGGGCGACTATCAGAAGGCCGTGGAGCAGGCAAACCTGGCGAGGAACATCGTGGAAGTCCTCTACCCCAACGACAACCACTACGCGGGCAAGGAACTCCGCCTGAAGCAGCAGTACTTCTTCATCTCCGCATCCGTGCAGGAGGCCGTGGAGAAATATATGCGCAAGCACGACGATGTGCGCAAATTCTATGAGAAAGTGACCTTCCAGCTCAACGATACGCATCCCACCGTGGCGGTGGCGGAGCTGATGCGCATCCTGATGGACGACTACTATCTGACCTGGGAGGAGGCCTGGGATGTTACGACAAAGACTTGCGCGTACACGAACCACACCATCATGGCCGAGGCCCTCGAGAAGTGGCCCATCGAGCTCTTCTCCAGGCTCCTTCCCCGGGTTTACCAGATCGTGGAGGAGATCAACCGCCGCTTCATCCTGGATATCGAGGCGAAGTACAGCAACGTGCCCGGCGTGAATGTCCAGGACAAGATCCGCCGGATGGCCATTATCTACGACGGACAGGTGAAGATGGCCCACATGGCCATCGTCGCCGGCTACTCCGTGAACGGCGTTGCCCGGCTCCACACCGAGATCCTGAAGAAGCAGGAGCTCAGGGACTTCTACGAGATGTACCCGGAGCGCTTCAACAATAAGACCAACGGCATCACCCAGAGAAGGTTCCTGCTCCACGGCAACCCGCTCCTTGCGGACTGGGTTACTCAGCGCTGCGGAAGCGACTGGATCACCGACCTGCCCCAGATCAGCCGCCTGAAGGTTTATGCGGACGACGAGAAGGCCCAGCAGGAGTTCATGAACATCAAGTACCACAACAAGGTGCGCCTTGCCCAGTATATCCTGGAGCACAACAATATCGAGGTAGACCCCCGGTCCATCTTCGACGTGCAGGTAAAGCGGCTCCACGAGTATAAGAGACAGCTCCTGAACATCCTGCATGTGATGTACCTCTACAACACTTTGAAAGAGCACCCCGAGATGAAGTTCTATCCCAGGACCTTTATCTTCGGCGCAAAGGCTGCGGCGGGCTACCGCAACGCGAAGCTGACCATTAAGCTGATCAACTCCGTGGCTGACGTGGTCAACAACGACGCCTCCATCGGCGGAAAGCTGAAGGTGGTCTTCATCGAGAACTACAACGTGTCCAACGCGGAGCTGATCTTCGCGGCGGCGGACGTGTCCGAGCAGATCTCCACCGCAAGTAAGGAGGCTTCCGGCACGGGCAACATGAAGTTCATGCTGAACGGCGCCATCACCCTGGGAACCATGGACGGCGCGAACGTGGAGATCGTGGAGGAAGTGGGTGCCGAGAACGCCGTTATCTTCGGCCTGACCTCCGACGAAGTCATCAACTACGAGCAGAACGGCGGCTACAATCCCATGGAGATCTTCAACAACGATCCCGATGTCCGCAAGGTGCTGATGCAGCTGATCAACGGGACTTACGCGTCCCAGGATCCCGAGCTGTTCCGCCCGCTGTACAATTCGCTCCTGAATACCCAGAGCACTTCCAAGGCGGACACCTACTTTATCCTGAAGGACTTCAAGTCCTACGCGGAGGCACAGAAGAAGATCGAGGAGAAGTACATGGACGAGGCCGGCTGGGCGAAGAGCGCGATCCTGAACGTGGCATGCTCCGGCAAGTTTACCTCAGACAGGACCATCCAGCAGTACGTGGACGAAATCTGGCACCTGGACAAGGTGGTTCTGAAATAAGGCGGCGGTTCTCCTTGTGAACGTCCTTTTCCGGAAACCATTTGACGGAGCGTGGGCGTCCAAACGGCAGAAGCGACAGGATATTCTAAAAACAGGATATTCAGGGAACTTTATTACCCATTAAAAATGATACCTTCTTATCAGAAACAAAAACAGACGTTCTGATAAGGAGGTATTTTTATGAAAGGTTACAACACGGCGTATGGGTACATGGGATATGTGGACGGCAAATATATCTTGTTCGCCAGCGAGGACGACTATCGGGAATACATCAGAAATTAGCCGTTTCTGACGACTTTTTTCCAAAACGGCCTAAAGTTTTTCCGCAGTCATCCGATAAAGATTGTGTAGGAAAGGAGGAGACGGCAATGCGTATAGAGGCTTATACACAGGTTCAGCAGATGTACCAGACGAAGAAAGTGGACCGTCCCCAGAGGACCGGCTTCGTTCCGGCGGCTGACAAAGTGCAGATCAGCAGCATTGGAAAGGATTTCCAGACGGCGAAGGCCGCTGTCGCTGCGAGCGCGGATATCAGGGAAGATGTGACGGCTCCCATTAAAGCCAGGATCCAGAGCGGAAGTTATCAGGTGGACGCGGAGAGCTTTGCAGACAAACTGATGAAGAAATATGCGGAAATGAGGTAGTCCATGGCGAGTTTGATGGAAAACCTGATCGGGACGCTCGAGAAGGAATGCGCGGAGTACGAAGGGCTGTTGGAGCTGTCCCAGAAAAAGACCCCGGTCATCATCAAGGGTGACCTGGAGGAACTTCAAAAAATCACGGATGAGGAACAGGATTATGCCAGCAGGATCACGAACCTGGAGAAAAAGCGTTCGGTGGTCTATGCGGACATAGCGAATGTTATTAACAGGGATGTTGAGACACTGAAGCTGGATGATCTGATCGCCATGCTGGAGAACCGCCCGGCGGAGAGAAACGCCTTGGCGGAGATACACGACAGATTAAAGAGCGCGGTGAGAGGCTTGCAGAGAGTCAATGAACAGAATAAGGAGCTGCTGACCAACGCGCTGGAGATGATCGAATTTGAGATGAACCTGGTGCAGGCGATGAAGGCGGCTCCGGAGACTGCGAACTATAACAAAGGCGCTTACAGCGCCGGGAGTTCCATGGGCGTGACGCCCGGGAACTTTGACGCAAAGCAGTAGAGGTGAGCGGATATGTCCTTGTGGGGAGCATTATATGTAGGAGCATCCGGATTAAAGACAAGTCAGAATGCGCTGAATACCGTAGCGCATAATCTTTCCAACGCGGATACCAAGGGGTACACCCGGCAGCAGATCCTTCAGTCGGACCTGCGGTATAACACGTTGTCAAAATCAGACTCCGCCATCTCCTATCAGCAGGTAGGACTTGGCACCGTTTATTCCCGTTCAAAACAGGTAAGGGACTTTTTCCTGGATCAGTCCTTCCGCCGGGAGTCCGGACGCAGCATGTTCTACCAGGTTTCCACCGAAGTCATGGACGAAGTGGAATTTCAGCTGGGAGAGCTGAACGGCGAGGCCTTTGAGAAAGATATTACAGACCTTTGGACCGCCGTGCAGGAACTGGCGAAAGATCCGGCCAGCACGGTCACCCAGGGTCTTTTTGTGCAGAGGGCGTCGGAACTGATGACCCGGGCCCATGGCATTTATGACGGACTGGCCACCTATCAGGACAGATTGAATGAACAGATCGTCCAGCAGGTGGATAAGGTGAATTCTTACGGCCATCAGATCCTGGAGCTGAACGACACGATCCGGTCCATTGAGGCCGGGGGCGTGGAATCTGCCAACGATTACCGGGATACCCGGAACCGCCTGCTGGATGAGCTGGCGGAGCTGGTGGATATCACGTTCAGCGAGGACGCCATGGGAAACGTGGCCGTCCGCATAGAGGGCGTGGATTTCGTAAAAGGGGATACCTGCTTTGACATCGGCCTGGACCTGGATGAGAGCACCGGCTTCTACACGGCGTTCTGGCCCCAGAATGCGACTTATACGATAAACAGCAACGGTTTCCGGGATTATAACATAGAGGGCGCCAGGGTCTTCGACCTGAACAGGGAGATCTCCTCCGACAAACAGACGGACATCGGCGGACTGAAGGCCATGTTCCTGGCCCGGGGCGATCACAGGGCGAACTATTCAGACATCGAAACAAATTACGACAGCGTGTCCCAGTCCGTTGTCATGAACATACAGGCGGAATTTGACCAGATGATCCATTTCCTCACCACCGAGATCAACAAGGTGCTGGAAAACGCGGCGGGGGTGAAGACGGGCACTCTGACGCTGGAGGACGGGACAGTCCTTCAAAATGCCCGCTACGCGGAGATGGACGATGGCGGTTACATGCGGGACCAGAACGGCAGGCCGCTCCAGCTCTTTACGAAAAACCTGACTGACGGCTATAAGAAGGTGCGGGCCACGGACGAAAACGGCGTCACCGCTGAGTACTGGGTGTATCAGGAGGAAGACCCGGCCGTCACGGAGAGCCTTTACTCGGTGAGCAATACCCGGGTGAACCAGGAGCTGATGCAGAAACCCTCCCTTCTAGGCTTTCGGAAAGAAGACGGCAGCGAGGACATCGAGACGGCGGAGGCGTTAAAGGACCTGTTTACCCAGGAAAAATACGTCTTGAATCCCAATGTCCGCAAGCGCACCAGCATCGTGGGCTACTACTCGGACCTGGTGGCCCAGGTGGCGAACTCCGGGTACGTGTACAAGGCCATTTACGAGAACCAGCAGTCCACCGTGGAATATACGGAGAACGCCCGGGACCAGGTGTCTTCTGTCTCCTCGGAAGACGAGCTGTCCACGATGATCAAGTTACAGAACGCTTACAACGCTTCCAGCCGCTATATCAACGCCGTGAGTGAAATGCTGGAGCATATCATCACAACCCTGTTCCGCTAGGGAGATAGGAGGCAGCCGATGCCATCTCAGTTTTTTGGATTGAATATTGCGTATAAGGGTCTTCTGGCGGCGAACGCAGCCATAAATACCACGGCCAACAACATCGCCAATGTGCAGACGGAAGGATACAGCAGGCAGCATGTGATACAGCAGGCCAGCGCGCCCATCCGGGTCTTTCAGAAATACGGATGCGCCGGAGCCGGGGTGGACACCCTGGCGGTGGAGAGGATCCGCGACGAATTCTACGACGGAAAGTTCTGGAGCAGCCGCTCCGTAACCGGCCAGTACGAGATGAAGCAATACTACATGGAACAGATCGAGGTCTACTTTGACGACGACGGACTGAACGCCGGATTCAAGACGGTTTTTGACCAGTTCAATACCGTCAGCATGCAGGAGCTCTTAAAGGATCCCGGCAGCGACAAGGCAAAGTCCCAGTATATCGGCAGCGCGGGGAACCTGACGGAATACTTTAACGGCCTTGCGGGAAACCTGGAAAACATGCAGAGGGACATCAACCTGGAGATCAAGACAAAGGTTGATGAGATTTCTTCCCTGGCCAGCGAGATCGCCACCCTGAACAACCAGATCAATACCATTGAAGTCAGCGGAAGCTGCGTGGCGAACGAGCTTCGGGACAGGAGAAGCCTTTTGATCGATAAGCTCTCCGCCATCGTGGACGTGCAGATTTCGGAGACGCCGGTCATCGATCCGGTGTACCCTGATAGGGATACGGGATGCAACCGCTTCATCGTCCGGATCGCCGGAGGACAGCTCCTGGTGGACGGAAGCGACTTCAGGGAACTGGAGTGCAGGGCCCGGGCGGATTACGAGAAAGTGAACCAGACCGATATCGACGGCCTGTACGACGTCTACTGGAAAAACGAGGGAGAACAGTTCAACCTCTACAATCCGGCCATGGGAGGGGAACTCCGGGGCCTGGCGGATATGCGGGACGGCAACAACGGAGAAGAATTTTACGGGGAGATCACGGAGGTCGGCGTCACGGAGAACGGCCTGAAAGACACCGTCACCGTCCGCGTGAACGAACACTACCTGCAGGATCTGAACAAGTGCAACCTGTCGGACCAGGGCGGAAAGATCCTCCTGGGGAACCAGGAATACTACTACGACTCCTGGGAGTGCGAGATCAGCTACGACGAGAACGGCGACCAGGTCTACAGCTATACTTTCGAGCTCTCCGACGGTTCCCTGAACGGCAGACGCATCACCAACGACCGCATCGGCAAGAAGGCGCAGGTGGGCTGGAACCTGGATTATCAGGGAATCCCCTATTACATGAACCAGATGAACGAGTGGGTGAGGACCTACTCCGAAAAATATAACAGCATACTGGAATCGGGATATGATTACTACGGGAATCCCGGCTGCAATCTCTTTACTGCGGATCATGTGACCGATGAGGAACAGTTTAATTTCCCGGACAGCACCCGGTTCGACAACTTTACCTATGAACAGTTCCAGCAGACCGGGGCCCTGAAGGTCAGCTCCAAGTCGGATTCCTATTACCGTATGACCGCTAAAAACCTCAGCATTTTAAGAGCTGTGGAACTGGACTCCAACCTCCTGGCAAATAAATTCCAGCAGGGTGACGGCGTGGAGCAGCGGGACCTTCTGAAAGAACTGCAGACCATGGGGATCGACAAGGACAAGATGAGCTTCCGCGGCGCCAGCGCCTCGGAATTCCTGCAGTGCATCCTCTCGGATGTCGCTCTGAATTCCTCCAGCGCCCAGAGGTTTTACACCTGCAACCAGGAGATCACGGACGCCATCGACACCCAGCGGATGTCCATCTCCGGGGTGGACGAGGACGAAGAAGCGTTGGACTTAGTAAAGTTCCAGTACGCCTACAGCCTCTCCTCAAAGATGATGCAGACCTTTACGGAGATCTACGACCGACTGATCCTCCAGACAGGGATATAGTATAACAGTTCACTCGTCCGCTGCCTCAGGCAGCTCCGTGCTCTCACGGGAAGCTGCCTAAGACAGCGGACGAAGGGAGCGCCACTCTATGAGCAAAGGGAGCTGCGAAGCAGCGGAAAGCGCGTGAGCGCGGCTTTGCGAATGGCGCGAGTGAACTGTTACATGTAAATCATTTAACCCGCCGCTTTATCCGGCAGAATGTGAGGCAACATGAGAATTACAAACAAGATCATGCAGCGCAACAACCTGAACAACATCAACACCAACAAGATCTACCAGGATAAGCTGAGCACCCAGATGTCCACTGAGAAAAAGGTCTCCCGGGTTTCTGATGACCCCGTAGTGGCCATCCGCGCCCTGCGGCTTCGCAGCAACGTGACGGAAGTGACCCAGTATTACTCCAAGAACATCCCTGATGCCAACAGCTGGCTGGAGGTGACGGAGAGCGCCATCAAGTGCCAGTCCGAAGTCATCACAAAGATGATCGAACAGTGCACCAAGGGAGCCAACGGCGATCTGACCAGCACCGACAGGAAGATCATTCTGGAGCAGCTGCAGGCCCTCAGCGATGAGGTGTACAGCACCGCCAACGCCGACTACGCGGGGAGATACGTCTTCACCGGCTATCGCACTGACACCCCGGTGAGCTTCCAGGGCGCTTCCGACACGGCCTATACCATCACGGAACAGCTCACCCCGGACGACATGGACACCAAGACCAGCGTGAACAGCGCGGGTCTGACGGACCTCACCGCCAGCAACTACATGGATCCGGAAAACCAGGAACTTTTAGAGGATCAGGTCTCCGCGGTGGATGTGCACCGCATCCGCCTGGCCTACGACCAGTGCTCCGAAAATACGCTCCCGCAGATCAGCTATCAGACCCTGGTGGAGGACGGGGAGAATCCGCAGTATGAGTGGAAGACCATGGATGATGCGAAGGTGATGCACGCCTACGACGATCCTTACACGGCGGCGGCCAACGATGACGACGCTTTCATCTATGTGCCGGAGACCGGTGAGGTCCTCCTGGGAAAAAACCGCTATGATGCCCTGGCGGCGGTGAAGGACGACGTCCGCACCACTGCCAACGAGGGAGAGATCCGGGTGACCTATCAGAAGGACTCCTGGCAGGACGGGGACCTTCGCCCGGAGCACTATTTCTATTGCGAGGCGGACGGCATAAAATATAACGAGGATTACTTAAAAGGTGCGAAGGAACGCCAGGATATCGAGTACGACGTGGGCTTCAACCAGACCATCCGGGTGAACTCCACCGCCGACGAGTGCTTCAAGCACGGCATCGGAAGGACGGCGGACGACCTCCTTGCCTCCCTGGAGGAAGTGACGGACCTGGAAAAAGTAAAGGAAACCCTGGAGGATGCGCTGAAGACCGTGGAAGACGGCAGCGCGGAGCAGACGACTCTGAGGAACCAGATCCAGGCGGTGGATAAGGCCCTGACCCTGGCAAAGGATAAGAGCCAGAAGCTCTTTGAGAACGGCATCACTGCTTTCCAGGGCTATCTGAGCGACGTGACGCTCAGCCTCACAAACTGCGGCAACCGCTCCAAGAAGCTGGAGCTCATCGAGAACCGCATGCAGGATCAGAAGACTACCTTTGAGACCTTAAAGAGCAACAATGAGGACGCGGACATGGCGGAGGTGGCGATCCAGCTCGGCAGCGCGGAGCTGACCTATACGGCGGCACTGATGGCTACCGGAAAAGTGTCCCAGAACAGCCTCCTGAATTATATCTAAAAAAGAAGAAACCGGCACGGCCGGAAAAGCGAAAGGAGACAGCATGAAGATCAACACAAGAGTATTTGGGGAAGTGGACATTGAGGAAGAAAAGATCATCACCTTCGAGAACGGGATCATCGGCTTCCCGGAAATGAAGAGATTTACCCTGCTCTACGACATGGAAAAGGGAACCGACGTGGGAATCCGGTTCCTGCAGTCCATCGATGAACCGAATTTTGCCATGCCCGTGATGGATCCCCTTCTGGTAAAGGAGGATTATTCCCCCGAAGTGGACGAGGAACTGCTGAAAGGGCTTGGAGAGCTGAACGATGACAACCTCCTGGTGCTGGTTACAGTCAGCGTCCCCTCGGATCTGACGAAGATGACCGTGAACCTGCAGGGTCCCATCGTGGTCAACGTGACAACGCGGAAGGCCTGCCAGATCATTGTGGACGGCAGCGACTGCCCCGTAAAGTTCCCTATTTACGATATCGTTAAGTCGAGAAAGGCAGGTGAGTAGTATGCTGGCTCTCTCCCGGAAGAAAAATGAAGCCCTGATCATCAACAACAACATCGAGATCACCATCCTGGAAGTCAAGGGCGACCAGGTAAAGATCGGCATCACCGCGCCGAAGGAAGTCCCGGTTTACCGGAAAGAAGTCTACCTGCAGATCCAGGAGGCGAACAAGGCGGCCGCGGATGCGTCGGGCATGGACGCCCTGAAGGAACTGCTGGGGTAAAATATAGTTAAAATTTAAAAAATTATAAAAATAGGTTGTAAATCAAAAAAATGTTGTATACTAAATATAGAAGGTGATGCACAGCCTTATAAATGAGCGAGTTATAAGTGGGTGATGCACAGCCCATAAGTGAGCGAGTTAGCAGAAGGCAGGGGCGATTACAGTCTCTGCCTTTTCTGTAGACATACAAAGGAGATTTAACACCGTTGGCAAAAAGAACGAATGATTTTGAACTGTTAGAGGAAAAAAGTAAAGATTTTTCATAGAATTTTTTCATTACCCTATTCACTTTTTTGTAAAAATATACGATAATAAGATTGTATAGGCACTTTAACTCATAGGTGAGAGCGGAAAAGGAGAGTTCCGCTCCTGACACATGGAGGTGACAAAAATGACTATGGAACCAATTTCCAGCGTAATGAGCGTACAGGCGCAGGCTTATGTTCCACCGGTGAAGCCCGTGGAGGCGGCTGAGAAGACATCCCCGGATGCGTCGGCTGCAACCCAGGCGGCGGAGAACGTGGATCAGACCACCGGCGTCGTGGAGAACGCGAAACCCAAGAACGAATCCCAGAGCGGGGAGGACCGTCAGAAGGCCTTCCAGAACGAGACCGAGCAGATCAAGAAGGCCCTGGAGCAGATGAAGAAGAACCTTCCCAACTCGGAGGCGGTCTTCGGCGTGCATGAGGGGACCCATCGCGTGACTATTAAACTCGTAGACAAGAAGACGAAAGAAGTGATCAAGGAACTTCCCCCCGAGAAGACCCTGGATATGATCGCCAAGGTCTGGGAGATGGCCGGGATTCTTGTGGACGAGAAGCGCTGATAAAAAGGAATCCGCGAAGCAAATAATATAAAATTAGGGGAGAAACGGATTTCTCCCGGAAAAGTATGGAGGCTGAATATGGCAGGAACAAGATTATCGGGCATGATCTCCGGCATGGATACGGAGAGTTTAATTGCTCAGCTGGTAGAAGCCAGAAAGACGAAAGTCACAAAAGTAAAGAAACAGCAGATGAAGGCCAATGTGAAGCAGGACGCTTGGAAGGAACTGAACACGAAACTGAAGAATCTGCAGTCCAAGTACCTCAGCAATATGCGTTTTTCTACGGCTTACGCGAAGAAGGTGACGAAAGTCTCCAACACCAGCGCGGCCAGCGTGATCACCGGAGAGGGCGCTGCAAATGGCGTACAGGAGCTGGAGATTAAGGAACTGGCGAAGACCGCTTATCTCACCGGCGGCGAGCTCACGAATGCCGAAGGCGGCAAGGGCGGCTTTAACGCGCTGTCCACCATGAGCGACCTGGGACTGGACGCAGGCGGAAAGATCCAGATCACTTCCGGCGGGAAGACTGTGGATCTGGACATCACCGGGGAAACTACGATCTCCGACGTCTTGAATAAATTAAAAGAGGCCGGGCTGAACGCCAGCTTCGACGAGAAGAACCAGAGGCTCTTTGTCAGCGCGAAGGAATCCGGAGCCGCAAACGACTTTCAGATCACCGCATTGGATGAGGGCGGCACAAAGGCCCTGTCCAAGCTGGGACTGGATGAGCAATCCGCCCACAAGGTGGCCGGTCAAGACGCGGAGATCCTCTTAAACGGCGCCAGCTTTAAGAGCAGCACGAATACATTCGAGATCAACGGTCTGACCATTACCGCCCAGGAGAAGACCGACGGTCCCGTAACCCTGAGCACCCAGACGGATACCGACGGGATTTATGACCTAGTGAAAGGTTTTTTTAAGGAGTACAACGAGATCATCAATGAGATGGATAAGATGTACAACGCTGACTCTGCAAAGGGATATGAACCCCTCACTAACGAGGAGAAGGAAGCCATGACCGACTCCGATATCGAGGAGTGGGAGAAGAAGATTAAAGACTCCATCCTCCGTCGGGACGAGAACCTGGACGATGTCAGTTCCGCTATGAAGTCGGTGTTGGCCGCTGGTATTGAAATCGACGGGAAGACTATGTATCTCAGCGACTTCGGCATCGGCACCCTGGGATATTTCAGCTCCGCGGACAACGAGAAGAACGCCTACCATATCGACGGCGACCCGGATGACGCGAATACCTCCGGCAATGCGGATAAGCTGAAGTCCATGATCTCCTCGGATCCGGATACAGTGATTAACTTTTTTATGAAACTGTCCCAGAATCTTTATGCAAAGATGTCGGATATGTCAAAGTCGGTGGACGGTTATCGATCCTTTGGAAATTTCTACGACGATAAGAAGATGAAATCGGACTACGATGCTTATACCACGAAGATCGCAGAGATGGAACAGAAACTCAACGATTACGAGGATAAGTGGTACAAGAAGTTCGCAAAGATGGAGAGTGCTATGGCAAAGCTTCAGAGCAAGACCAGCGCCTTCTCCGGACTGTTTGGAGGAAACTAATCCATGGCATTGCCAAGCGCATACGCACAGTACAGCAACAATAAAATCATGACTGCCTCCCCCGCGGAGCTGACCCTCATGCTCTACGAGGGGGCGATTAAGTTTTGCAATCTTGCCGAGGCGGGTCTGGAGCGCAAGGACATCCAGAAAGCGCATACTAATATCGTTAAAGCGCAGAAGATCATTGATTATCTGCGTCAGACTCTGGATATGCAGTATGAGGTGGCAAAGGATTTTGAGAGGATTTATGTCTACCTCTCGGATCGCCTTGTGGAGGCCAATGTAAAAAAGGATCCTGCAATCCTGCAGGAGGTCAATCGGCATCTTCACTCTGTTCGAGACACTTGGAAGGAAGTTATGCGGCTGACGAAAGCCTGAAAAACTGCATCGGTTCGGATGGAATCCGTCTGAACTGCCGCGAGATGACGCAGACATGGTTGCTGTGGCAACAGGGAGGAAGAACACTTGGAGAACAGCCTGACATTACTTTCCGAGAGCCTGGATCAAAAGATATCTGTCTTACAGGATATCCAGGCATACAATCAGAAACAGGAGAAAGCCCTGACGGAGCAGACTCCGGACATGGACAGCTTTGACAAGGCCCTGGAGGAAAAGGAGGAATTGATCCAGAGGGTGGAAAAGCTGGACGAGGGATTTGAGACCCTGTATGCTCAGGTGAAAGAAGAGCTGAACGAAAACCGGGCAGTACATGCAGACCGGATCCGGGAGTTACAGGAGAAAATCCGCCGGATCACGGACATGAGCGTCGCCATCCAGGCGGAGGAAGCCCGGAACAAAAAGCTGATAGAAGAATACTTTGCAAAGGCTAAGGCAGGTATCCGCCAGGGCAGACAGAGCTCCAAGGCGGCATACGATTACTACCGCAATATGAGCGGCGCGGGGATTACTGTGCCACAGTTTATGGACAGTAAAAACTAGGCAATACAAAACGAGAGCTGCAGATAATGAACTGGGGCGAATAGATGCTCACAGCCATTTCTGCAGCTTTCCCCTTTTGCGTTTCGATAAAATATGCTTCTGATATACCAAGTAAGATACTGAACACATTGAAAAAATGGAAAGATAGCAGCGGTTCCGTCTATAGGTAGAACAGTTACTAAAAAAATTATAAATTTAATGAAAAATCTTTACAAGAATTTTTGCTTCTGATATAATCAGCGTGTCTTTGAAATCAAATTTCTTTTTCGCGGTTCCGCGATACTTTTCAAGATGAAAAAGTTAACTTTAAGGAGGAGTCTGCCTATGTCAGAAGAAAGAACAAATGTCAATTCCAACCGCAAGGTAAAATCGGATGTGTTTACCACGCTTTTCAGCGAGCCGGAGAACGCTGCCCAGCTTTATACGGCGCTTTCCGGAGTGGAGACTTCCCCGGGGGAGATTGAGATCACGACCCTGAAGGGCGTATTGTTTCTGTCCCGGAAGAATGATCGTATGCGTAAAATCGCCCGCCTTTACCTCAGTTAGTTTTTCTGTCATACTTTAAAAAACTCATAAAACTATTAGTTT